>SVGX01000058.1 GCA_015056105.1 Clostridiales bacterium | reverse complement strand
TGCCCGTTCGGGATGAATGTGATCTTTGCGCTTTTGCTGCTTGCCGTTTGTACCCGCATCGGGCATATGAAGACGGAGAAACTCCGAAAACGAAGAAAGACTCTCGCTGCCATGCAGAACGATATCCGCAGGATTTCGGAGAGGATGGCTTTACATCCTGAACCCTTTCCGGGGCTGCTCTCCCGGTTTACACCGTCGCTGGAGACATTTTGGCAAGTGTTTCTTAAGGTGCTTTCGGAGGATGAGACCGTCGGTGCGCTGTTTGAAATCGCTATGCGTGATGCGGCAAAGCAGGGAAACGGATTTGAATTGCTTTCCGAGGCGGAATGGATGATCTTTGCCGATTACGGCGCAGGCCTTTTTGCGCCGGAACTGTCGGCGCAGCAGGAAAACGCAGCGCTTGCTGTGCGAAGGCTTGGAGAAGCCGTAGATACGCTCGAAACGGAAATAAAACAAAAAGGAAGGCTGTTTGAATCGCTTGGCCTCTTGTCGGGACTTGCGCTGGCACTTCTTGTGATATGAGGGATACTATGGGGATCGAGATCGTATTTAAGATCGCGGGGATCGGCATTCTGATCGCGATCATCTGCCAACTGCTCAAGCAGACGGGACGGGATGATATGGCCATGCTTGCCGCCCTTGCGGGGCTTGCTATCACATTGATGATGATCATTGACCTGATTGGCACGCTGTTTGAAAACGTAAAACAGGTGTTTCAGCTTTATTAAGGCAGGTGGGGGAATTGGCATCGGTTTTTAAAGTGGTGGGAATTGCGTTTGCGGCGGTGGTAGCATCGCTGCTGCTTCGAACATACCGCCCGGAGCTTACCGCGCAGATCGCGGTGGCGGCAGGTGCGCTGCTGCTGATCCTGACAATGGATGAACTCCGATCCATGTCCGCTTTTCTGAATGCGCTCTTTGAACGCACCGGGATCGAAACCGCATATTTGAGTGTACTGCTGAAGATCCTCGGCATTGCCTATCTTGCGCAGTTTGCTGCGGATCTTTGCCGCGATGCAGGGGAAGGTGCCGTTGCGGGGAAAGTGGAATTTACAGGCCGTGTGATGATACTTGCGCTTTGCCTGCCGGTCCTGGCTTCTATTTTTGAGCTTGTGGGCGGCATTCTTGCGGTCCATGCGGCTTCATAAAGGGTGCATCGGGGTATTGGCGGTGATTCTTATCCTGCTTCCGGCTGTAAGCCGCGCAGATCCGCTGCCGGCCGAAGCGGAGGATATGTTTTCCGCATATGATCTTTCCGGATGGAGCGCTTTTTATGAAGAAGCTCTTCCCGAAAGCATGCGTGAGCTTTGGGGAGAAGCGGGAATTTCGGACTTGTTATCCGCTATTGCCGGTGGAAACGGAATTGCGTATGAAAGTGTGCCCGGTGCCATACAGGCTATTCTGGTGCAAGCCTTTAAAAGGAATCTGCGCATCTATACATCGTTCATCGCTGCGGTTCTCTTTGGCTGTGCGGCAGAGATCCTGACAGGGGGGAAAGGGACGCTTGGAGAAACAGTGCGTTTTTTTACCTTCGGCATGAGCGCGGCGGCGGTATCTTCTGCGCTGATGGAACAGGTTAACCTTGCGCGCAGCACGATAGAACTGCTTTCGTCTTTTACCCAAATCGCGGCTCCCGTTATGTCTTTCGCCCTTGCTGCTGTGGGAAGTGTAAGTCTGAGCGGGGCGCTGCAGCCGATGATGCTGTTTTTGAACACTGCCATAACGGGATTTTTCAAAACCGTTGTACTTCCGCTTGCGGCGGCAGGCGGTGCCGCTGCGATTATCGGCAGCATAACGGAAGGGATGGGAGCAAATGAACTTCACCGGCTCATCAAGTCTGCAGTCAAATGGCTGACGGGTGCTGCATTTACGGTATACTTCGGTATCGTTGCCATACAGGGGTTAAGCATGGGCGGTGCTGACAGCTTGGCGATAAGGGCAGCAAAATACACATTTGACAAAAGCGTTCCCATCGTGGGAAACGCAATGTCCGGTACCCTTGAAACGGTGCTTGGCAGTGCGGTAATGATCAAAAACGCCATCGGTGCCGCAAGTATGATCACTGTACTCGGAGCGGCATTCCTGCCGCTTGTGCAGCTTGTGACGGCCGGTTTTGCCGCAAAAACTGCGGGGACACTTTGTGCGCCGCTTTCCGGAGACGGGCGGATCAGCAGATTGCTGTTTGCGCTTTCCGAAGTCTATAACAATCTTTTTGCCGCCGTAACCGCTGTGGCGCTGATGTTTGTGATCTGCGCGGGGCTTGTCATGGCTGTCGGCAATCCGTGAAGGAGAAAATGGAAAGTATCTATGCGTTGATGGAGCGGTTCCTTATACTGGCGGTGATCGGATTTGTCGGAGAATCGCTTTTGCCCAAGGGCGTGCTTGGTACAAGTGCAAAGCGGGCGCTCTCCCTTCTTTTGCTGCTGTACGCTGCGGAACCCTTGGCGGCACTTCTGAAGGGGGGATAACAATATGGAAAAGAAGGAGAAAGGCGATATTCTCGACCGGCTGAACCGTTCCGTGATACAGCGCATGAAACGGGATAAGCGGTTTGAACTGGCGGTTTACGGGGCCCTGGTGTTTGTGGGTATCCTGCTGTATGGTGCATCGACGCTTTTTCAAAACGCAGAGGCCGATGAGGAAAAAGCTGTCGGGGCAAGCGAATATCCCGTTTCCGCTTCAAAAGCGGTGGAAACGGAAGAAAGGCTCAGGATGGTATTATCCTGTATCCGCGGGGCGGGAAGGGTGGAGGTTATGGTTACTTATGAAACGGGAACAGAGATCGTGCCGGCTATGAAAACGGATACGGAAACGGACTATACCGAAAATTTTGGTGCGGATTCGGAAAGCGTCAAACAAAGCAGCACGATATCTTCGCAGCCCGTTACGTTCTCAACGGAAAAGGGAAACAAGGCATTGGTGCTGGCGGAAAAGGAGCCGGCAATACGCGGCGTGATCGTGATCGCGGAAGGAGCGGGAGATATCGCGGTACGCATAGATCTGCAGAACGCGGTCAAAACGGTACTTGGTGTTGATGTTTCCCGCATTGAGGTGTTTGAAATGAAAACCATGGAAGGGGAGGCATAGAAATACGATGAAAATGGAAGGAAAAAAACAAAAATATGCGCTTATTGCTGCGCTTATGCTGGTGCTTGTTGGCGTTATCTGGTGGAACTGTGCATTGAATGCACCGGATAAAACGCAGGATATGCAGGATGAAAGCGGCAAAGGAAATGCGGTTTCTTTTGAAAACATAAAAGAAAACAGCGTGGAAACGGCTGCAGGCTCTGCTGCCGGTATGGATTATTTTGACTCCTTCCGGGAAGAGAGGGAAAGTGTCCGCGCCCTTGAACTGCAATATCTCAATGAGATCATTGCGGCAAGTGCTTCCGATACGGAAACGCTTGCGGATGCGGAAGCGCAGAAGCTTTCTATTGTGAATAACATGGAAGCGGAGTTTACTATAGAAAACCTGATACGGGCAAAAGGGTTTACGGATGCAGCGGTTACTTTCCATAGCGGCACAGTGAATGTGATCGTGGATGCTGAAACCCTCACCGAGGAACAGGCGGCACAGATACTCGATATCGTGCTGCGGGAGACAGGGGAAAATGCCGAAAACGTAAAGGTGATTCCCGGCGCATAACGGCAAAAAAAGAAAATCTTATGTGAACTTGCTCACTTTACGCGATACAAGCTTTGCATGGCGTGAAAAATCTGTTATAATAAATCCAAATACTAAGGGAGGTAGTGCACCATGACTCCGGAAAACGAAATCACCACTGAAGTAAAAGAGATCCAGGGAGGCAAGATCGTCTTTGCGCCCGATGTTATTGCAACCATCGCCAGCTTTGCGGCAACCGAGGTTGAAGGCGTAGTGGGGATGGCCGGCGGCGTCGTCGAAGGCATTACCGGCATGCTGAACGCCAAAAAGAGTATGACCAAGGGCATCAAGGTCGAGATCGGGGAGGAAGAAGTCGCTGTGGATCTCAGCATCATCATCCGCTACGGCTACAAGCTTCATGAGGTTTGCGGCAAGGTGCAGAACAGCATCAAGAATGCCATCGAGACCATGACCGGCCTTCGCGTGGTACAGGTAAACGTTTCTGTTCAGTCCATCAGCTTCGATAAGCCGGATGCGAAAGCGAAGGCTGTGGAAGTCCAGCCTGCCGAATAACACCAAAAAACCGGAGGCCGCCTGAAATATTCCGGCGGCCTTCCCAAAAGGAGAATAACGAATGAAATTCAGGTGGATCGATAAGCTCCTGCTTGTTCTTGTGCTTTTCATCATCATCGCACTGGCGGCACTTTCCATCGGCGTTGCCATGTCCCTTATTACGGCGGAAAGCATCGTTATGGTCGTAGAGATCCTGACAAACGGTCTCATTGAAAACCGTCTGATCCTTGGCGGTATCGGTCTTGTGCTGCTTGTGTTTGCGTTCCGTCTTTTCATTGCGATGGGCAAAAGGAAGGCGGCAAAGGCAACCCCCCAGGCAAAGCCTACTTCCGCACTGATCCAGGCCGGCGACAACGGTGCCGCTTCCGTATCGCTGCAGGCTGTGGATGCCATGGTACAGCGGCATTGCAGGGCGAACCAAAAGGTAAAGGAATGCGAAAGCAATATCGTGGTTCTTGAGACAAATGCTGTCGCTGTCGGCGTGAAGCTTGTTGTTGCAAACGAGACCGTGCTTCCCGAGTTTACCAATGCGCTGCAGGAATCACTGAAAACCTATATCGAAACTTACTGCGGTATCGTTGTGCGTAATGTGGATGTGCTGATCATCAGCGCTCCGCAGCCCCAGAAGCCTGCGCGCGTTGTTTGATGAGGTGGCGCAATGAATGAGTTCTTTGCATTTTGCCGGCTGTATAAATGGCGCATCATCAGCGTATGCTTCGGTATCCTGTTTGCGATTTTGATCTTTACCATCGGCTTCTGGCGTACGCTTTTGCTGTTTGCCATCGTCGGTGCAGCCTATTTTATCGGTACGCTTCTTGATGAGGGCGGCCGTGCCCGTGTGAAGGAATTCTTTTGCGGGCTTTTTGGGAAAAACGAGTAACGGCGGCAGCTTGAACGCCGATTTCCATACGGAGGAACAAAAGAAGTTATGAGCAGGAAGACCGCGCGTGAGGTCACAATGAAGCTTGCCTTTGCGCGTTTGTTTGGGGGGGAAGACACTTACGAAGCCGTGCTGGACAAGTCCGGCATCACGGAAGATCTTTCCGAAGAGGATCTTGACTTTTCCGGCGCTGTGATCGACGGTATCGAAGTTCATCAGGAAGAGATCGATGCGTTAATTGATGAACTTGCCATCGGCTGGAGTATCGAGCGTATGCCAAGGGTGGATCTTTCCATTTTGCGCGTTGCTATTTATGAGATGAAATACCGCAAGGATATCCCCTGCAGCGTTTCCATCAACGAAGCTGTGGAACTTGCCAAGCGTTTTGGCGGAGACCGGTCTTCCGCCTACATCAACGGTATGCTGGGCACGCTTGCAAAGCGGCTTGAGCAGGAAAGTAAGGAGTGAAAGCGATGAACGCTTTCATTGGCGTGGATACAAGCTGCTATACCACGTCTGTTGCCTGTGTGGATGAGAAAGGCATCGTCTGCGACCATCGGACGGTGCTTTCTGTTAAACCGGGAGAAAGGGGCCTTCGCCAAAGCGATGGCCTGTTTCAGCATATAAAGAATCTTGAAAAACTTGTGCCGGAGCTGTTTCAAACGGTTTCCGGCCTTTCTGTTCGTGCTGTTGCCGTAAGCGTGAGTCCCCGTTCGGGCGCGGACAGCTACATGCCTGTTTTTCTTGCGGGAAAGACTGTTGCCGCATCCCTTGCGGCGGCACTTTCCGTCCCGCTGCTTCCCGTTTCCCATCAGGACGGCCATGTGCGCGCGGCGCTTTACGGAAATGAAATGCTGATGGGAGAACCCTTCCTCGGCATGCATATCAGCGGCGGGACCACCGAAACTTTTCTTGTGAATGAATCGCTCGACATCTCCCTTCTCGGCGGCGGTGAAGATCTTCACGCGGGGCAGTTTGTGGATCGGGTCGGTGTTGCGCTTGGGCTTCCGTTTCCCTGCGGAAAACATCTTGAGATGCTTGCGGCAAAAGCCGATCCCGCAAAAAGCCCAAAACTGCCTGCCGTTGTGAAACAGGGGATCTGCTCATTTTCCGGCGTGGAAACAAAAACGCAGTCTCTGATCAGAGCCGGCATGAACGGAGCGGAGATCGCCTATGGTGTCTATGACTGTATGGCGCGTACATTCTATAAAATGCTTGTGCACGAAATTGACAAGACAGGTGTAAGGCGCGTTCTGATCACGGGAGGAGTTGCTTCAAGCCCACTTCTGCGCAGGCTTTTGGCGGAACGGTTCCAAAAACACGGCGAGGCGGTGCTGTTCTTTGGAGAAAAAGCGCTGTCTTCCGACAATGCCGTCGGTGTGGCACTCCGCTGCCGGGATCATTTTATGGAAAAGAAACAGGATAAAGCGGTATGCAGAACGGATATGTTTTAAGCGTAACACAGCTGAATGAATATGTTGCGGGCCTTCTGCAGCGGGATGTGCTGCTTCGCGGGCTCACCGTCCGCGGGGAGGTAAGCGGCTTCAAACGCCATTCTTCCGGGCATGTGTACTTTTCTTTGAAAGACAGCGGCGCGCTGATACGCTGCGTGATGTTCAGGCAGGATGCGATGGCGTGCCATACCGTTTTTGCAGACGGAATGGAGATCGTTGCCACGGGAAATGCATCGCTCTATGTGCGGGACGGATCCTATCAGCTGTACGTGAAATCCGTGCAGCGGGAAGGGGAAGGCGAATTATATCGCCGCTTCCTGATGCTGAAAACGCGACTGCAGGCAAAAGGATATTTCGACGAAGCCAGGAAAAAGCCGATCCCTGCCTTGCCGAAATGCGTGGGTATCGTGACATCCGCAACGGGTGCCGCAGTCCGGGATATTATCAGCGTTGCCCGGCGCAGGTTTCCGAAGATGAATCTGCTGCTGTGCCCTGTGGCGGTACAAGGGGTCGGCGCAGCGGAGGAGATCGCCGAAGGCATTCGCCGCATGAACGAAGTGGGAAAAGCCGATGTTCTTATCGTGGGGCGAGGCGGCGGCAGCATGGAAGATCTTTGGGCATTCAATGAAGAGGTGGTGGCACAGGCGATTTTCGAAAGCAGGATCCCGGTCGTCAGTGCGGTGGGCCACGAGACAGACTTTTCCATTGCCGATTTTGTGGCGGATCTTCGGGCGCCTACGCCTTCCGCGGCGGCGGAGCTGTGTGTGCCGGAGGTTGATACGCTTCTTTATGCCCTTGATACAGCCCGGGAAACGCTGCTGCAGGCAACAAAAAATACGCTGCAGCGCCGAAGGGACAAGGTTGAAATGCTGCGGAGCAGCAGCGCTTTCGCAAGGCCTTCTCATGCTGTCGAAACGGCAAAAAACAGCCTGATGGCAATAGAGATGCAGATGCTTGGCGCCCTTTCCGCAAACATTCAGACCGCAAAACAAAAGCATGCGGTTCTGCAGGGGCAGCTTCTGGCTTTATCCCCTGCAGCGACCCTTAAAAGAGGGTTTGCGCTCGTAAAGGATAAAAACGGTGTTTATCATGGCAGTGCAAAGGCTCTCCTAATGCAGGAGCACGTAACGCTTTGCTTCCACGACGGCAGCGTAAATGCTGTTATCAGTACGAAAGAAAAGGAACAGGATCAAAATGGCAAAGAAAAAGCTTAGTTTTGAAGAAGCTATGGAACGGCTGCAGGAAATTGCGGATACCCTTTCTGCAGGCAAGCTGCCCCTTGATAATATGATGAAGCTTTACGAGGAAGGACAGGTTCTTTCAAAGGCCTGCCTCGCGCAGCTTGAAACCTACGAAGGCCGCCTTGAAACGCTGCAGGCAGATGCAGCAGCGGAGGATCGGGAAGAATGAAATATCTTGAAGCGATCAATGCTGCACTTGAGGGGTACATTGCTGCATGTGATGTGCCAAAGGTCATGCGCGAAGCGATGGCATACAGCGTGTTTGCGGGCGGCAAGCGCCTGAGACCCCGCATGTGCCTTTCTGCAGCGGAACTTGCAGGCGGCAGCATGGAAGATGCAATGCCCATCGCCTGTGCGCTTGAAATGATTCACACCTATTCCCTGATCCATGATGATCTGCCTTGCATGGACGATGATGATTTCCGGCGCGGCAGACCTTCCAACCATAAGGTCTACGGCGAGGCCAATGCGCTGCTTGCGGGGGATGGTCTTCTGTCACTTGCCTTTGAAACGATCCTGCGCGAAGGCCAGGAAAGGCTTCGAACCGCACCCCGATACTACGAAGCTGCGCTTGAAGTTGCCCGTGGCGCGGGTGTTTCCGGCATGGTCGCAGGGCAGTGGGCAGATCTTGCGAACGAAGAAAACCCTGCGGCAGATGCAGATGCCCTTGCCTATATCCACAGAAGGAAAACCGGCGCATTGATCACCGCTGCGATGGTATCCGGCGCTGTTGCCGGCAACGCAGATGCAAAGCTTATTGATGCACTTCGTTGTTACGGCGAGCATTACGGCATTCTTTTTCAGATCACCGATGATATCCTTGATGTAGTGGGAGATGCGAAAACCGTCGGCAAGACCCTTGGAAAGGATGCAGCACAGAATAAGCTTACATACCCGGCGCTTTACGGTCTGGAAGAGGCACGGCGCATGGCGGAAAAAGAAGCTGAGCTTGCGATCGCGGCGCTTCTGCCATTCGGGGAAAAAGCTGCCTGGTTTACAGAACTTGCGCAGGCTGCGCTTACCAGGACTTATTGATGTATAAATACATCTTTTTTGCATAAAATTGCTTTTTTAGCAGTTTTATGCTTGTTTGCAGGTATTCGAAGTGGTATAATACCACCGCATTTATGCAAAAGAAAGGCGAATCGGCATGAAAAGAACGCCCTTGCTGGATTCCATTCGTTCACCGGAAGATATTAAGCGTATTGATGCGGACCGGCTTCCCGAGCTTGCCGAAGAGATCCGTTCTTTTCTCGTGGAAAAGGTTTCCGGCACCGGCGGCCATCTTGCATCCAACCTCGGTGTTGTGGAATTGACGATTGCTTTGCACCGTGTGTTTGATTCTCCTGCAGATAAGCTGATCTACGATGTCGGCCATCAGGCGTATGTGCATAAAATCCTTACCGGCCGGGCGGCCGAATTTGGAAGTCTCCGCCAAAAAGATGGGATCAGCGGCTTTCCGAAACGCTCCGAGAGCATTCACGACGCCTTTGGCACAGGTCATGCCAGTACATCCGTATCCGCAGCTCTCGGTATCCTTCGTGCCGAAAAAATGCTTGGCGGAAGCGGACATGTTGTTGCTGTGACAGGTGACGGCGCGCTGACGGGCGGGCTGTGCTTTGAGGCGCTCAACGATGCGGGGCAGAGCAAACAGCCGCTGATCGTTGTACTTAACGACAATGATATGTCGATATCCCACAATGTGGGCGCGCTGAATCGGCATCTGAACCGGATGCGCACCAGCCGTTCCTACAGGCGCTTCAAACATAATACAGCGGAGTTTCTTCAGAAGCTTCCCAAAGTTGGACAAAAAATGTTTGACGGCGCGCTGCGCATGAAAAACAGGATCAAATACTTCCTGATCCCAAATGTGCTGTTTGAAGAGCTTGGATTTACCTATCTCGGCCCGGTAGATGGACACGATATCGAATCGCTGATCGAAGTATTGAAGCGTGCAAAGCGACTTGACGCGCCGGTCATTATCCATGCGGTCACAAAAAAGGGAAAAGGATATGCCCTTGCGGAGGAAAATCCAGCAAAGTTTCATGGTATCGGAAAGTTCGATATTGACACCGGAATTGTTCAAAAAAGCGGCGGAGAAAGCAATTCTTCCGTATTTGGAAAAACCCTTGCGGAGCTTGCCGCGAAGGATTCCCGGATCGTTGCGATCACGGCTGCCATGCCGCTGGGAACAGGGCTCGACCGGTTCCAGGATGTGTTTCCATCCCGCTTTTATGATGTCGGGATCGCGGAAGAGCACGCTGTGACCATGGCGGCGGGAATGGCTGCTGCGGGTGCAAAACCCGTTGCCGCAGTTTACTCCACCTTTTTGCAGCGCGCTTACGATGAGCTTCTTCATGATATCTGTCTGCAGGGGCTTCCCGTTGTGTTTGGTGTTGACCGTGCAGGACTCGTGGGCGAGGATGGTGAGACCCACCAGGGCGTGTACGACATTGCATTTCTAAGGACACTTCCCGGCATGTGCATTCTTTCCCCCGCAACGCAGGAGGAGCTTGCCGCGATGATCCCACTGGCGCTTTCGCAAAACGGGCCTGTGGCGATCCGCTACAACCGGGGTATCCTGATGCGTGCGCCGCTTACAACGCCTGTCGTGATTGGAAAATGGGAAGAGATCCGTTTTGTTGCGGAAGGGAAAATCGTTCTCCTTGCAAGCGGAAGAATGGTAAAAACCGCTCTTCTCGCCGCAGAGGGACTACCTGTTTCCATTGTGAATGCAAGGTGTCTCAAGCCTATGGATGAGGAAATGCTGCAGCGCATCAAGGAACATGGGAAGCCGGTATTTACCTTGGAAGACGGCATCCTTTCCGGAGGATTCGGAGAAGCGGTCAAAGCGAAGATCGGCAGCGATGTGGAAGTTCTTTCCTTTGGCGTGGGCGAGCAGCCGGTGCGGCATGCATCGGTTGCGGAACAGGACAAGCTGTGCGGAATGGACGCGGATACCGTTCGGGAAAAACTGTTGCAGTATTTGGAGCGTGAAGCATGAAAGGCACAAGGGCAGATGTAAGACTTCTTGAACTCGGGCTTGCGGAAAGCAGAGAGAAAGCCCGCTCGCTGATCATGAGCGGTGCGGTAACCTTCGATGGGGTGCGTGTGGATAAGCCCGGCGACAATGTGCCGCCGGATGCCATCCTTGCCGTAAAGGAAAATCCTGTCCCCTTCGTCAGCCGCGGCGGCCTGAAACTCGATAAAGCTGTG
>SVGX01000057.1 GCA_015056105.1 Clostridiales bacterium | reverse complement strand
TTGCCTACAGTCTGCAGCAGCGGGGGGTGAGCACCCTTATCCTCGAAGCGGATACGGTGGGAAGCGGAACCACGGGCAATTCCACCGGAAAAATCACCGCGCAGCATAGGCTTATCTACGAAAGGCTCATCCGGGAATTCGGAGAGGCTGCGGCGGCGGAATACGCGGCGGAAAACAGCGCGGCGGTGGCGGAATACGAGGCGATCATCAAAAAAGAAGGAATCGGCTGCGATCTCAAACGCTGCAGCGCTTACCTTTATACCCGGCAGGACATGGCGCCGCTCCGGGCGGAAGTGGAGGCAGCCAGACGCCTTGGGATCAATGCTGCCCTTGCAGATGTCACAAAGCTGCCCTTTCCTGTGAAAGGGGCACTGTGCTTTTTCGATCAGGCACGGTTCGATCCCCTTGCTTTCACAAGGGGGCTTGCAGCGGCCGCGGAAAAGCTTGGTACGGTCATTTATGAAAAAAGCCGGGTCACAGCGGCGGAGGGTATGAGCCTCAGGACCGATTCGGGCACCGTACAGGCAAAGCACATTGCGTTTTTGTGCCATTATCCCTTTGTAAACACGCCGGGCTATTACTTTCTCAGGATGAGCCAAAACCGCTCCTTTGTGCTGGCGCTTTCCGGGGTGCCGCCCCTTTCCGGAGTCTATCTTGATGCGGAGGAGGGCGGCCTTTCCCTGCGCAGCGCCCGCTTTGGGGAGGAGGATGTGATGCTTTTTTCGGGATACGATATCCGCAGCGGTAAAAACCATGCGGGCGGAAAATACGGTGAGCTCCTTGCTGCGGCGCGGCGCTTCTGGCCGGAATGCACGCTTCTTGCACAATGGTCGGCGGAGGATTGCCGCACCGCGGATGAGGTGCCCTATATCGGCCGCTACAGCGCGGAAACGCCAAACTGGTATGTGGCGACAGGTTTCAACAAATGGGGCTTTACAAACGCCATGGCGGCATCAAAACGCCTCGCCGCGCTGATCCTCGGCGAAGGGGCAGCGGAAAAGACCGTGTTTGATCCCGGGCGATTCAAGCTGCTGCCGAGCATGAAAAATCTGGCCGCCGATGCGGGAAACACCGTAAAGGGCCTGATGAAAGAAGCATTTTCCCTGCCGGAGGATACGCTGTTGACGCTGCAGCGGGGCGAAGCCGCCACCGTGGAGCATGAAGGGGAAAAATATGCGGTTTACCGGGAGGAAAACGGCAAGGTGCACATCATCTCCGCCCGCTGTCCGCACCTTGGCTGCAGGCTTGAATGGAATGCGGATGACCGTACCTGGGAATGTCCCTGCCACGGCTCCGTCTTTTCCGTGGATGGGGAGATCCTTTCAGGGCCGGCGGTGCTGCGGCCGGAGCCATAACAAAAAAGCGGGCGCCCTTTTTGAGGGCGTCCGCGTCGTTGCTGTTTATCTTATTATGCATCAAAGCCCATGGCATGGTAGGCTTTCTTTACCGTTTCAGCGGCGGTAATGCGGGCCTGTGCGGCGCCTTCCTCCATCACTTTGCGGATATAGGCTTCATCTGCCACCAACTGCTTGAACTTTTCCTGCACGGGGGTCAGCTCTGCGATGACGGCGTCCGCTACGGCAGTCTTCAGATGGCCGTAGCCCTTGCCTTCGAATTCCTGCTCCGCTTCTTCGATGCTCTTTCCGGTGAAGGTGGTGTAGATGGCAAGCAGGTTGGAAACGCCGGGCTTGTTTTCCGGATCGAACTTTATAAGGCCGTCGCTGTCGGTCACGGCACGCTTGAACTTTTTGAGGATCACTGCCGGGTCATCCATGATGGCAACATAGCCGTTGGGGTTCGGATCGGACTTGCTCATTTTGGATGTGGGATCCTGCAGGCTCATGACCCTTGCGCCCACCTTGGGGATATAGCCTTCCGGGATGCGGAAGGTGTTGCCGTGCTGCTTGTTGAAGCGGATGGCGATATCGCGGGTCAGCTCAAGGTGCTGCTTCTGGTCCTGACCGACGGGCACAAGGTCACTCTGGTAAAGAAGGATATCCGCTGCCATCAGAACGGGATAGGTATAAAGTCCCGCGTTGATGTTGTCTGCGTGCTTTTGGGACTTATCCTTAAACTGGGTCATACGGTTCAGCTCGCCGATATAGGTGCTGCAGTTAAGAACCCAGTTGAGCTCCGCATGTTCTTTGACATGGGACTGCACGAACACCGCACTGCGCTCAGGATCAACGCCGCAGGCAAGCAGCAGCGCCACGGTCTCAAAGGCGCGGCGGCGAAGATCGTCGGGATCCTGGCGGACGGTGGCTGCGTGCAGGTTTGCAACGCAGTAATAGCAGAAGCGGTCCTCCGTCTGCAGAAGGGCCCAGTTGCGCAGTGCACCCACATAATTGCCGAGGGTGGGGGAGCCGGAAGGCTGGATGCCGCTCAATACGATCTTTTTGCGGGGCTGTTCCATGGTTGATTCTCCTTGCTTGCTTCCGCACAAAAACGGAAGATGATTCCGAAATATTATACTGCATTTTTTATGGTAATACAATGCGCGAAATGATAAAATAAAAATAACGCCGCACGCGATGCGGCTTTTACGGGAGGAAGCCATGGCATATCAGGCATTGTACCGCAAATATCGTCCGAAACGCTTTGCGGAAGTGATCGGGCAGGAACATATCACCACCATTCTCAAAAACCAGATCGCGGAGGGCCACGTGGCCCACGCGTATCTTTTCACGGGCACAAGGGGCACCGGCAAGACCAGCACGGCAAAGATCTTCGCCAAAGCCCTCAACTGCGATGCGCCCAATGCGGGGGAGCCCTGCGGCGAGTGCCCAAGCTGCCGCATTGCGGAAAGCGGGAATGTGGATATCATCGAGCTGGATGCTGCCTCCAACACCGGCGTAGAGGATATGCGTGCCCTCATCGACAAGGCCCGCTTTGCGCCCCTTGACCTTCGGGTGAAGGTGTACATCATCGATGAAGCGCATATGCTTTCCAAAAGCGCCTTTAATGCGCTCCTTAAAACGCTGGAGGAGCCGCCTGCCCATGTGGTGTTCATCCTTGCGACGACAGAGCCCCAGTCCATTCCCGCCACCATTGTTTCCCGCTGCCAACGGTTCGATTTTCACCGGCTGCGTGTGGCGGATATCACCGCCTGTATGGAAGGGGTGCTTGCAAACGCCGGCGCTTCCATCGAGCGGGAAGGCATGCTCGCTATCGCCCGGGCGGCGGAGGGCGGCATGCGCGATGCCCTTTCTTTGGCAGATCAATGCATTTCCTTCTGCGGCGGAAAAGTGACTGCAGAGGATGTTTACGGCGTGCTCGGCAGCATGGAAAGCGATTTCCTTTTCGATGTGGCGGAGGCGCTCATCGCCGATGACAGGGATGGTGCGCTGCGCCTTCTTGAACGGGTGGTGAACGAGGGACGCGATCTTTCCGTTTTTGCGCAGGATCTCGCCCGGCATTTCCGTGCGCTGCTGCTTGCAAAGCTTTGCGGCCACTGCAGCGACATTCTCGACTGTACGGAGGATGCCATGCGCCGCTATGTGGAACAGGCAAAGCATTGCGGCGAAAAACGCCTTTCGAGGGCCATCGATATCCTGCTCGGTGCGGTGGCGAACCTCAAGTGGCTGGCTTTGCCCCGGGTACAGCTGGAGTGCGCTTTTGTGCGCATCACAACGCCGGAAGAGGAACCTCAATCCGTATCGCTTCTTTTGGAGCGGATCGAACAGCTGGAAGCGAAGGTGAAAAACGGTGTACCCCTGCAGACAGTACCGCAGGAAAGCGCCCCTTCGAAGCAGAAACCGGCCGCAAGGGAGGCAGAGGATATCCCGCCCTGGGAAGAAGCGCCCGCTGCAGCGGAAGCGGATGCATACATTCCCCCTTCCGATTTGGATGCGCCGCCTCCGGCAGAAGACGAAGCGCCTGCCCCGAAAAAAGGCGGAACAGCTTCCGCACCGAAAGAGATATGGGAAGCGGCAAGGGCTGTGCTGCAGAAGAAAAATCCCACCCTCGCGGTGCTTGCACTCAAGGCGGTGGAATGGCACAAGGACGGCGATACCCTGATCGTCGCTTTCGATAAAAAAGCGTTTTACGATGCGTTTTCCAAGGCGGAAAACCACAAGCTTACCGCCGATGCCCTTGCGGAAGCAGCGGGCACCACAAAGCTCCGTTTCATCATGGCGGGGGAACCCGTTGCCGCGCCCGCTGCCGTTTCGCTGGAAGATACGGCAAGGAAAGCATTCGGCAGTATGCTGGAGATTGTGGACTGAGAAAAAGCGCAGGTTTTGCGTAATATATTGTGGAAGCATACCATATATGGTATAATCTTATGTTAAGAACAACTATGGCGAAATGCCGATTTTTCAGGAGGTTTTTGATATGGCACGAGGCGGATTCCCCGGAATGGGCGGCGGCAACATGCAGCAGCTGATGCGGCAGGCGCAGAAGATGCAGGCGGATATGCAGCGCATGCAGCAGGAGATCGCGGCGCGCGAATTTGAAGCGACGGTCGGCGGCGGCGTGGTAAAGGCCACGGTGTCCGGTGCCAAAGAGGTGAAGGCGATCGTGATCGACCCCGCCTGTGTGGATCCGGACGATGTGGAAATGCTGCAGGATCTTGTGATCAGCGCGGTAAACGAAGCGCTGCGCATGGCGGATGAGACCATGAACAGCGAAATGAACCGGGTCACCGGCGGTATGAATCTCGGCTTTTAAACGGTAAATTATGAGCATCGACGCCATCAACGCGCTGACAACGCAGCTTGCGCGGCTGCCGGGCATCGGCGCAAAAAGTGCGCAGCGCCTTGCCTACCATATTCTGGATATGCCCGAAAGCAATGCACGGGAGCTTGCCCACGCCATCACCCGCGCGCGGGATACCGTGCGTTATTGCCCTGTCTGCGGCAATTATACGGATGTGGAGCCCTGCGCCATCTGCGCGGACGTTTCCCGCAAAAGCGATGTACTCTGCGTTGTGAAGGATGCGCGGGATGTGTTCTCCATGGAAAAACTGCGGGAATTCCGCGGCAAGTACCACGTGCTGCAGGGCACCATCTCCCCGATGGATGGCGTAGGACCCGATGATATCCGCATCAGGGAGCTGCTGCAGCGGGTGGAAACGGAAGGCGTGAAGGAAGTGATCCTTGCCACCAACCCGGATGTGGAGGGTGAGGCTACCGCATCCTATATCGCGCGGCTCTTAAAGCCCAAAGGCATCCGGGTAACGCGCATCGCTCACGGTATCCCCATCGGCGGCAACCTTGAATATGTGGATGAAATGACGCTTCTCAAGGCGGTGGAAGGCCGCCGGGAGATGTGATATCGCTGTAAATTAAGGCGGTTTTAATAATAAGTTTACTTTTATGCAACCTTTTGGGCATATTTTTCGTTTAACATGATAGATGAAAAGATCCATGTATCATGAATCTGCAGGAAGGAGGTGCGGGGATGAAACGTATTTTTCGGCTGCTGGCGCTGTTGTGCGCAGTGTGCTTTGCTGCGTCGGCCTGCGCCGTGCCTGCGGATTCGGGCGATCCCAGCGGAAAGGCCCTCAGCGAGCTGCAGCGCATCTACAAAAACGCGGCGCTGGTGGTGACAGGCCTTTGCGTGCAGCAGCACATCAACAGCGACGGCAATACCTGCTATGATCTTTCCGTGGAGGAAGTGATCGCGGGCAGCACCGCAGAGGATGCGCTGATCCACTGCACTGTCGGGCAGATGGAAGAGGGCGGCCGTTATCTTCTTTACCTTGCCGAGGGCGAGGATCTGTTTTATACGGAAGATACTAACCGCTACGAGCTTCTATCCGAAAGCCCCCTTGCGCTCTCCGATGAGGGTATGGTGGAATATGCGGGAACGGAGCTTTCCCTCAGCGAGCTCAAACAGGATATCAGACAGATGGATGCGGTGATCACCGTTCCCGCATCTTTCTATTACTACAAATCCCTTCGGGATCTGGTGGAAGCGGCGGATGAGATCTTCATCGGCAGGGTCGTAGCCTTTGCGGCGGAACAGGATCGTTCCTTCCGTGCACAGACGGATGGTACTGTGGTGGAAAACACGCTGCCTGCCGCCATTGCAAAGGTGGAGGCTTACGGTTCGCTGAAAGGTGCCCTTAACTACGGCGACAGGATATCCCTGGTGTATGCGCCGAAAATGTGCGCGAGCCTGGTGGATGCGAGCACGCTGAAGCCGGTAGCCTACGGGGAAGGAAGCGTACCGTCCCTGCAGGAAAACGGGATCTATCTCTTTTTCCTCACGCAAAGTCCGGATGCCAAGCAGAATTACCGCTTTGCGGTGAACCCGATGCAGGGCTATGTGGCTGCCGATACTGCGGACCGGCTTTCCGTTCCCTATGTGAACCGGGCGCTCTATGGCTTTGATGACCTTGCTTCCCTGGTGAAAGAGATCCGCGCTGCCCTGGAAGGGTAGGGCGGCACGGGAAGGAAAACGAAAACAACGACAGAAAACGGAAGGAGCGATCCTTCCGTTTTTCATACGGCAAAGGGCGGATCCATGCGGATCCGCCCTGTTGGTTTGTTTGATGCTTTCGGACCGTGAACTTTAGACGATGCCCTGTGCCATCATGGCGTCGGCAACCTTCTTGAAGCCCGCGATGTTGGCGCCGGCCACAAGGTTGTAGCCGAGACCGCACTCTTCCGCAGCCTTCACGGAAGCGGCATGAATGTTGACCATGATGGTGTGGAGCTTCTCATCAACTTCTTCGGCGCTCCAGGAGAGACGCTCGGAGTTCTGGCTCATTTCAAGACCGGAAACGGCTACGCCGCCGGCGTTAACAGCCTTGGAGGGAGCAACCACGAGACCCTTCTCCATGAGGAAGTAGAGCGCTTCGTTGGTGGTGGGCATGTTGGCAACTTCAATGTAGTACTTGGTGCCGTTGTTAAGGATCTGCTCAGCCTCGGGCATGCCGATCTCGTTCTGGTAAGCGCAGGGCATGCAGATATCGGCCTTGGTGCCCCAGGGCTTCTGCTTCGGGAAGAACTCAACGCCGAACTTGTCAGCATAATCCTGAGCACGGTTGCGGCCGGAGTTACGCATTTCGAGCATGTAGTTGATCTTCTCTTCGGTCACGATACCGTCGGGATCGTAGATGTAGCCGTCGGGGCCGCCGAGAGTAACGACCTTGGCACCGAGCTCGGCAGCCTTCTTGCAGACGCCCCAAGCCACGTTGCCGAAGCCGGAGATCGCGATGGTCTTGCCTTCGATGGTGTCGTTCTCATGCTTAAGAACTTCGCAGAGATAGTAAACAGCGCCGAAACCGGTGGCTTCGGGACGGATGAGGGAGCCGCCGTAGGACTGGCCCTTACCGGTGAGAACGCCGTTCTCGTAAGCGCCAACGATGCGCTTGTACTGGCCGAAGAGGTAGCCGATCTCGCGGCCGCCTACGCCGATGTCACCGGCGGGAACGTCCACGTTGGGGCCGATGTGACGGTAGAGCTCAGTCATGAACGCCTGGCAGAAGCGCATGATTTCCATATCGCTCTTGCCGTTGGGATCGAAGTCGGAACCACCCTTACCGCCGCCCATGGGCAGGGAGGTGAGGCTGTTCTTGAAGGTCTGCTCGAAGCCGAGGAACTTCATGACGGAGAGGTTTACGTGGGAAGCAAAGCGCAGGCCGCCCTTGTAGGGACCGATGGCGCTGTTGAACTGTACACGGTAGCCGCGGTTTACCTGAGGCTTGCCGGCATCGTCAACCCAGTTGACGCGGAATTCGATGACGCGCTCGGGCTCGCAAAGCCTTTCGAGCAGGCTCATCTTTTCGTATTCCGGATGCTGTGCGATGACGGGTTCGAGGGAAGAGAGAACTTCTTCAACGGTCTGAAGGAATTCGGGCTCGTGCGCGTCGCGCTTTTTGACCTTTTCGATTACTTCCTGAATGTAGGCGTTCATGTGTTGACCTCCATATTAATGATTCGAAAATTGACGGTTAGCGGCATATCAGGATGCATCCGCTACCACAAATAATCATAAATCTATTATGTAACAATGTCAATAGATTCCTGTATATTTTGCGGGACGGTTTTTTCTTTTTGCCACGAACACGGCGGGGAAAAGCGGAAAAAAGCAAGCTGGAAAGCCGATTGTTATCGGAACGACATTTTGCATAAATTGAATAAAAATACGTGATATAGAATGAAAATTCAAATCGGAAACGACAAAATGAAGCAAGCGCAAAAATGAAATGCAGGAAAAACACCGTTTTGCCGAAAAAAGTTCGTACCGGAATGGGGGAAAGGGCGGAAGGCAATGCGAAATGGGGTAAGGAAAGAGGCCTTCTTTTTATTTTCGATGCAGGAGAAAAGGCAAATTCCTGCAATGGGATAAAATCACATTCGTATTTTTCATGAAAATTTGCTGCAAATCATAAAAGAAAATAAATAATCCGGGCAGCAGATGGGCTGCCCGGAAGGTGAAAACGGGTTATTGTTCCGCCGCGGGGGATTCCACCGCATAGATCACGCTGACCCTTGCGGTGATGGAAAGCTCGCCCTTTGAAACGGAAGCGCTGTTCGAAGCGCCGCTGCTGTACATGGGCGCTTCTTCCATAACGGATTCGCTGCTGTCTGCGTAAAGATAGGGCGTGTAGCTGGAGGATGTCTCCGTGGTGGAAACGGGCACGGGCACGAGGGTCACGCCGAGGGCTTGCGCCATTACTTCCGCCTTGTATTTGGCATCTTCGATGGCGGCGCTGAGGGCGTTGCCGTAGCCTTCGCTTGAATCCGCAACGGTGAAGCGGAGGCCGTAGGTGCCTGTGGCGCCGGCGGCAATGGCGTCGGAGATCACCTTGCCCACGCTGTCGATGCTGCGCACGGTGACGGAAAGGGTATTGTTCATGGTGTAGCCGATGAGCTTGCGTTCGCTTTCGCTGTAGTCGTATTCCTCATACAGGCTGATATTTTCAGTCTTGATATCGCTCTCCCCGATGCCGTTTGCCTTCAGGGAAGCCAGCACCGCCTCGGCGATAAGGGTGTTGTTTTCCTGCGCAAGGGCGGCTTCCGCTTCCGTGGTGTGGATGGAAAGGCTGAAGGAAGCGGTATCGGGAGTGAGCATCACTTCACCGCTGCCGGACACGGTGATGGTATCGGGATCATCCTCCTGCTGGGTGATGGTCACATCCGGGGAGATGACGGTGGTCTCCGGTTCACGGTAGGCATCAAGCTCCTCCTGGGATTTGCAGGCGGAGAGGGCTGCGGTGAGCAGCAGCACGGCGAGGATGAGGGCGATCCGTCTCAGTTTCATGATCTGTTGTTCTCCTTCATGTTGTTTGCCATGGCGGCTTGTTTTTCTGCCTTTTTGCGGGCTTTCTTTTTGCGGATGGCACGGATGATGAAAACGATGGGCAGGATGATGAGCGCAAGCAGCGCGAACACGGGCAGCGCGCCGATGAACCATACCAGCGCATCAGTAAAGAACGTGCCGATACCGTAAATGGAGTCGGCGAAGGATTCCGCGATCCTGTCCCCGAGGGTCTCCTCCGCAACGGGGCCCTGCTTGGGGCTGTTCTCGTAAACGGTCAGGTTCACCGTGGCATAGTCGATGAGGGCATCGTAGCGCCTCAGTTCCCCGGTAAGGGATTCGATCTCCAGCATCACGCGGGCGATCTCCGTTTCAAGGGCGATCACATCCGCAAGGTTGTCCGTTTCCACAAGGATGCTCCGGAGGCGGTCAAGCTGGGTGTTGAGCACCTCAAGGCGGGTCTCCCGGTCGAAATAATGCTCCGTGACATCCTCCGTGTAGGCGTGCTCGCTGATCAGCGTGCCAAGGGTCTTTACGTCGGAAAAGAAGGCGTCCGCCTTTTCCGCAGGCACGCGGATGGAAAGGGAAGCGGTGCGGCCCGCTTCGCCGTAGACCTCGGGCTTTTTGCCGTCGATGTAGGTGTTTTCCATGTAGCCGCCCGCAGCGTTCACCCGGGAAGTGAGGGCCTCGAGCAGGGAATCGAAGGTATCCGTTCTGATGGTCGCTTCGTAGGTGAGGATCACCTTATGGCCGCCGAAACGGTCGGCAAGATCCACATCGGAAGCGGCGCCCGCAGTGATGCCGTAGGAAGCATCGTATTCCGCCTCAATGGATTCCTCCGGCGCGGCGCTGGCCATGGGCGCTTCCGGCTTGTATTCTGCGCTGCTGCCGGAAGAAGAAGAGGTATAATAGACTTCCGATGCTGCCATATCCGCCATTTTGTGGGAACAGCCGGCGAACAGGAGCGCCGCACAAAGTACAAGGGAAAAGGCTGTGATGATGCGTTTCATGAACTTTACCTCCGTCTGATGGGATGAATAAAGAAGGGTACGAGCATCATAAACGTAGGGTGATCAACATAATACGAACCACGTTTTTCGCAGCCGTATGCTGCACAATAGCTGTGTCATCCTCAGTCGGAATACCTACGGGTATGCCTCCTTCGTCTTCCTTGCTCTTACATACCCTCCGGCAGCGAAAAATCCTTCAGACCAAAGTCGGCAGGAACGGATGAGATGCAAGGCGGAGGTGTGCAGGAATAGTGGTGCTGTTTCAAACACCGACAACGCTGCAGCTCGCCGTTACCGCCGCCTTTGGCGGGTTCGGATTATGTTGGTCACCCTAAGTTTATTATACTCTATCCTTATAACGAAAGGAAATACTTTATGGTTGCATGGAAATTGAAAATATGGTAAACTTACACCTGTGATTTTCGCCGGAATGATGGAATTGGCAGACGTGACGGACTCAAAATCCGTTGGTAGCGATACCGTGTGGGTTCGAGTCCCACTTCCGGCACCACAAAAAAGGCACCCCTTGAGGGTGCCTTTTTTGTGGTGCCTTCAGATAAGGGGACTCGAAGGGCGGAAAAGAAAAGGCAACAGTGTTGCCTTTTCCCGCCCCGGATTTTCGGGTCCAGGCGAGGCGTGCGCAGCATGGAATGCAAGCACGGCCTGCCGATGACCGAAAATGAGTCCCACTTCCGGCACCAAAATCGGACATCAGTTTTGATACAATGCGTATCGAAGCAGGTGTCCGGTTTCTTTTTGTAAAAGCCTCTATTTGCAAGGGTTTTCATATACCTTTTAACGATAACAGGCTCTATGGTAACCAAAGAATGGTCGCCGTAGAGCCTGTTTGCATTTTTGTCTATGAACTTTTTAATTTTAGGTCTGGGGGTGTGCATTGAATTCAGAGGAATAATAAAAAAGTGCAACGCTTGGTTTTATTGAGCAAGAAATGGTATATTAATCCTCCAGAATTACTCCATTCTCGTCACCCAAAATATTATAGATAATATCCAGCGCAGTTGCGCTTTCATAAATGAACGTTTCGGGATGACCATACCCATCGTC
>SVGX01000056.1 GCA_015056105.1 Clostridiales bacterium | reverse complement strand
AAACTTCGCAACGGGGCCGGTGGGGGTAGCCTTGGAGGCCTGGCCGCCGGTGTTGGAGTAAACTTCGGTGTCAAGAACGAGGATGTTGACGTCTTCGTTCATGGCAAGCACGTGGTCAAGACCGCCGTAACCGATGTCGTAAGCCCAGCCGTCGCCGCCGAAGATCCACTGGCTCTTCTTGGTGAGCATGTCGGCGGAAGCAACGACCTTGCGGGCCAGCTTGCAGGCTTCGCACTCGCAGCCTTCCACGATCGCTTCTTCGCAGGCAGCCTTCAGCTTGGCGCCGGCAGCGCGGGAGCCTTCGGCGTCATCCATGTTCTCAAGCCATTCCGCACCGGCGGCCTTGATGTCCGCATCCGCCCAATCAACGGCGATGAGGGACTTCACGGTCTCGGCGAGGCCAAGACGGCGGTGGCTGGTGGCAAGGTTCATGCCGAAGCCGTATTCCGCGTTGTCCTCAAAGAGGGAGTTGCTCCAGGCGGGACCATGGCCCTTTTCGTTCACGGTGTAGGGAACGGTGGGCGCGCTGCCGCCGTAGATGGAGGTACAGCCGGTGGCGTTGGCGATCATCATCCTGTCGCCGAAGAGCTGGGTGATGAGCTTGATGTAGGGAGTTTCGCCGCAGCCTGCGCAGGCGCCGGAGAACTCGAACAGGGGCTGGAGGAACTGGCTGCCCTTAACGGTGGCCTTGTTCACGGCAACATCCTTCTTGGTGAGCTTGAGGGCGGCTTCCCAGTTGGCTTCTTCGGTCTTGCAGGACTCAGAGAGCGGGATCATCTTGAGAGCCTTTTCCTTGGCGGGGCAGACCTGGACGCAGTTGCCGCAGCCGGTGCAGTCGAGGGGGCTGACCTGTATGCGGAACTTGAGGCCGGCGAGCTCCTTGCCGGTGGCGGGCTTGGTCTCGAAGGAAGCGGGCACTTCTTCACCTTCCGCTACAAGGAACGGACGGATGCAGGCGTGCGGGCAGACGAAGGAGCACTGGTTGCACTGGATGCAGTTTTCGGGGATCCAGGCGGGGACATCAACGGCGATGCCGCGCTTCTCGTACTTGGTGGTGCCGGTGGGAACGGTGCCGTCGGGGCTCATCTTGGAAACGGGCAGCTTGTCGCCGTTCTGCTCCAGGACGGGCTTGATGAACTCATGGAAGTAGGGATCATCGGTGACGGAAGCGAGCACAGCGCCTTCGGTGGTGGTAGCCCAGGATTCGGGATAGTTGATCTCTACGATGGCGTTTGCGCCGGCGTCGATGGCGGCGTAGTTCTTCTGAACCACTTCGTCGCCCTTCTTGGCGTAGGACTTCTTGGCAGCAGCCTTCATGTAATCGATGGCTTCTTCAGCGGGGATGACGTTGGCGAGCTTGAAGAAAGCGGACTGCATGATGGTGTTGATGCGGTTGCCCATGCCGGTTTCCTTGGCAAGCTTGATGGCATCGATGTTGTAGAACTTGAGCTTGTTCTTCGCGATGGCATTCTTCATCTTCGCGGGGAGTTCCTTCTCCATCTCCTCAAGGGTCCACTCGGAGTTGAGCAGGAAGGTGCCGCCTTCCTTGATGCCTTCCGCTACATCGTAACGGGTGACATAGGAGGGGTTGTGGCAGGCCACGAAGTCAGCCGCATCGATCAGATAGGGGCTCTGGATGGGGGTCTTGCCGAAGCGCAGGTGGGAAACGGTCAGACCGCCGGACTTCTTGGAGTCATAGGCGAAGTAGCCCTGGGCGTACATATCGGTATGGTCGCCGATGATCTTGATGGAGTTCTTGTTGGCGCCGACGGTACCGTCGCTGCCGAGGCCGTAGAACTTGCAGGCGATGGTGCCTTCGGGAGCGGCGTTGACCTGTTCCTTCACATCAAGGGAGGTGAAGGTCACGTCATCCACGATACCGACGGTGAAGTGGTTCTTCATCTCGCCGCCGAGGTTGTCATAGATGGCCTTGACCATGGAGGGGGTGAATTCCTTGGAGCCAAGACCGTAGCGGCCGCCGACGACTTCGATGTTGTGGATGCCCGCTTCCGCGAAGGCCTGTACAACATCCTGGTAGAGGGGTTCGCCCTGGGAACCGGATTCCTTGGTGCGGTCGAGAACGGCGATCTTCTTGCAGGTCTTGGGGAGAGCCGCGATCATCTTGTCGGCAGCGAAGGGACGGTAGAGGCGGACCTTCACAAGGCCGAACTTTTCGCCCTTGGCGTTGAGGTAGTTGATGGCTTCTTCCACGACATCCGCGCTGGAGCCCATGGTGATGATGACCTTCTCGGCATCGGGAGCGCCAACGTAGTCGAAGAGGTTGTACTTACGGCCGGTGAGCTTGCCCACTTCGTCCATGTAGTTCTGGACGATGCCGGGGATGGCTTCGTAGTACTTGTTGCCGGCTTCGCGGCCCTGGAAGTAGATGTCGGGGTTCTGGGCGGTACCGCCGAGTTTCGGATGCTCGGGGTTGAGGGCGCGGGCACGGAAAGCGGCCACGGCGTCACGGTCAAGGAGCTTATCCATATCTTCGTAGTCGATGGCTTCGATCTTCTGGATCTCGTGGGAAGTACGGAAGCCGTCAAAGAAGTGAACGAAGGGAACGCTGGCCTTGATGGCGCTCAGGTGGGTAACGAGAGCAAGGTCCATAACTTCCTGTACGGAAGCGGAGGCGAGCATGGCAAAGCCGGTCTGGCGGCAGCTCATGACGTCGCTGTGGTCACCGAAGATGGAAAGAGCATGGTACGCAAGCGCACGGGCGGAAACATGGAAGACGCCGGGGAGCAGCTCGCCGGAGATCTTGTACATGTTGGGGATCATCAGAAGAAGACCCTGGGAAGCGGTGAAGGTGGTGGTCAGCGCGCCGGCGGAAAGGGAGCCGTGCACAGCGCCCGCGGCGCCCGCTTCGGACTGCATCTCAGCGATGCGGACCTGCTGGCCGAAAAGGTTCTTCCTGCCGTTTGCAGCCCAGTCATCGGCGACTTCTGCCATGGGGGAAGAAGGGGTGATGGGGAAGATCGCGGCCACGTCGCTGAATGCATATGCAACGTGCGCAGCAGCGGTATTACCATCGATCGTCATGGTCTTTGCCATCAGTGAATATCCTCCTGTGTCATAATAAACTTTGTGGTGTATCTTCGCTCCTTTTAAATAAAGGAAACGGAAGGGCCCATAATCGATATCATTATAGTATTTTCGTTGTTTGAAGTCAACACGGGCAAGCGAAAAGAAACTTTCATTTCCGTAAAATTCAGCCCTTTCCCGAAAGGCATTTCTGCGTTATGGTGACAAAGTGTGGCAAAAATGAAAATTCCTTCTTCACGAAAAGAAAAATGATTGATTTTCATACATTTCTTAGTGTATATTTAGTTTTAGATGTAACCACCATGTTAAAGTCTTCTAACCGTTAAAATGTTTTCAGATATTTCATCATAAAAAAGACAAAACACACGAAAAGAAGGAGATTCACGCCATGCCCGCAAAAATGAAGATCCGCAGCGCATATGCAACGCTGCCCAGCGCCGAACGCAAAGTTGCCGATTTTATTCTTGAAAATTCTGAACGTGCCACCCGCATGGTCATCAACGAGATCGCAGAGGCTGCGGGCGTCAGCGTGCCTTCCGTTACCCGCCTTGCCCGCAAGCTCGGCTACAGCGGCTTCCTTGATTTCCGCGTGGCCCTCGCTTCCGGCACCGCCAACATCGAGACCCGTAAAAACACCGCCATCCTGCCCGAAGATGATGAAGAGACCGTCATCGAAAAAACCTACAGCGCCACCGTCAACGCGCTTGAGGATACCTACAAGGCCCTTGACAAAAAGGCGCTCATCGCCCTTGCGAAGGCCGTGGAAAAGGCGGACCGCATTTTCCTTTGCGGCAACGCTTCGAGCGCCCTTCTTGCGCAGGATGTGGCAACGGAGCTCCACATGCTGGGCCTTGAAGCCATCGTCATCACCGATCCCATCGCCATGAATGTATACAAGCGCCGCTTTGAGCACGGCGATGTATTCATCGGCATCAGCCGCACCGGCCGCAACAAGATGCTCAACGAAGCGCTGAAGGCAGCAAAGCAGGGCGGCGCCACCTGCGGCTTCCTGTGCAACTACATCAACGCCCCCGCCACCCAGATCGCGGATTATTTCTTCTGCACTTCCCGCCTTGATGATTTCAAGACCATCATGGGAAGGGAGACCAACAACACCATGTTCTCCCTGATGAATCTTCTTATCATCCTCGTTGCCCGTTCCATCAAGCAGAAGCAGGGCAAGCAGGCTTTCATCCCGGAAACGGGGCTTTTTGAAGAAGAATAAACCTTCCGAAAGGAACAAACCATAACGCAATGAAGATATTTGCGGATTACCATACCCATACAAATTACAGCCACGGCAGGGGCACGCCGGAAGAGAATGTCCTTGCCGCGGTGAAAAAAGGCCTCCGCCGCATCGCCGTCAGCGAACATGCGGGGGCTCATCTTTTTTACGGTGTGCGGGGCGAAAAGCTGCGCGCCCTCAGGCAGGAGATCGACCGGCTGAACAAGCGCTACGGCAATAGGATCGAAGTGCTCATGGGCCTTGAATGCAACCTTTTGGGCGGCGGTAAATGCGATCTTTCCCTGCCCCATGCCCTGTGGCCCAAGGGGTTCGATGCGGCGCCCTTCGATGTGCTGCTTCTCGGCTTTCACAAGGGCATCATGCCCCGGGATAAGCTCACATGGCAAGCCATGGGCGAAGCCTTCGGCATCGGCAGGGCGGATCCTGTAAAGGTCGCAGGCGCCCTTCTTGAAACGGCGGCAAACCACGGTATTCACATGCTGTCCCACCCGGGAGAATACGTAAAGGCGGATATCCCCACCCTTGCAAAGGGCGCTGCACAGCTTGGCATCCTTCTTGAGATCAATGCGAGCCATGTAAGCCTGACGCCGAAGGAGCTGCGTGAAGCGGCATCCTGTGGGGCGAAGTTCGTTGCGGGCAGCGATGCGCACACCCCGGAGCGGGTCGGCTGCTTCGATGCGGCCCTTTCGGCGGCGGAAAAAGCGGGCGTTACGGGGCATATCGTAAACGGAGAATCATAAAAAAACATGTAAATAAATCATTATTTATACTTATTATTTCCTTCCCTTCAAAAAGAAAAAGCGTAAAAAAGGCGTGAAAAGCGCCTTTTCTTTTTTACAAAAAAATGGATATTTCCCACCGTCAAAACGGGATCCTGTTTTTATAATATTATTTAAATACTAAACGCATAATTATTGCATTTTATGCCATAGGTTTTGCATAAAATGCAATATATTTTACAAAGCAAAGACGACCGCCTTCCTGAAAGACAAAAAACACGCTGCAGCGGCAAAAATCAAAAATTGCATAAAAAACGGTCTTAACACACGGAAAGACCGCAAAATCGGAGGGATTTTCGCAGCCTGATGCGGAATCGGCTGCGACAGGAGTACCCTGGCCTGCGCACAAAACAAAACCAATGCAGGGGATAGGGCTCCCGTCCCGATCGGCCGGAACAGAGATACTGCGGCATCTGTATGCCGAAGCTGTGTGAAGCGCAATGATACAATATGTGTTTATCCGGCGCTATCGGGCGGGGAAACCCCGCTCCTGCAAAAAATGAAGGCTTGCCCTAAATCAAACCCTTAACAATTGCCACGAAGCAGCACTTCATGCGGAGAAGCCGCTCTTCATGTTCGCGCAGCGAACACTTCATGCAACAAAAAAAGGCTTTCCTTTGCGGAAAGCCTTTTTTCTGCTTTATCACATGCCGGAGAAAAGGCGCACGGGCAGGATCAGATAATAATACCCGCTGCCCTGCACGGGATGCACCACACAGGGGCTGATGTTGTTGATCATGTCGAGGTAGATCTCCTCGTCGTCAAGCACCTTGAGCACATCGGTGAAATACTTGGCGTTGAAGGCGATCTCGATATCCTCGCCCATCAGGTCCACGTGGATCTCTTCCTTGCTGCGGCCGAGCTCGCTGTTGGCGGTCACGGTCAATGTATCGCCGGAAAAGGAGAATTTGATGAGGTTGGTCTTCCCTTCCCTTGCCATCAGTGCCACGCGTTCGATGCCGCCCATCAGCTCATGGCGGTTCACGCGGATGCGGGTGCGGTGACCGTTCGGCAGGATCTGTTTATACTTGATGAACTCGCCGTCCATCAACCGGGCGGTGATGGCGGTATGCTCAAGGTCGATCATCACATGGGTACGGGAGAAAATCATCGCAAACTTTTCTTCCGTATCCGGCAGGATCTTGCTGATCTCAAGAAGGCTGCGGGCAGGGATCACGGCGGTACGGTCCGCCAGCATCCCGTAGGAAATGGGCTCCTTGCGCATGGCAAGGCGGTAGCCGTCAAGGGCAACGATGGAAAGATCGCCTTCCACCTGCTCGAGCAGCGCGCCCGCCAGGATGGGCTTGGTATCATCCTGTGCCGCGGCAAAGATGCATTGGCGGATCATGTTTTTGAAGGCATCGCTGCGCATGTTGACGATATGTTCCCTGTTGACGGTGGACATGGTATGGAAGCCCTCCGCATCCTCACCCTGCAGCGTGGTACGGAAGCTGCCGCTTTCGATGGAGGCGGTGCCCTTCTTCACCTCGATGGAAGTGGTCTCGCCGGGCAGCCGGCGCACCATTTCGCTGAAAAGCCGGCCGGGCAGCACGATGGCACCCTCTTCCCGGATATCGGCGGGGATATAGGTCTGGATCTGCAGAGAAAGATCGGTACAGCGAAGGAGAAGGCTGCCGTTGGCAGCTTCCATATAGATACCTTCAAGGATGGAAACGGTGGTCTTGGCGCTGAGGGCCTTCACCACGGTGGAAATGCCTGCGTTGAGCTGCTGCGTGTTGATGTAAAAGCGCATGGTGCCTCCTTCGTGAAAAGAGTATATATATTATAATACTTCGTAGTCGTCGTAATAGGGGATGTTGGCACTGTGGAAAAGCAGGATTTTCCAAGGCAGCGCGGCACTTTTGGGTGTAGACAGGCCTGTGGAGAAAAAAGGGGCAGCGGGAAGGGTTTTCCACAAAGTCCCCGGTGTCCACACTTTGCACATTTTCTCCCCGTGGATTCCACAGGGGATGTGGAAGGGCGTGCACCAGATGGGCACGATACCATTATACCATAATAATATGGAAGTTTCGAACATGAATTGGGGGAATTTCGAAAGAAAAACATGTTTTTTCCGCAAAGAAAGATCTCCATCAAAAAGGTGACGCAAAAGAAAGGGAGGGAAAGGAAAGAAGGTGCAAAAACCCGGAAAAGCAGGCCGAAAAGCAGGCTTTTTCGGAAAGGGAAGGTGAGAAAACAGGATAAAACAGACTTATCCACATTTTGTGGATAAGCGGGAGCCATTTAAACCTGAGCACCAAAAGCCTTCTCTTGGCTCCCCCTTTGGGGGAGCTGTCACCGCAGGTGACTGAGAGGATGTTGTGAGATACCCTCTCCGGCCTTGCCGTGCTCGGCCACCTCTCCCAAAGGGAGAGGCAAGCGGCGGCTTAGAGGTGACAGTTAGGGGAGGAAGTGAGCCTTTTCTTTTAGGGAGGAAACTGCTTAGAGTCAACCGTTCTCTGTCAGCTGTTAACCGTTCACTTTCAACTGATAAAAAAGCCCTTCAGCCACGGTCGGCTGAAGGGCTTTTTGCTTTAATTCTTCCTGATCCGCTTGGTCAGATCCTCGAGCACCAGCACAAGCTGGGGATTTTCGTCCATCTCCGCCTGGATCTTCCTGCAGGCGCTGATGACCGTGGTGTGGTCCCTCCCGCCGAAGCGCCGGCCGATGGATTTGAGGGATTCCTCCGTCAATTCTTTGGAAAGATACATGGCGATCTGGCGGGGGAAGGTCACTTCCATGGTGCGCCGCTGGGAAAGCAGGGCATCGATGTCGATGGAATAATAGTCCGCCACCACCTGCTGGATCAGTTCCACCGTGGCCTTGCGGTGTTCGTAGCCGGGGATGATGTCCTTGAGGGCAGCATCCACAAGATGGGTGTCAAGGGATCGCTTGGTGAGCCTTGCGTAGGCGTTTACCCTTGTAAGACAGCCCTCCAGCTGGCGGATGTTGGAATTCACCTTTTCGCCGATGTAGGCAAGCACTTCTTCATCCACATCGATGTTTTCATCGTTGGCCTTCTTGCGGAGGATGGCGATGCGGGTCTCAAGGTCCGGCTGCTGTACATCGGTGATAAGGCCGCCCTCAAAGCGGGAGCGGAGCCGCTCTTCCAGTGTGGTGAGCTCCATGGGAGGCCGGTCGGAGCTTAATATGATCTGCTTGCCGGAGGTATGGAGCGCGTTGAAGGTGTTGAAGAACTCTTCCTGGGTACGTTCGCGGCTGGAGATGAACTGGATATCGTCCACCATGAGCACATCGGCGCTGCGGTACTTGTTGCGGAACTGGGCGTTCTTGTTCTCCTGAATGGAGGTGATGAAGTCGTTGGTGAAGGTTTCGCTGGTCACATAGATGATGTGGGCATCCGGATCGTTTTCAAGCATCCTGTGGCCGATGGCGTGCATCAGGTGGGTTTTGCCAAGGCCCACGCCGCCGTAGATGAAAAGGGGGTTATAGGCGCTTGAAGGGTTGTCCGCCACCGCCTGGGCAGCCGCATGGGCAAAGTTGTTGCTGCTGCCGATGACGAAGGATTCAAAGGTGTATTTGGGGTTGAGGGTAAAATCGCTGCTGGTCTCCGCGCTGCGGGCGTTGGGGTCCGGGTAGTCGCCCCGTTCGGTCTCATCGATAAAGCGAACAAGATAGCCGGTGCCGTTCATCCGGTTTACGGCATCGGTGACCATTTGGGTATAAAGGGAGCGGAGGGTATTTTTCGAAACGCCGTTTTCCGCCTGCAGCACAAGAATATTATCCCGGATGCAGATGGGGATAATGGGAATGATCCATGTTTTATAGCTGATGGCGGTCATCTGCTCCTCCAGCGCGGGGAGCGCGTTTTCCCATACCGTGCGGCACGTTTTCATGTGTGTGTCCTACCTTTGTCTGCCCTTCGGCAAGTATTATCGAATATCGCTTCATGAAAAGCGGAAAGTACATGTTGGAGTGGACAGTTGAGGGAAGCTGATATTGCCGATTTGCACCGGCATGCTGTATCTCCCTTCGTCCCGCCCTGCGGCGAGCTACCTCCTTCGTCAGAGGGAGGCAGGGGCAGCTTTTTTAGTAAGAAGATCTGCCACCTTCCCTCGGATCCCCCTTTGGGGGAGCTGTCACCGAAGGTGACTGAGAGGGCGTTATGCGATAACCTCTCCGGCCTCGCTGCGCTCGGCCACCTCTCCCAAAGGGAGAGGCAAGCGGTGCTCACATTCTTTTGTTTCACCTCTGTGGGGGAGAATCTCCCGTCCCGATATGGGGGGAAGGAAAGATAAGGCAACATTGGTGCACCGAAAATCTTCCCGCTGCGACCGACATCTCCCTGAAGGTGAACTGGCCCGGACCATTTTTTCAGGAACGCGCAGCGCACATCCCAACAAAAAACACAGCCGGAAAGCCTGTTTTTTTGAGAGGTGTTTTTGTATCATAACAGATTGTGCCAAGCGTTTCAAGTGCGCGAAGGTCCAATTTTCGGCAGGAATTTTCCCCTCTTGTGGTTCGAAAAAATCAAACAACAACATCTTGGGGATAGGTGAAAAAACGGGAAAAATGTGCAAAAATTTTTTTAAGAATCAAAGAAGAAATGCCCGGAAATGCTGAATATTTCTTGACAGAATCGCATTCCGTCTTATATAATTGGGAATTGACGGATTCGATCATCGGGCGCAGCGGCGGCGAAGGATCGCCCGCGCTTAGAATAGCTGGAAGAGAGGTGCACTTTAATGCTTCAAACGTATCAGCCCAAGAAAAGGCAGCGCAAGAAGGTTCACGGTTTTCGTCAGCGCATGAAGACCAAGAACGGCAGGAACGTACTTGCCCGCAGAAGGCTCAAGGGCAGGAAAAAGCTGTCTGCGTAAAAAACCTTTATCGAAGTTTGGCGGCAAGCGGTCGTCGTCTTAGATACGATGCGCTTGCCGTATGCTTTTTTATAGGCGGATGATCCGATAAAAAAGCAGCGCCGAACAGATCGCACATCCCGCTGTATCCGTGCGGGGAAAAGGACATTTTTTACTTACAGGGTGAAACGCTGTTATTCTTTGAAGCGGAACAAGGAGTTCCGCCACGTATACCGCAAGGGGCAGTCCAAGGCGGCCCGGCAGCTGGTGCTCATCTACGCGAAAACAAGCGTAAAGCCGAATAAGCCGCCGGTTCACGTTGGCTTTTCCGTCAGCAAAAAAATCGGAAACAGCGTCGTCCGCAATCGCGTCAAACGCCGGTTGAGGGAATCTTTTGGCCCGATGATACCGTGTGTGAAAGACGGATACAACCTTATCTTCATAGCTCGAGAGCCGGTTGTGGGCGAATCGTTCACCAACATCGAAAGCACCATGCGCGGTCTTCTGCGCAGGGCGAACCTTCTCAAAACGGAAGAACAACCGAAAAAAGCACCCGATCCCGCCGGGCGGGAAACCGTACCCGGGCGCGGCGGCCGCTGATGTGCCGCAGCGCGCCGTTCTTTCCTTTTATGATAAAAAGGTTTCTGATCTCCATTATCCGCGGGTACCAGCAGTATATCTCCCCCCGCCACCCCGGCTGCTGCCGCTATACGCCCACCTGCTCCAGGTATGCCATAGAGGCCATCGAAAAGCACGGCGTATGGAAGGGCGGCCTTCTCGCGTTTTGGCGGATCCTCCGGTGCAACCCCTTTTCAAAAGGCGGGTATGACCCCGTGCCCTGACCGTTCTTCCGAATCGGCTTCCCGGCGGCCGAAGCGCCGGGCAACAACGAAAGAAAAGAGAGGAAAACAAAGTGCAGGACGCTTTCTTTTTGACTACATGGTTTCTTGAAGCCATGCGCTTCATCTATGCGAACATCGACAGCGTGTTCCTTACCATCCTGATCTGCACGGTGCTGCTTCGCGCACTGACCACCTTCTCCGACATCAAGACCCGCAAATCCTCCGCGAAAATGCAGGCCATCCAACCGGAGATCCAGAAACTTCAGAAAAAATACGCCAACGACCCCCAGCGCATGAACCGGGAACAGCAGAAGCTGATGAAGGAAAACGGCGTGAGCATGTGGGGCAGCTGCCTGCCGATGCTCATCACCATGCCGCTGTTCTTCTGCTTCATTTCCGCTTTCCGCTACTGGGGCTATGAAATGACCATCCGCCTTTTGACCGAAGAGGCCGATGCGGCGATGGAGCTGTTCCGCTCCTTCAAGTTCCTTTGGGTGAACAACATCTGGCAGCCGGATAACGGCATGGCCAGCGTTGTGCAGGCAGGCAGCGCCTTCCTTGCCACGCCGGAGCTTGAAAAGCTGACCTATCTTG
>SVGX01000055.1 GCA_015056105.1 Clostridiales bacterium | reverse complement strand
AAGGTGTGGATAAGCGCATCGATGTACTGGCAACCGCTATCCGGGCCAACATGAAAGCCACGGATCTGAAGGATCTTGACCTTGCCTATGCGCCGCCCTATTCCTCAGCGAAGGATCCCGTGAACATGGCCGGCTTTATGATCGAAAACATCAAAAACGGCTTGCTGAAACAGTGGCATCTTGCGGATGAACCGAATCTGCCCCGGGATGGCAGCGTTACGCTTCTTGATGTGCGCACGGAGGAGGAATACGACTGCGGCCATATCAATGGCTTTATGAACATTCCCGTGGATGCGCTCAGGGAAAGGATCGGGGAGCTTGATAAAGCAAAGCCCGTATATGTGATCTGCCAAAGCGGCCTCAGAAGCTACATCGCCTGCCGCATCCTTGCGGGATACGGCTTTGAAGCTTACAACTTTGCGGGCGGCTTCCGCTTTTTCGATACGGTCGTGAACCGAAACTGTCCGGCGGACCTCGCTTCTCCCTGCGGTATGGAAGAAAAATAAAAAATCGAAGATCAAAAAAGCCCCGCCTTTTGAAAAGCGGGGCTGCAGTTGTTTTGAAGGGGGCACTTCCGGGTTATTCGTCGCACAGCGCGCGGAGCTTTTTCTTATCCAACAGCTCCACCGTGCCGCGGGAAAGGCGCACAAGCCCGTCGCTCTGGAAATAGCGCATCAGCCGCGTGACCACCTCCCGGTGGGTGCCGAGATGGTTGGCGATGGTCTCATGGGTGATATGAAGGGCGGTGCTTTCTTCAATGACGGATTCCTCCAGCAGGAAGGCGGCGATGCGCTTATCCATGCTTTTCCAGAGGATCTGCTCGATGCGCCACATGGCCTCCGACAGGCGGGTGCCCATGATCTCGTTCATGTAGTTGGCAAGGGGCGCACTTTGCTGCATTACATCCCGGAACGCATCCGGCGGGATGACCCAAAGCTCCGTATCCGCTTCCGTTTCAATGGTGATATCGAACTGCAGGCTGTTCATGATGCAGGAAGCGCTGAGCATGCAGATATCCCGCTCAAAGAGGCGGTAAATGGTGATCTCCCGCCCTTCGGGGGAAAGGATATAGCCCCTGATCCGCCCGGAACGGATGAGGAGAAGCCCCGTGCAGTCGCTGCCGTCGTGAAGCACCGTCCCTTTTTCCGCGGAACGGGAAAAGGATGCATCCGAAAGCCGCTGCCGCTCAGCTGCGGTAAGCTTATCCCAAACGGGGAAATGATCACGAAATTCCATAGCAAGTCTCCTTTTTTCTGTAAAAACAGTATAATTTGTGACTGCGGTGCTGTCAATGCCGCGGCCACACCGTTTTCTTTTCGGCAGCTTTCGGACAGGGAAGGTGCTTTTTGGGAAAGAAAAACGCAAAAACATAACAAAAGGGGTTGTGTTTGTCAGGCAAAATTCGGATAATAAGGGGGAAAGCCAAATCTACAGGAGGTTCGTTCAAATGCGTGTTTTTATCAGTGCCGATATCGAGGGTACCACTTTTACAACCCTTTGGGATGAGACCGAACTCGGTCACCATATGTATGCCGCCGCGGCGAAGCAGATGACCGCAGAGGTGAAAGCGGCCTGCGAAGGCGCTATCGCTGCCGGCGCGGATTATATCCTGATCAACGACGCCCATGATTATGCGGTTAACCTGGATGTGAGCGAGCTGCCCGAGTGCGTGGAAGTGATCCGCGGCTGGAGCGGCGACCCCCTCGGCATGGCGGATGGCGTGGATGAAAGCTTCGATGCTGCCATGTTCGTGGGCTACCACAGCGCGGCCGGCCGCAACGGCAATCCCCTTTCCCATACCTTTACCACCAAGACCACTTCCGTGAAGCTCAACGGCATGGTCTGCAGCGAGTTCCTGCTCTTCAGCTGGGCCTGCGCCTTGAAGGGCGTTCCCACGGTGCTCCTCTGCGGCGACAGGATGCTCACCGAAGACAGCAAAGGCCTGCACCCGAAACTGCACACCGTGGCGGTAAAGGACGGCTTCGGCGGTTCCACCCGCTGCCTGAACCCGAAGCTTTCCTGCAGGCTGATCCGCGAAGCGGCGGAAGCTGCCATGAAGGAAGAGCTCGCCGCGGCGAAGATCGTCCTGCCGGAAGAGTTTGTGTTTGAAGTCAGCTACAAGGAGCACAAGGATGCGGTGCGCCGCTCCTACTTCCCGGGCTGCCGCCTTGTGGGCGACCGCACCGTGGTGCTCGAAACGAAGGATTTCACGGATGTGCTCCGGGCGGTCCAGTTCATCCTGTAAGGAGGAGGGACCATGAAGGTATTTATCAGTGCCGACATTGAAGGCACCACTTTGACCACATACTGGAACCAGACCCGCACCATAGGCGATGCGCAGGCGAAGCCCCACTGCAGGCAGATGACGGCCGAGGTGAAGGCTGCCTGTGAAGGCGCCATTGCCGCCGGTGCCACGGAGATCCTCATCAAGGACGGCCACGGCAGCGGCATCAACATCGACATCAACGAGCTGCCCGAGTGCGCGAAGCTCATCCGCAACTGGGTGGGCGATCCCCTTTCCATGGCTTCCGGCTGCGATGAGACCTTCGATGCCGCCATGTTTGTTGGCTATCACAGCGCGGCGGGCCGCAACGGCAACCCCCTTTCCCATACGGAAAGCACCGCCACCACCTCTGTGCGGCTCAACGGCATGGTCTGCAGCGAGTTCCTTCTCTACAGCTGGGCCTGCGCCATGATGGGTGTGCCCACCGTGATGCTCGCCGGCGACAGGATGCTTACCGAGGACAGCGCGAATATCCACCCGAAGCTCAAGACCGTGGCGGTAAAGGACGGCCTTGGCGGTTCCATCCGCTGCCTGCATCCGAAGGTGGCCTGCGACAGGATCCGCGCCGCTGCGGAGGAAGGCCTCAGGCAGGATCTTTCCGATGCCCTTGCGAAGCTTCCCGATCATTTTGTGTTTGAACTTTCCTATAAGGAGCACAAGGTGGCGGCACGCATGTCCGCCTACCCGGGCTGCAGGCTGATCGACCCGCTCACGGTACGCTTTGAGTCCGATGATTTCATGGAAGTGCTGCGCTGCGGCCAGTTTATTATGTAAGAAAAAGCATTTTTTGGCGCCTGTCAAAGCGGGACGCCGGTTTGCTTCTTCGTGATATCATCACGGAAGAAACGGAAAAAAACGGGTATCCTATGACCATAGAAAACGATACGGAGGTACCCGATATGAGGTTGAAAGATAAAGTAGCGATCATCACCGGCGGCAGCAGAGGCATTGGCTATGCGACGGCGGAGCGCTTCATTCAGGAAGGCGCAGCGGTCATTCTGACTGCCAGCACAAAGGAATCTGCGGAAAACGCGGCAGCAAAGCTTCGGGAAGCCTACCCTGAAGCAACCGTTGCGGGCATCAGTCCCGATCTTTCCGATCTTGAGTCGGTGCGCAGGTCTTTCCGTGAAACGGCGGAGACTTACGGCTGTGTGGATATCCTTGTCAACAACGCGGGGATATCGGAAAGCACCCCCTTTACCGAATACACGGAAGAGACCTTCGACAGGGTGATGGATCTTAACGTAAAAGGTGTGTTCAATGCTACCCGCGCCGCCAGCGAATGCATGGTGGAAAAAGGCGAGGGCGTCATTCTTTCCACATCTTCCATGGTCAGCATTTCCGGTCAGCCCAGCGGCTTTGCCTATCCCGCATCGAAATTCGCCGTCAACGGTCTGACGGTTTCCCTTGCAAGGGAGCTTGGCCCCAAGGGCATTCGGGTGAATGCTGTTGCCCCGGGCATCATTGAAACGGATATGATGAAGGCTGTGCCGAAGGAGGTCATCGACCCGATGATCGCCCGGATCCCCCTGAAGCGTCTCGGCAAGCCTGAGGATGTGGCCAGCGCCTTCGCCTTCCTTGCTTCGGAGGATGCTTCCTATATTACGGGTGTGGTGCTCAGCGTGGACGGCATGGCAAGAAGCTGAGGAGAAAGGTGATTTTATCACGGAACGGAACGGAAAAAGATGCTATAATAAATTCAACAAAAGAAAAAAGCGCCGGAAAAGGAAAAAGGCACATAACAAAAACGAACAGCCATAATAAAACAAAAACAGCCGATAAGGAAGGAGACTCCAATATGATCAAGACCAAATTCTATATCTGCCGCCACTGCGGAAACCTTATCACCAAGATCCACGATGCCCGCGTTCCCGTCGTCTGCTGCGGCGAAAAGATGGAAGAGCTGATTCCCAACACGGTGGAAGCGAGCGGCGAAAAGCACCTGCCTGTCGTCAAATACGAAAACGGCATCCTCGAAGTAAATGTGGGTGCGGTGGATCATCCGATGATCCCGGAACACTACATCGAGTGGGTGTTCGTGGAAACGGAAAAGGGCGAGCTCCGCAGGGAACTTGTCAGCGGCGAAGCACCCAAAGCGGTGTTTGAACTTGGCGATGAGAAGCCCAAAGCGGTATTCGCCTACTGCAACCTGCATGGACTTTGGATGACGGAAGTCAAATAAAGCACGGTCGAAACAAGAGAGCGATCGGGCCGCCTGCCGGGAGACCGGCAGGCGGCTTTTTGTATATTGAAAACCATTCCCTGGGCGAGTGGTTCAAAAAAGCTTAAGCGAAGAGGCGGACAAAAAAACTCCCTTTGTTTTAAAATAGAAAAGCGGTTCGCCAACTGCAATCAATAAAAACAAAGGGAGGACATTCAAGTGAGCTTGAATGACATCAACAGTTTATCGCACACAAAATGGAATTGCAAATACCATATAGTATTTGCACCAAAGTATCGAAGGAAAATATTCTATAAAGAGAAACGGGAAGAAGCAGGGAAGATCCTGAGGAAACTGTGTGAATGGAAAAGAGTGGAAATATTAGCAGCAGAAGTGTGCCCGGATCATGTACATATGCTGGTGGAAATACCGCCAAAGATAGCGGTATCAAGTTTTATGGGGTATTTGAAGGGGAAAAGCAGCACAATGCTGTATGAGCAATTCGGCGAGCTGAAATACAAGTACCGAAGCAGAGAATTCTGGTGTCGAGGATATTATGCAGACACAGCCCGAAAAAACACGAGCCGAATTGCGGAGTATATCAAAAACCGGCTGCGGAAGGCAACGAAGGCAAAATCCGTATTTCCTGCGGATGACAGTCTGCTGAAGATGCTGTATCTTGCCATGATGGACATCACGAAAAAATGGACGGGACGGCGTCAGGACTGGGGTGCGATCCATTCCCAGCCGGAGATTTTCCTCGTGGACAGGATCCCCGGATAGAATGCAGAGAAGGTGGGAATGCCGTTTTCCGGCTTTCCCACCCAATCAATATTTTGCTCTATTTTATGCCATTTTGGTGTTTGCACAGAATTCGGGATTGAGCCATCCACCCTAAACAAGAACCTGGCGTTGATCAACGCCGGGCCTCGTAAGGTTCTTAATTTCCATTCTGCTCAGTCTCTTTGGGACTTTGAACGCACTAACTGCTGCACTTGGTTTGACGATTCACTCATATTTATTATTATATGGAAGGATCACAGTTGTTTTTTCGGTGCAAAACGGGGCAGCAGGGCGATGAGCCGCGCGATATCCTCTTCCGTTGTGGCCCAGCTCGTCGCGAAACGCATGACGGTATGGTTTGCATCATAGGTTTCCCAGAAGCCCATTTCCACCTCTTCGGAGAGGGCGTCAAGGGTCCTGTTTTCAAGGATGACGAAGATCTGGTTGGTGGGGGATTCGAAGAACAGCCGGAAACCCGCATCCTGAAGGGCACTCTGCAGCTTTTGCGCGTGGGCGATGGCGCTGCGGCCCACATCGAAATAAAGGCCGTCCGTAAACAGGGTGTCGAACTGCAGACCGAGCAGTCTTCCCTTTGCAAGAAGGGCACCGTTTTGTTTGATGATGCTGAAGAAGCCGGGAACTTTGGCACGCCCGCGCATGACGAGCGCCTCACCGAAGAGGGCGCCGCATTTCGTGCCGCCGATGTAGAACGCATCCGCAAGGCGGGCAAGGTCTGGCAGGGTCACATCGTTTGAGGGGCTTGCAAGACCGTAAGCCATACGGGCGCCGTCCACATACAGGGGAATATCCGCTTCCCGGCAGAGATTGCTGATGGCGGTAAGCTCTTCGAGGGAATAGAGCGTGCCGTATTCCGTGGGCTGGGAAATATAGACCATGCCCGGCTTTACCATGTGATCCCGGTTGCCGTCAAGACGGAAGGCGGTAAGGACTTTTTTGATATCTTCCGCTGCGATCTTGCCAAGCTTGTGGGGGACGGCAAGCACCTTATGGCCGCCCATTTCGATGGCGCCGGCTTCGTGTACGCTGATGTGCCCGGTTTCCGGCGCAATGACTCCTTCGTAGGAACGAAGCAGGGATTTGATGACAAGGGCATTGGTCTGGGTCCCACCCACAAGGAAGAAAACTTCCGCATCCGCCGCATCCGCCGCAAGGCGTATCTTCTCCTTTGCGGAATCGGAATACGGATCAAGACCGTAGCCGGGACTCCGGAGCAGGTTCGTTTCCACAAGTGCTTCGAGGATGGCGGGATGTGCGCCCTCCATATAGTCGGAGGAAAAAGAAAGGGGCCGGTTTTCTGCTGCCACGGGGATTCTCCTTTTGTTCGGATGATGTTTTCTTAATTGTACAACGGCTGCGGAGCGAGCGCAACGGATCCGCTTTGCAAAAAAGAAAATCGGATCATTGATGGCGGTTTGACAATCTCTGCGCGGTATGTTACTATGCTTAATAAGTATATTGCGCATTTGCGCCGTTTGGGATAAGAACTCCCTTTTTCCTTGATTTTTTCGGTCGGTTTCCTTTCATTCGGACATGTTTCCCCATTCCTTTTGTTTTCAAAAACCGCATTACTGTGGCTTTCAACCGGCTTTTTCAGCCGGAAATCATACAAAGAAAGGGTTTTGAAAGATGGTAACTCTCAAAATCGACGGAAGAACGGTACAGGTAGAAGCCGGTAAGACCGTTCTCGAAGCCTGCCTGCAGGAAGGCATCAAGATCCCCACGCTGTGCAACCTTAAGGACATCAACAACATCGGCGCCTGCCGTATGTGCCTTGTGGAAGACGGCAAGACCGGCAAGCTGCAGGCTTCCTGCGTGCTGCCCGTTTCCGAGGGCCTTGAGATCAAGACCGCTACCCCCAAAGTGCTTGAAGCCCGCCGCGCGGTGCTTGAGCTGATCCTTTCCGACCACGACCGCAGCTGCCTTACCTGTAAGCGCAACCAGAGCTGCGAGCTGCAGGCCCTTGCCAACGAGATGGCGGTCACCGACATCGAATTCCAGGGTACCCGCATCGTGAAGACCATCGATGAGCTTTCCCCCAGCGTTGTCCGCGACAACAACAAGTGCATCCTTTGCCGCCGCTGCGTCGCTGCCTGCGCTAACACCCAGGGCGTTTGCGCCATCGGTCTGCAGAACCGCGGTTTCAAGACTGTGATCGGTTCCGAATTCGGCAAGAGCCTCGGCGAAGTGGCCTGCATCAACTGCGGCCAGTGCATCGCGGCCTGCCCCACCGGCGCCCTGACCGAAAAGGATGCCACCAAGGAAGTCTGGGCTGCGCTCAGGAACCCCAAGAAATACGTGGTGTTCCAGCCTGCCCCCGCCGTGCGTGTTGCCATCGGCGAAGAGTTCGGCATGCCCATCGGCACCCGCTGCACCGGTAAGCTGGCTGCTGCCATGCGCCGTCTCGGTGCGGACAAGGTGTTCGATGTTGACTTCGCTGCCGACCTTACCATCATGGAAGAGGGCACGGAGCTTCTTCAGCGTATTGAGAACGGCGGCGTGCTGCCGATGATCACATCCTGCAGCCCGGGCTGGATCAAGTACTGCGAGCACTTCTATCCCGAGTTCATCCCGAACCTTTCCACCTGCAAGAGCCCGAACCAGATGCAGGGCGCCATCACCAAGACCTACTTTGCCGAGAAGAACGGCCTTGATCCCAAGGATATCTTTGTTGTTTCCGTGATGCCCTGCACCGCGAAGAAGTTCGAAGTGCAGCGTCCGGAAATGGGCCGCGATGATTACCGCGATGTGGATGCCAACCTTACCACCCGTGAGCTTGCCCGCATGATCCGCCAGGCCAGCATCGACTTTGTCAACCTGCCCGATGAAGACTTCGACGATATCCTCGGCGATTCCACCGGCGCGGCTGTTATCTTCGGTGTTACCGGCGGCGTTATGGAAGCGGCGCTGCGCACCGTTGCGGATATCCTCACCAAGCAGGATCTTAAGGACATTGAATACCACGCCGTCCGCGGCCTTGAAGGAATCAAGGAAGCCACCGTCAACGTGGCGGGCATGGATGTAAACGTTGCCGTTGTCCACGGCACCGCCAATGCCGGCAAGCTGCTTGACGCCATCAAGGCGGGCGAGAAGACCTATCACTTCATCGAGGTCATGGGCTGCCCCGGCGGCTGCGTCACCGGCGGCGGTCAGCCGATCGTGGATGCACGCACCCGCTACTTCGTTGATCCGAAGGCTGCCCGTGCCGCTGCTACCTACGATGAAGACGAAGCAAAGACCATCCGCAAGAGCCATGAGAATCCCTCCATCAAGAAGCTGTATGAGGAGTTCCTCGGCGAGCCCTGCGGTCACAAGAGCCATGAGCTGCTCCACACCCACTATGTGAACAGGAGCGCGGAAAAATAAATATTCTTTGTAACGGCAAAGCCCGAAGCCCATCGTGACTTCGGGCTTTTTCTTCCCGGGAAAAGAGAGTATAATAAAAGCATCAAGCAGCAGGAGGTCATGCTATGCTTCGTGTGAACGAACCCGCACCCCTTTTTACCCTTCCGGACAAGGATGGAAAAGCGGTATCCCTTGCGGATTTTCGGGGCAGGAAAGTGGTGCTTTATTTTTACCCCCGGGATAATACGCCCGGCTGCAGCCGGCAGGCATGCGCCTTCGCAGCGGCTTACGAAGGCTTTAAGGAGCTTAATGCCGTTGTGATCGGCGTCAGCAAGGATTCCACGGCATCCCATCAAAAGTTTGCGGAAAAATACGGGCTGCCCTTCATTTTGCTTTCCGACCCGGAACGCACCGCCATCGAGGCTTACGGCGCCTGGCAGGAAAAGAAGAATTACGGCAAGGTGAGCATGGGCGTGGTGCGCTGCACCTACATCATCGATGAAAATGGCATCATTGAAAAGGTGATGCCCAAGGTGAAGCCCGACACCAACGCGGCGGAGATCCTCGAATACCTTGCAGGGGAAGGCTGAGAAGATGCACAAAAAGAAAATGCGTGCACCGATCATCGTGTCGGTGCTGATGATACTGTATTATGTGCTGTACTTTGGCTTTCTGATTGCGCTGCTGCCCGGCGTATGGAAATATGCCCTTGGCATCTTCCCCATTGTTTTTGCGGTGCTGACGGCTAAAGTGTGTATAGAACGAATCCAAGAGATCAAGAAAGGTGAAGAAGATGATATTGGTCAATACTGATTACATTACCGGCAAAGAACTTGAGATGCTGGGCCTTGTGAAGGGCAGCACCATCCAGTCCAAGCACATCGGCAAGGATATCGCCCAGAGCTTCAAAACGCTGGTGGGCGGCGAGCTGAAGGCTTACAACGACATGATGAACGAAGCACGGGCCCTTGCCACCAAGCGCATGGTAGCGGAAGCGGATGCGATGGGCGCGGATGCGGTGGTGAACATCCGCTATGCCTCCTCTGCCATCATGCAGGGCGCGGCGGAGGTCATCGCCTACGGCACCGCCGTAAGGTTTGTCAACAAGTAAATGCAGAACAAAAAAGCGACCCGTGCATGTGCACGGGTCGCTTTTTTGCAGTGTGTGTGGTTTATCCGCCCTGCAGCAGCGCCCGGGCAAAGACGGTCTCCCCGCCGCCGATCTCGTTGCCGGCAGCATCAAAGAAGCGGACATGGGCGGCGATGTCTTCCTCGCTGATGTAACTGGGTGAGGGGTCGATGCGTTCACAAAGATCAAGAATGGCGGGATAGTCCGGCGATTCCACATAATCTGCATGGGCTCCTTCTCCTAACGATTCGTTTGTCAGAGCGAAAAGGAAAAAACCGTCGCCCTGTTTTACGGAAAGGAGCGTATAGGTGCGAAGAAAATCCAAACCGAAGGGAGTACCCGTCAGGGTGAAAGTCAGCTCCGCGGATGCGGCGCCGTCCACATCATGAAACAGGCCGATGAGGACTGCTTCTTCCGGAAAGCCGAGATAACGTGGATAGCCGGGGAAGGCTGCTACCGTAAGGCCGGAAGGATCTTTCGGAAAAAGACAGTAAATGTTACTGTAGGGTGTTCTGTCCCAGCCGGAACTGAGAAGCCCATCCCGGGAAACGCCGAAAAAGGCGGCGGCGCGGTTACCGTATTCAACGGCAAGGATACGGGTCTCACTCATATTGTAGCGCATGCCGGCCTGTTCAAAGACCACGTCGCCCTCCATGCCGATGAGCGCACGCCGTTCCATTCGGCGCAGGGCACGTTCCGGCGAAAAAGCAGGCCAGCCTGCCATAATGCAGGTGAAGAAGATAAGGGCGGCGGTCAAAAGCAGCGCGGCGGCAATGCGCCAGCCCCGTTTCGGCGGATTTGCCCAGATGCGGGAAAATAGTTTTTTCACAGCAGCTCACCGTCCTTTACAAGGGGGATGCGCAGCGAAAAGCTGCAGTTGAGCCGGTCGTAACAAAGCTCTACCCATTGCGCTTCGGGATCAAGGCCGGATACCCACATTTCATACCGATAGCGAAGCAAAGTGCGTCCTGCTGGCGCGCCGTCGCTCTCCCGGCCGTCATTCCCCTTATTGTGCTCATTGAACACGCGGTTCGGGTAAATGTTGCCAAGATCATCTACTGCATAAATACAGCCCCGGATATCTTGCGGATCTCCTGCGGTGGGCAGGGGATGGAACGCTTCAACAATGCAATAAAAGCGGTGCGTTGTTGTACCGGCAAACAGGTTTTCACAGCGCCACAACATGGCAGTAGGAACCGTAAAGGTGTAGCCGCCGCATTCCGCTTCTGCGGTGGGGGAAAGATAGATCGCCTCGCTGCGGTAGGTGGCGGTCTCTTCCAGCGGAACTGCAGCATAGGGCTCGGAAAAGCCGTAAGTAACCGGCGGCTTGAATTCGCTGCTGCAGGAAACGAGAAGCAGCATCGCTGCGCTTGCAAGCAGGGCGATCTTAGCGGCTTTGTAGAAATACCCAAGGAAAGGCTTGTGGATGCGGGCAAGGGCTTCGCCGGTCTCATCCGCATCGCCCATGGCAGCAAGGGCTGTTTCGGCAGCTTCTGTTTCGCTGAGCCCTTCTGCAAGCAGAGCCTCGTAGTGATCTTCCATGTGTTCCGTCAGCTCCCGGATGACGGCGGGTCTGTCACCGGGAAAACGGATGTGAGCGGCGGCCTGTTCCGCC
>SVGX01000054.1 GCA_015056105.1 Clostridiales bacterium | reverse complement strand
GCGCTTGCTGAACTGAGGAGCACGACGTGCTGCCTTCAGACCGTACTTTTTCCTTTCCTTCATGCGAGGATCGCGGGTCAGGAAACCGGCTTTCTTCAGAGCACCACGAAGTTCGGGATCCGCAACGATAAGGGCACGGGCGATGCCGTGACGGATAGCACCGGCCTGACCGGTGAAGCCGCCGCCGTAAACGTTGACGTTCACATCGAACTTGGAAAGGGTGTCAGTGAGAACCAGGGGGGCACGGACGATCATCTTGAGAGTCTCGTAACCGAAGTAATCCTCAAGGTCACGCTTGTTGACGGTGATGTTGCCGTTGCCGGGGAGCAGACGAACGCGGGCGACAGACTTTTTACGCCTGCCGGTACCGAGATACTGAGTGACAGTTGCCATAATTCAAATCTCCTTCCCGCTTATTTGAGCACGAGCACTTCGGGCATCTGGGCAGCGTTCTTATGCTCGGGACCGGCATAAATGCGGACCTTCTTGAGCATCTGACGGCCGAGGGGACCCTTGGGCATCATGCGGCGAATTGCTTCGTATACGGCGAATTCCGGCTTCTTGTTGAGGAGTTCACGGTAGGTGGTCTCCTTAAGGCCGCCGGGATAACCGGTGTGGTGATAGTACTTCTTCTGATCAAGCTTGCGGCCGGTCATCACAACCTTTTCGGCGTTGATGATGATGACATGGTCACCGGTATCGCAATGGGGGGTATATATCGGCTTATGTTTTCCGCGAAGGATAGCGGCTACCTGGGAAGCGAGACGGCCGAGCACCATTCCGTCAGCATCCACAACATACCACTTACGTTCGACGGTCTCGCCTTTTGCCATATAGGTTTTCATGGCGCGTCCTCCTAATTGTAAATGTAATATTTTTGTTGTGTTATGCATAGTTGACGTTTTGCTGCCGGGGCTAGTGGCCGCAAATCACCAATCCTATCAAACACACCTTTGTTATTATAGTGAAACCCCGCCCCGATGTCAAGGGATTTTTTCAGTATTTTCGGGGTTTTTTTCAAGTTTTTTCGCCGGTTTATTCCATTCCCGGAAAGCCCGTCTGGCGAAGCGCTTCATAGAGCATGATCGCCACCGAATTGGAAAGGTTCAAAGACCGGCGGTCGTTCTGCATGGGGATGCGAACCATATCCTCCGCCCTTCTTGAAAGAAGTTTTTCACCAAGGCCTGCCGTCTCTTTTCCGAAAACGAGAAAATCGCCGTCACAATATTCCACGCTCGCGTAGCTGCGCTTTGCATGGGTGGAGGCAAGAAAGAACCTTGCGCCCGGATGTGCCGCTTCCACCTCTTCAAAGGAGTCATAATAGGTGATATTGAGGTATTTCCAGTAATCGAGCCCCGCCCGCTTCAGATGCTTGTCATCCGTGGAAAAACCAAGCGGGCGGACAAGGTGCAGCGCTGCGCCCGTAACGGCACAGGTTCGCGAGATATTCCCCGTATTTTGCGGAATCTCCGGCTCCACAAGAACGATGTTGAACATAAAGCGCATCCTTTCACAAAAACCTTCTCCATTTTATCACGGAATGGAAAACCGTCAACCCCTTCCCCGTCCTTCAAAGAAAAGAGCCGCATTGCTGCGGCTCATGGGGAAATATCTTCAGTTTTCAAAGGGGGCGCGAAACTGCAGCTCTCCATGTCTTACCATCAGCTTGCCGCGGGCGAACACGCTGTCGATGGAAAGATCATCGTTAAGGATGGTAATATCCGCATCACTGCCGGGGGCAATGCAGCCTTTTTTCGGATAAAGCGCAAGGGCCTTTGCTGCGTTTTCCGTGCAGGGTTTGATCGCATCTTCAAGAGAAAGCCCTTTGTCTTTCACGAGGCTCTTCACAACGCCGTGCAGGTTATCGATCTTGCCGGCGCCGATGCCGATCATCTCCTTTTTCTCGTTCCAGATAGGGAAACTGCCGTTGCCGTCCGTGCTCATGGTCACCATCCCCTTTTCGCCCTGTTCAAGAGCGCGGGACACAATGCCTGCGGTGTTGCTGTGTTCATTGCCGCAGGTGAAGTCCGCATAGCCGCCCAGTTTTGTCCAACGCATGGCAGCATCAAACTTGCCGCCAAGATGCGTGGGGCGCAGGTTGGAAATGGGAATATCGGTGGTTTCCACGATATCAAAGAGCATATCAAGCTGCGCTTTGCCGCTGCCGGTGTGGAAATGGGTAATGCCGATCTTGCCGGAAAGAATTCCCGCCTGCCTTGCCTGGGAGATAAGCCACACAAGGTCGCTTTTCTGCATGTTCATGCTGCGGTGGTCGGAAATGGCGATTTTCACGCCAATACATTCCTGCAGCATGACGATATCCTTTTTCACGCTGCCCGTAACGGTGGGCGACGGAAACTCATACGCACCTGTCAGAAAAAAGGCGGTAATGCCGATCTCGTTAAAGGCTTTGGCACGGGCGGCAAGGCTTTCAACACTCCTTGTCGTACCGTCCGTTCCAAGCAGACCCACAAGTGTCGTCACGCCGGCACGTACCGGCGCACTCAGCGGCAGCGGCGGTACCTGATTCCGGAAACCGCCTTCACCGCCCCCGCCCGTGATGTGCACATGCTGATCAATATAGCCGGGAATGCAGCGCATACCCTCCGCGTCGACGGTATGAAGGAACGGAAAGCTGCACTCGATGGAATCCGCCACCGCTTCGATAACTTCGCCTGCGATCAGGATATCGGAATCTTTCCAGCCGCCGTCGCGAAAAACGGATGCATTTTTAATCAGTGTGATCATATCTGTTCTCCCCCGTTATCTTGCATATTCGCCGTAGAGGCTCCGGAAAAAAGCGTTGTTGCCATAAGTGGCATAATAAACGCGCTTGTCTCCCCAGCTTGTACCGCGGCTCTTCTGGCGGAAGAAATGCACATCCTCCGGCAGGAAGGTATCGTGGTTGACAAAGATCTGCTTGACTGCCTTTACCGTATCCGCCACCGGCTTGACAGAACGGATCTCCGCTTCATCATCCGCCACGGTATACTGATTTTTCTGGAAGATGATCGTTTCAATATCGTTGGGATAGTTCGAGGAAAGATAGCGGTTATAGATGGTGTTTGCCACCGCTGCACGGGCTTCCACGGAAGTACCCTTTGCTTCCTCCTGTACTACCTGCGCAAGAAGCAGCAGTTCCGCCGCAGTAAAGCCGCCGCCATCGGAGAAATAATCATACGGATTGACACCGTAGCCGTTGCCGCCGGAGCTCGTGCCGATACTCTGCGGCTGCTTTGTGGGAGAAGCCGTAGCAGTAGGCTTCACGGAAGGGCTGGGCGATGCGCCCGGGGACGCAGACGGCTTCAAAGAAGGGGACGGGGACGGTGTCGGCGAAGGCGAAGACGTCGGCACTGCGCCGATTTTGACAAGTTCCTTTGTGATAAAGCCTTTTTTGCTGCCATACTCTACCCGATACCAATCCCCGGAGGTACCCGTTACGGTGATCTTTTCGTTGCGGTCAAGCTCCACGATGATATCGTAATCCTTGCCCGGGCCCTTTCGGAGGTTTGCACTGCCCGCATTGACGTAGGCAGCGGTATCATCCATCTCTTTTACTTTGTAAGAGGGTGTCGGTTTCGGTGTGGGTGCCGTACCGAATTCCACAAATTCCCCAAGAATGAAGCCGGCTTCATTATCCGCTTCCACCCTGTACCATTCCCCGCTCTTGCCTGTCACGGTCAGCTTTTCATATTCGAACAGCTCTTCAAGGACAGCATATTCCATGCCCGGCCCTTCGCGCAGGTTCGCGCTGCCCGCATTAAGATACGCTTCTTTCTCTTCCATATCTTCCACCGTGTAAGCAGGCGTGGGTGACGGCGTAAATTCCGGCATCGGCGAGGGTGCCGGGTCCGGCGTTGCTTCCGCCGAAACCGTCGGTGTTTCAGAAGGAAGCGGCTCTGTGGGAGAAACTGCATCAACGCCAATAAGCGCGCCGGGCGTTTCTTCCGGCACGCTGGGTTCTGTCGGTGCAGCAGTTCCTTCCGGGGCGGACATCTCGGCAGCATCAGGAGGTGCCGCCTCATAAGTCACCACATTTCCCGTCTCGGCGATCTGCACACATCCTGTCAGCAGCAGAAAAGCTGCTGTCAGAATAAAGCTGAGCGTTCGTTTCATGGCGGTCGATCAGAGGATAAACTTGGTAAGATCCTCCCCGTCGAACTCGTTCGACAGATGCTCCTTTACATAGTTTTCATCCACAACGACCTTGATGAGTGGATGCTCACCACTGGCGTTGAAGGAAATATCGTCAAGCACGGTCTCCATGATGGTATGCAGACGGCGTGCGCCGATGTTTTCGTTGTTCTCGTTCGCCTTCTGGGCGTAATGGGCGATGGCACCAAGGGCATCATCGGTAAACTGCAGGGCGATGTTATCCGTTTCAAGCAGCGCCGCATACTGTTTCGTGATGGCATGCTCCGGCTGGGAAAGGATACGCTTGTAATCCTCTTCCGTCAAGGCATTGAGCTTTACCCGGATAGGGAAACGGCCCTGCAGCTCCGGGATCAGGTCGGACACCTTGGAAACATGGAATGCGCCGGCAGCAATAAACAGGATAAAGTCCGTTTTCACCGGGCCGTATTTCGTATTGACGGTACAGCCTTCCACAATGGGCAGGATATCGCGCTGTACGCCTTCACGGGAAACATCCGGCCCCGCACCATGCTGTGTACCCGCGATCTTGTCGATCTCATCGATAAAGATGATGCCGTCCTGCTCCGCCTTTTCAATGGCTTCGCGGATCACATCGTCCATATCGATCAGCTTTTCGGATTCTTCCTGCGTCAGGATGCGTCTTGCTTCCCTGACCTTCACGCGGCGGCGCTTTTTCTGTTTGGGAATGAGTCCGCCCATCATTTCATTCAGGTTAATATCAATGCCGAGAGCAAGCATGGTATCGCTGCCCGCACTGGTCTGTTCCACTTCCACTTCCACAAGGTCTTCTTCGAGAAGGCCGGCGCGAAGCTGGGAAGCAACCTGCTCCCGCTCGTTGAGCCGGGCTGTCTTTTCCTCCTCCGTAGCCACTTCTTCCTCGTTTGCTTTCGGGCCTCCGAGCAGAAGCTGCAATGGATTCACGGGCGCGCTGTTGCGTTTTTTCGCATTGGGAACAAGTAGATCGATGAGCCTTTCACCTGCGGCGGTCTCCGCTACAAGGCGCACCGACTCCATGCGCTTTTCCTTGCAAAGTCGGATGGAAGCCTCCACAAGATCGCGGATCATGGAATCCACATCACGTCCCACATAACCGACTTCCGTGAATTTTGTTGCTTCCACCTTGATGAGCGGCGCGTCCACAAGCTTTGCGAGCCTTCTTGCGATCTCCGTTTTTCCCACACCCGTGGGGCCCATCATAATGATATTTTTCGGGGTGATCTCTTCCCTGAGCTCCGGGGAAAGGCGGCTTCTGCGGTAACGGTTGCGAAGCGCCACCGCCACGGCGCGCTTGGCTTCATCCTGCCCGACGATATACCGGTCAAGAGCATCTACGATCTCGCGGGGCGTCAGCATGATACTTCCTCCATGGTGATGTTGCCGTTGGTATAAACACAGATATCCGCCGCAATACGGATGGCCTTTTCGGCGATCTCCGGCGCGCTGAGGGATGTATTCTCAGAAAGTGCCTTTGCCGCAGCAAGGGCATACATGCCGCCGGAGCCGATGGCAGCGATACCGTCATCCGGATCGATGACCTCACCGGTGCCGGAGATGATGAGCAGCTCTTCCTTATCTGCCGCGATCAGCATTGCCTCAAGCTGCCGCATCGCCTTGTCGCTCCGCCAATCCTGTGCAAGGGAAACTGCCGCCCTTCTGAGGCTGCCGCTGTACTGTTCAAGCCGCGCCTCAAAGCGCTCCGAAAGAGAAAATGCATCCGCTACAGAGCCCGCAAAGCCCACTACCACGCTATTGTGGTAAATGCGCCGCACCTTGCGCGCATGCGCCTTCATCACGGTCTTTTCTCCCATTGTGACCTGGCCGTCGCCCGCAACGGCGCACCTACCATCCTTTTTTATGGCAACGATCGTTGTTCCCTTCAGCTCCATGCGTTTTATTTATTTCCTCCATTTATCCCATTTCGGGGCTTGGTTTTGATACATATTACCACACCTTTGCCCCACTTTGGGAACTTTCACTCATGTTTTACAGTTTATTCGCATTCTTGCCTGATCCTGTCGATGATGGCAAGGGAACGCTCCGCTACCTTCGTATAGCGCTCCTGCTTGTTGCGCGGCGGATTTTCGATCCCCTCAATGATGCCGAAGCTGATATTCATGGGCTGAAAATCCTTTCCCGCATAGCCGGAAACATAATGGCCGAGCGCACCGAGCGCCGTCTTCTGCGTATACTCGATGCGCGGCCTGCCGAGAAGTTTTCCCGCAAGGTCGATGCCCGCCACCATGCCGCTGGCAGCACTTTCCACATAACCTTCCACGCCGGTAATCTGACCCGCAAAATATAGGCCTTCCTTCGCCTTTACCTGATACCAGGGATCAAGCTTGCCGGGGGAATTGAGGAATGTATTGCGGTGCATGACGCCGTAGCGCACATATTCCGCATTTTCAAGTCCGGGGATCATGCCGAACACCCGCTTTTGCTCGCCGAATTTCAGATTTGTCTGGAACCCCACGATATTGTAAAGGGTACCTTCCGCATCATCCTGCCTGAGTTGTACCACCGCATAGGGGCGGCCTTCCATACGCGGATCGGAAAGACCGACGGGCTTAAGCGGGCCGAAGGCAAGGGTCCTCTCCCCCCGCTTTGCCATGACCTCAACAGGCATACAGCCTTCGAAAACCTTCGGCGTTTCAAAGGAATGAAGGGGCGCCGTTTCCGCCGCGACAAGTTCCCGCACGAAGGCATAGTATTCATCCCTTGTCATGGCACAGTTCAAATAATCGCTGCCCCTGTCATAGCGGGATGCTTCAAAGACCCTGTCCATATTGAGGGATTCTTTTGTCACAACGGGGGCGGCAGCATCATAAAAATGCAGACCTTCACCGATAAAAGCTTCAATGTTTTCAAGCAGCTTGCCATCCGTCAGCGGGCCGGTAGCGATGATGGCAGGCGGCTCCGGGATCTCCGTTGCCTCCGCTTCCATCACTGTGATGTTCGGATGGTTTTTGATGCGCTCCGTCACAAGGCGGGCAAAGCCTTCCCTGTCCACCGCGAGGGCACCGCCCGCAGGCACGCGGGTCGCATCCGCACAGGCAAGGATCACAGAACCCATACGGCGCATCTCTTCCTTCAAAAGGCCCACGCCGTTTTGGATGCGGTCCGAACGGAGGGAGTTGGAGCATACAAGCTCCCCGAAAAGGTCGGTCTTATGGGCCGGGGAACGCCGCAGGGGGCGCATTTCAACAAGCGATACAGCGATGCCGCGTTCAGCAAGCTGATACGCGGCTTCGCAACCCGCAAGCCCGGCGCCGAGCACCGTCACGCGGTCATTCTTCATTGGCTGTCTCCTCATTAGCTTTGCGGTTCGGGCGCACCACGAAACCGCAGTCCTTTTCCGTACACATGGTATAAGCGCCCCGCTGCCCCACTTTGGATACCATCATGGCGCCGCATTTCGGGCATTTCTCCTTTGTGGGCTTATCCCAGGAAACAAAATCGCACTCCGGATAGCGCTCGCAGCCGTAAAAGGGCTTGCCGCGCTTGGATTTACGCTTGATAAGTGCCGCACCGCACTTCGGGCAGGGCACATCGATCTTTTCCACGATAGCCTTCGTATTGCGGCAATCGGGAAAGTTGGGGCAGGCAAGGAACTTGCCGAAGCGGCCCATTTTGTAAACCATCATCGCGCCGCACTTATCGCAGACGACATCGGAAACTTCATCCGGCACGACCACTTTTTCGATGGTGGATTCCGCTTTTTCGAGGGTCTTGCTGAAGGGGCCGTAGAAATCCGCGATCACTTCCCTCCAGGGCTGTTCCCCATCCTTGATGAGGTCGAGCTTGTTTTCCATATCCGCAGTGAATTTGATGTCCACAATATCCTCGAAGTTGTCCTTCATCATCTGGGTGACGATAAAGCCCAGCTCCGTGGGAACGAGCTGCTTCTTTTCCCGCTGCACATAACCGCGTTCCAGAATGGTGGAAATAGTGGGCGAATAGGTGCTCGGACGGCCGATGCCGCGCTCTTCAAGGGTCTTGACGAGAGTCGCTTCCGTGTAGCGCGGCGGGGGCTGCGTAAAGTGCTGCTCCTTGTCCACCTTCTGTGCGCTGAGTGCCTCGCCGACAGTAAGCTCCGGCAGCACCACGTCCTTTTCCTGTACATCATCCCTGCCTTCCGTATAGATGGCGGTATAGCCGTCAAAGATGGTGCGGACACCGTTTGCACGGAAGGTGCAGCCTGCAGCATCAAACACAACGGCGTTGGTCTCAAAGACCGCCGGCGCCATCTGACTTGCAAGGAAGCGGTCATAAATAAGCTTATACAGCTTGAACTGCTGGTTGGAAAGGGAGGCCTTTACCATTTGCGGGGTCAGGGAAGAATCCGCGGGACGGATGGCTTCATGGGCATCCTGTGCGCCCTTTCTGCCCTTGTATGCGTTGGGCTTCGCGGGCACATAGCGCTCGCCGTACTGCTTTTTGATCTCTTCGGCAGCCTGCTTCTGGGCTTCTTCCGCAATGCGGACGGAATCCGTACGCATATAAGTGATCAGACCCGTTGCGCCTTTGCCGGCGATATCCACGCCTTCGTAAAGCTGCTGCGCCACAAGCATGGTGAGCTTTGATGTAAAGCCCAGCTTGCGGGAAGCTTCCTGCTGCAGACTTGAAGTGGTAAAAGGTGCAGGCGCATTGCGCACCTTCTCCGCCACTTTGCGGTCGGCCACGACAAAATTGCAGTTTGCGGCACGGGCGATCACAGCATCTGCATCCGCCTCGCTGTGAAGCTCCGTTTTTTTGCCGTTGTAGCCATAGAATTTTGCCTCGATCGGTTTGCGAAGTCCCTTGTATTTGAGCGAAGCGGAAACATTCCAGTACTCCTCGCTGACAAAATCGAGGATCTCCTGCTCGCGGTCGCAGATAATGCGGGTGGCAACGGACTGCACGCGGCCTGCGGAAAGACCTTTCCTGACTTTCGCCCAAAGAATGGGGCTGATCTTATAGCCCACAAGACGGTCGAGCACACGGCGTGCCTGCTGTGCATCCACAAGATCCATATTGATGCTGCGGGCAGCCTTTACGGATTTTTTTACCGTCTGGGATGTGATCTCATTGAATTCGATGCGGCACTTGGACTTGGTATCAAGCTTGAGGATCTCAGCAAGGTGCCAGGAAATGGCTTCACCTTCCATATCAGGGTCCGTGGCAAGATAGACGGTCTTGGCGTTTTTCGCTTCCTTGCGGATACGCTCAAGCACATCACCGCGGCCGCGCAGGGTGATGTATTTCGGTTCAAAGTTTTTCTCGACATCAACGCCGAGCTGGCTTTTGGGAAGATCGCGCACATGGCCGTTGGATGCGATGACCTTGTACTTGCTTCCCAAAAATTTCCCGATCGTTTTCGCCTTTGCCGGCGACTCCACGATCACAAGATTTTCGGACATTCCGTTACCTCCGGTATATCGATTGCTCGAAAGCATTACAAACTGTATACCCTTCCGGGCGATTGTTTCATTATTCCCGAAAACTCCAGCTCTGTCAAGGTGGAATTGAGAAGCGATGCGGAAAGACCCGTTATTTCACACAATTCATCAAAGTTTTTCGCCCCTTCTGAAAGAATACTGAGGATCAACTGCTGCTCTGCGGTCAATGCTTCCGTTTCTTTTTCTGGTATTTCCGTTTTTATTGCAGCCGTTTTTGCCGTCTTTTTCCTTGTTTTCGTTTCCTCTTTCTTCACCTTCGGTTCAGGCTGTTTCTTTGCAAGGCCAACGCCCCTGTATTCTTCAAGAATATCCTCCGCCGCAGCGGTAAACTTTGCGTGTCCGCTGCGAAGAAGCGTGTTCGTTCCCTCGCTTTTCTGATCAGTGAGCCGCCCCGGCAGCGCAAAAACATCCCTGCCCTGATCAAGGGCGCAATCCACGGTAATCAGCGTGCCGCTCTTTTTTGCGGCTTCCACCACAAGCACCCCTCGGGAAAGGCCGCTGATAATACGGTTGCGCATGGGGAAATGATTCGGCGTTGCCGGTGTTCCCGGCAGAAATTCCGAAACTACCGCGCCCCGCTTTATGATCTTTTCATAGATGTCCCGGTTGTTGGAGGGATATACCGTATCCACACCGCAGCCAAGTACGGCAATAGTGGGAAAATCGTTCTTTTCCGCTGCCAAAGCGCCAAGCGCCGCAATACAATCCACACCGTAAGCAAGACCCGAAACAACACAGGCGCCCGCTTCCGCAAGTTCCTGCGCAAAGCGGTAAGCCATGCTGCGCCCGTAATCGGAGGGACTTCGCGATCCCACGATGCCGATGGGCAGCTGCGCTTCCCGCAGATCGCCACGGTAATACAGCACCGGCGGCGGATCGTATATCTCCTTCAAAAGCATGGGATAATCCGGCATGCGAAAGGATACCGCGGAAATATCAAGTTCCTGAAGTCGGCGGAAGCACCCCGCCATATACCGTTCATTGGCACTTGCGCAGATGCGCTCCAGCAGTTCTTCCTTTATGCCGCATTCCGGCGGCAAATCCCGCTTTTCGGCGGCATGAAAAAACACCTCCGCATCACCGTCAAAAGGTGCGAGCACCCTTTCATACTGCTTCGTACCCGGGCCGAGCACGAAGCCAAGCCAGAGGAGATACCGCTCTTCCCGTTCGTAATCAAGCTTCATCTGCGCGTATCCCCCCAGTATTTGCTTTCAAGGCTTCTGTACTGCACCGCTTCCGCCACATGGTGGGAAAGTATCGTTTCGCTTCCGTCAAGATCCGCGATGGTGCGGGATACCTTCAAAATGCGGGTATAGGCCCGCGCGGAAAGCTTCAGTGTAGAGAAAGCTTTTTGCAGCAGCCTTTCCGCTCCGTCATCAAGGATGCAGAAGGTGCCCGTCATGCGGCTCGTCAGCTGTGCATTGAAAAGGATCCCTTCTTTTTTATATCGGGCGATCTGAATGCTGCGGGCTTTGTTGACCCGCTCCCGGATCACCGCAGAGGGTTCTCCCGTACTGCGAGAGGAAATATCCTCATACCCTACCTCGCTCATTTCCACATGCAGATCAAGCCTGTCCAGCATAGGGCCGCTGATGCGGCCGAGATAGCGGGCGATCTGCCCCTGTGTACAGCGGCACTGCGCCGTTCTTGAGCCATGGTTGCCGCAGGGACAGGGGTTCATAGCTGCCACCAGCATAAACTGCGCGGGATATGTGGAGCGGGCCGCTGCCCGCGTAATGGTAACGACACCATCTTCCATGGGCTGGCGCAGCGCTTCCAGAGTTTCTTTCCGGAATTCCGGGAATTCATCAAGAAACAGCACGCCATAATGGGCAAGGCTGATCTCGCCCGGCATCGCACGGGTGCCCCCGCCGATGAGCGATGCGGTGGATGCGCTGTGGTGCGGTGAGCGGAAAGGGCGTTCCTCGACCATACCCTCCGTACCCCGCAGCGTGCCGGCAACGGAATGGATCTTTGTGATTTCAAGCGCTTCTTCAAAGGTCAGTTCCGGCAGAATGGAAGGAATGCTTCTTGCAAGCATGGTCTTGCCGCTGCCGGGCGTACCCACGAGCAGCAGATTGTGTCCGCCCGCAACGGCAATCTCCGCCGCGCGTTTTGCGCCCTGCTGCCCTCGGATATCCGCAAAATCCATAGGATAGGTGATTTTTCCGCTGTCCCAGGTACGTGTTTCCTCTTTTGACAGCGTTGCCGCGCCGCCAAGGAATGCAATGATATCCCTGAGGTTTTGTGCCGCATATACTTCCACCCCTTCAATGTAAGAAGCTTCAGCCGCGTTTTCAAGGGGCAGGATCACTTTTCTGATCCCCTGTCCGTATGCGCCGATGACCATC
>SVGX01000053.1 GCA_015056105.1 Clostridiales bacterium | reverse complement strand
CACCGGGCACGACGCGCATATCACCGATGTGCTCGGCGCTTCCATCGGCGGCGGCAACATCCGTATTCTTGAACTGAACGGTATGCGCGTGGAGTTTTCCGGGGATTATCCCACCCTGATCGTCCGGCACCGGGATGTGCCCGGCGTGATCAACCATGTCACGCTCGTCCTTGCGAAGGAAAAGGTGAACATCGCCTTTATGCAGGTATTCCGCCATGTGCGCAACCTTGATGCATACATGATCATCGAAACGGACTCTCCGGTATCACAGCATGTCTGCGAGCTGATCCAAAACTGGAGCGAAGAAGTCACGGAGGTAAAAAGCGTATGAATCCGGATTTTCACAGCGGCGAAGCACTGCTTACTCTTTGCAAAGAAAAAAGCTGCCCCATTTCCACCATCATGCGGGAACGGGAAGCGGCGTTTTCCGGCCGCAGCATGGAAGATATCGATGCGGAGATGGCGGAAAACCTGAAAACCATGAAGGATTCCGTCCGCAAGGGGCTCTTTGAACCCAAAGAATCCGTTTCAGGCCTGAGCGGCGGCGATGCGGAGCGGCTCATGCACCATGCGGAAAACTCGCTCATGGGCGCGGATATGGCCATGCTGGTCGCGTCAAGCATGGCGGTGGTAGAAGTGAATGCCGCCATGGGGCGCATCGTGGCCGCACCCACCGCGGGCGCCAGCGGCATCCTGCCGGGCACGCTTTTAAGCTGCGCCAAAAAGCAGGGCTGGAATGATGAAATGCTCCTTGATGCCCTTTTCACCGCCGGGGCCGTTGGCATGCTCATTGCCCGCAACGCCAGCATTTCCGGCGCGGAGGGCGGCTGCCAGGCGGAGACCGGCGCCGGTGCCGCCATGACCGCGGCGGCCCTTGCGGCGCTTTCCGGCGGTACGCCGGAAGTGGTGCTGACGGCGGCTGCCATCGCCCTCAAAAACGTGATGGGCCTTGTTTGTGACCCTGTTGCCGGCCTTGTGGAATGCCCCTGCATCAAGCGCAACGCCATCGGTGCGGCAAACGCCGTGCTGAGCGCGGACCTTGCCCTTGCGGGCATCAAAAGCCTCATCCCCTTTGACGAAGTGGTCAGCGCCATGAAACACGTGGGGCGCATGATGAACACGGATCTTAAGGAGACCGCCCGCGGCGGCATCGCTGCGAGCCCCACGGGGAAAGCCATCCGCAGACAGCTGGGGCTGAATGAGGAGTGAGATCGCATAGATCAAGTTTTCAAAAAAGGAAGCGGTACTCCGCTTCCTTTTTTGATGTTCTTCACCCCACATCCCGGATCTCATCCCTGCCGCTCCGCTCCCGGGCATCTTCCATCAGAAGCTTATCCGCCACAAGGGCGATGAATTCGCCGTTGGTGGGCTTGTCGTTTTTCGAATAGATATTGTAGCCGAAAAGCTGGTTGATGTTTTCGATCTTGCCCCTTGTCCATGCCACCTCGATGGAGTGGCGGATGGCACGTTCCACCTTGGAGGCGGAGGTGTTGAAGCGGCGGGCAATGCCGGGGTAAAGCTCCTTCGTGATGCGGTTGATAAGCTCCGGCTCCGCATAGACCATGCGGATGGCCTCCCGGAGGTAGTGGTAGCCCTTGATATGGGCGGGGATGCCGATGACAAGGAACACCGCCGTGATCTTTTCGTCAAGAGTCTTGGGCTGTGCGGCGGCCATGCATACCCGGCTGCGGCCAAGGCAGGTGGTCTCAAGCATGTCGAGAAGCCGCTTTGCAAGGGTCTCCGGGTCCGCCGGCTTTACCATATAATATTTCGCACCCATGGCGCAGGCCTGGCGTACCATATCCTCGTTGCGCATGGCGCTTACCACCATCACCGCAGGCGGCGTTTCCACAAGGCCGCCCGAGAGCCGCTCCAAAAGCTCAAAACCATCCACCCGGGGCATGATGAGCTCCGTGATGAGCGCATCGTAATGTCCGGCTCTGAGGGCGTCGATGGCCGCCTGCCCATCCGCCACCGCATCGATCTTTTCGATCTGCTCGTGTCCTGTGAGCTGATCCCTTACCGCCGTCTGAAACTGCAGATTTCCATCAGCCATGAGAATTCGATATTTTGTCATTGGTATGCCTCCTTTTTGCAGCGAAGATGCAATTTTTGTCTGTGCCTTCATGATAGCACCGCATTTTTCGCAGCGATAGAGCATGAATTTGGCTGAATTTGCCGTGTTTTCGGAAGGGTTTGGCATCTTTTCGCGGCTGCTGTCAGCCCCTGGCGGATGTGCTTTTCTTTTGTCGTTTTTTCTTGCGCCGGCAAAAACCGGTTGACAGCGTGCTCCCTTGTGCATAAAATATTAAACGGTTAACTGTTAAACGTTTACCATTTCGGAAAGGAGAAACACCATGCCAAACCGGGAGGATTACCGCCGTGTGATCGGCCTCCTGCGGCGCATCGATGTCTTACGGCGCATCAGCATTCATGACAGCGCGGGCAGCCTTGCCCTTCGGCGCACCCAGATGCCCATGCTCGATTTCATCGCCGCCCACGAGGATTGCACACAGGCGGATATCGCCAGGGAATTCCATGTTTCCGCTGCCTCCGTTGCCTGCAGCGCGAAGCGCATGGAAGCTGCGGGGCTGATCGCCCGGCGGACGGATGAACAGAACCAGCGCCGCAACCGCCTTCGCGCCACGGAGGAAGGCCACGCACACCTTCGCAGGATGCGGGATGTGTTCGATGCCCTTGATGAAGCCACCTTCCGGGGCTTCACCGCTGCGGAGATCGACACCCTTGCTTCACTGCTTTCGCGGATGATCGACAATTCCGCCCTCGGCGATATGGCCGGGAAACCGATGCCGGAGCTCATACGCAGGCTCAAGGAAATGGAGGATAACGAACCATGAAAAAGCTGTTCCCTTTTATCAAGGGATATGGGGTGCGCTCACTGCTCGCTTCCCTTACCATCATTGCGGAGGTCATCATCGAGGTCTACATCCCTTACCTGATGGCGGACATCATCAACATCGGCATCGAGACCGGGGATATCCGCTTTATTTTGAGGCGCGGACTTTTCATGATCTTCATGGCATGCCTTTCCCTTTCGATGGGCGCCCTTTCCGCGCGCTTTGCCGTTACCGCCAGCGCGGGCTTTGCAAAGAACCTTCGGGCGGCGCTCTTTTACAAGGTGCAGGATTTTTCCTTTGCCAACGTGGATCGTTTTTCCACCGCCTCCCTGATCACCCGCCTTACCACGGATGTGACCAGCGTGCAGATGGTGTTCATGATGATGATCCGCACCTTTATCCGTTCGCCGCTGATGCTTGTTTCCGCCACGGTAATGGCGGTAAGGCTCAACGCAAAGCTGGCAGTGGTGTTCGCCTTTGCCATCCCGGTGCTTGCCGCCTTCCTGGTGCTTATCGGCACAAGGGCGTTTCCCCGCTTTAAGGAGATGCTCCGAAAATACGACGGCATGAACGGCGAAGTACAGGAAAACCTGATCGCCATCCGCGTGGTAAAAGCCTTTGTCCGCGAAAAATACGAAACGGACCGCTTTATCGATTCCGCAGAGGCAGTGCGCGATGCCCAGATCAAAGCGGAAAAGCTGCTTGTGTGGAACGGCCCCATTGCCCAATATGTCCTTTATCTTTGCATGATCGCCGTTTGCTTTATCGGCGGCAGGCTCATTATCGCCGGGGATATGCTCACGGGCGATCTGATGAGCTTTATCAGCTATGTCACGCAGATCCTTTCTTCCCTGATGATGGTATCCATGATCTTCGTTTCCTTTATTATGACAAGGGCGAGCATCAGCCGTATCGTGGAAGTGCTGGATGAAAAGATCGACATTTCCGATGAGGAAGCGGATGCTTCCCTTACCGTGAAGGATGGCAGCATCGAATTCCGGGATGTTTCCTTCAGCTATGCGAAGGACGGGAACAACCTGACGCTGCAGAACGTGAACCTTTCCATCAAAAGCGGTGAGACCATCGGCATCATCGGCGGCACGGGCAGCGCCAAGACCACCCTTGTGCAGCTGATCCCCCGGCTTTACGATGTTTACGGCGGCAGCGTTGCGGTAGGCGGCGTGGATGTACGGGATTATAAGATCGAAACGCTGCGCGACAGCGTTTCCATGGTGCTGCAGAAGAACGTGCTCTTTTCCGGCACCATAAGGGAAAACCTCCGCTGGGGTGACCCGGATGCCACGGATGAAGAGATCAAGGCGGCGGCAAAAGCGGCGGCAGCCCATGATTTTATCACATCCTTCCCGAACGGCTACGAAACGGAACTCGGGCAGGGCGGCGTGAACGTTTCCGGCGGCCAGAAGCAAAGGCTCTGCATTGCAAGGGCGCTGCTCAAAAAGCCGAAGATCATCATTCTTGATGACTCCACCAGCGCTGTCGATACCGCTACGGATGCTTCCATCCGGAAAGCCCTGCGTGAGGAGCTTCGGGATACCACCACGCTGATCATTGCCCAGCGCATCACCTCCGTGATGGATGCGGACCGCATCATCGTCATGGAAGACGGCACCATTTCCGATGTGGGCACTCACGAGGAACTCATGCAGCGCAGCGAGATCTACCGCGAAGTTTACGAATCTCAGCAGAAGGGGGTGGCGTAATATGCCTCCGGGACCGCAGAAACACGGCTTCCGCAAGCCGAAGAACGCAAAGCGCACCTTCCTGCGCGTATTTTCCTATGTCCGGGCACACAAGTTCAAGCTGCTCCTTGTGCTTGTGGGCATCATCGTCAATGCGGGCGCGAACATCGCCGGCACCTATATGCTCAAGCCCATTATCGATGATTACATCGTCCCGTGGATCGGCAGTGCCAAGCCGGATCTTTCCGGGCTTATCGGCCAGCTTTCGCTGATGCTTATGATTTACAGTCTCGGCATCATCGGCTCCTTTCTTTACAGCCGGCTGATGATCTCCGTTTCAACGGGCATGCTGCTGCAGCTTCGCAAGGAGCTTTTTACCCACATGCAGCACCTGCCCATCCGTTATTTCGATTCCCGCACCCATGGCGAGATCATGTCCACCTACACCAACGACATCGACGCCATGCGTGAGATGCTTTCCCAGGGCATTCCCTCCTTTGTCAGCAGCGTTGTCACCATCATCGGCACCTTCAGCATGATGGTGGTGCTGAGCCCCATGCTTACCCTTCTTTCCCTCGTGATGCTGGGCGCGATGTTCTTTATCACCAAGACCATCGCCGGCAAGAGCGGCAAATATTTCAAGGCGCGCCAAAGCTCCCTTTCCAGAGTGAACGGCTATGTGGAGGAAATGATCGAAGGGCAGAAGGTGGTCAAGGTCTTCTGCCATGAGGATGCGGTAAACGGTACCTTCGATGCGCTCAACGCGGAATTGATGCACAATACCTCCACCGCCAACACCTGGGCGAATCTGATGGGCCCCATCATGAACAACCTCGGCCATGTGACCTACGCCCTCACGGCGGCGGCAGGCGGCCTTCTTGCGGTGGGCGGCTACACGGGCATTGGCTCCATCGGCGCATTCCTGCAGTATACCCGCAAATTCAACCAGCCCATCAGCCAGCTTTCCCAACAGATGAACAACGTGATGAGCGCCCTTGCGGGTGCGGAGCGCATCTTTGACCTTCTCGATACCCCCGCGGAAGTGGACGAGGGCGATGTGACCATGGTGAATGCTCTTCGCTGTGCGGACGGCAGCCTGGCGGAATGCGAAGCGCGCACCGGCATCTGGGCATGGAAGATCCCCGAAGAAAACGGCGGTTTTACCCTTCGGGAAGTCAAGGGCGATGTCCGCCTTCGTGACGTCACCTTCAGCTATGACGGGGAAAAGACCGTTCTTAAGAACATTTCCCTTTACGCCCACCCGGGCCAGAAGATCGCCTTTGTGGGTTCTACCGGCGCCGGCAAGACCACCATCACCAACCTTATCAACCGGTTTTACGATGTACAGCAGGGCGAGATCATCTATGACGGCATCCCCATCCGCCACATCAAAAAGGATTCCCTGCGCGCAAGCCTTGCCATGGTGCTGCAGGATACCCACCTGTTCACCGGCACGGTAAGGGAGAACATCCGCTACGGCAGGCTTGATGCCACCGATGCGGAAGTGGAAGCGGCGGCAAAGCTCGCCAACGCTCACTTCTTCATTACCCACCTTCCCCAGGGATACGATACCGTGCTCACCGCGGATGGCGCAAACCTCTCACAGGGGCAGCGGCAGCTTCTCGCCATCGCCCGGGCGGCGGTGGCAGACCCGCCGGTGCTGATCCTCGATGAAGCCACAAGCTCCATCGATACCCGTACGGAAGCCCTCATTGAGCGGGGCATGGATGAGCTGATGAAGGACCGCACGGTGTTCGTCATCGCCCACAGGCTTTCCACAGTGCGCAATTCCAACGCCATTATGGTGCTCGAACAGGGCGAGATCATCGAGCGGGGCGACCACGACGACCTCATCACCCAGCAGGGCAAGTATTACCAGCTGTATATGGGTATGTTTGAGCTGAGCTGATGCATTTTACAGCACAAAAAACCGCCCCTTCGCACGTTTGCGCAGGGGCGGTTTTTGCGGTTTTATTCTTCCTCGGTATCATCCTCAAAGGAATATGCGTTCAGTTCCGGAAAATCAAGAAATTCCGAAAGGGTCATATTGAAGGCAATGGCGATCTTATGCAGCGTTTTTGCATGGGGATTTTTCGTCAGCCCGCGCACGATGTTATCCAGCGTGGATTGCTTGACACCGCTCATGGATGCAAGCTTATTGATGCTGATGTGCCGATCCTTGCACAAGCTGCGGATGCGCGCAACGTACAGTTCCGAATATTGCATGGTATTTCCTTTGGGATCATCAAAAATTACCCGTTTAAGGGTCAATTTGATGATAACAAGGCTTTCCATAATATTTACCCGTATACGGGTTAGCATTGGAATTATTACCCCCTGTGATCCTTCACCGCAATGATTGGATGCTTGCCCATGCAGATGTTGTCGTCTGCTATGTTTCCCGGCAATGGGGCTGCGCAACGCAAAGCGTCAGAAAGGCACGCAAACACGGCAAACGCGTGTTCAGTCTCTTCCGCCCTTGACGTACCGCACCCTTTTTCCGTATACTGTTCCCATCGATCATGAGGGAGGTCCTCTTTTATGCCTTACACATTGACCGCCGCCAAGGCGGATGAACTTGACCTTGCGCTTTCCATCGTCCGCGATGCGGCGAAGGATCCCGATTCCCATTGGGATGAGGAGTATCCCACAAAGGATATCCTAAAATGGGATATTGAGCGGGGCGATCTGTATTTTCTGTGGGAAGGGAAGAAGCCCCTTGCGGTCATCGTACTGCTGCCCTATGATACCACGGAACAGCCGGATTTCCCCTGGCCGGAACCGGTACCGGAAAGCGTGATGCTTGCAAGGCTTGGCATCATCCGGGAAGCGCAAGGCAAGGGGCTTGCGTCCGTTACGGTGCGCATGGCGCTTGATGTTTGCAGGGAGCGTGGCTACAAGACCGCAACGCTGATGACGGACCCGGATAACGCGCGCACCAACCACATCTACCGAAAGCTGGGCTTTCAATACAAAGGCAACGCGGTTCTGTGGGAAACAGATCACTTCGCAGGGTACACTATGGCGCTGTAAACAGGAAAACATATGAAAAAGGCTTTCCCCTTTTGGGAAAAGCCTTTTTGTTTCTCTTTAATTCGGCGCAACGATGTCGAACTCCACGCCGGGCAGCTTGCGCTGCAGGCGGATGGGAATAGGCTCCTTGCTGCTGCCGGTGGGGCCTGCTGCACCGAGGATGATAAGACCCACTTCATGCTCCTGCGCATAGCCCACAAGGGCATCCACCACATCATCCGCACGGAGCATGGAAAGCCCTGCACCGGCAAGCTGCGCTGCGGTGAACAGGTATTCGATGGCATCCGCCTCGTAGGGTGTGTTAAGGAAATTGCGCCCCGTTTCCACGCAGTGCACCACATGAAGCTCCGTGGGGCCTGCTTCCGCTGCTGCACGCTCCATGCCCCGGGCAATGAGCTTATCGCAGGTGCGCTGGGAGGTGACGCAGACCATGATATTCAGTTTACGGGGCTTCTTTGTCATATTTGATCGCATCCTTTATCTTGTTTGGCAGCTCAGGCAGTTTGAAATCAAGAAGCGCGCGGACAGCGCCCTCCGCCGTATCCGCCGCCGCAAAAAGGGAAAGACAGCTTTCATCCGCAAAACCCTGTTTGACCGAAGTTTCAAGCTGGGCAATCAGGGCATCGTAATACCCGTTTTGATTGAAAATGACAATGGGCGTGCGAAGATAGCCGAGCTGGTTGAGGGTGAGCACCTCCAGCAGTTCTTCAAAGGTGCCGATACCGCCGGGCAGGGCAATGTAGCCGTTGCTCAGGCGTTCCATGGTGGCCTTTCTTTCGTGCATATCCTTGGTGACGATCAGCTCGTCACAATATTCAAAGGCAATGCCGGGCACGTGGAGCTTTTCCGGGATCACGCCGATGATGCGGCCGCCCTTTGCCCGAACGCCCCGTGCGCAGGCACCCATCAGCCCCGTTCTGCCGCCGCCGAACACAAGGCCAATACCCGCTTCGGCAAGGGCTTCGCCAAGGGCACAGCCCGCTTCGATATAGCAGGGGTCGAGTTTCGGGGAAGATGCCGCAAAAATGCAAACGTTGTTCATCCTGTCGCTCCGTCGGTTGATTTGGTCACGCTTTGTTTTTCTTCATTATAACCCCCCCGGCGGGATTTTGAAACCGCTTTTTTCCATGTTTCACAGGGAGTTCTTACTTTCCCAGCCTATTTCCCGGGAAATATCCCTTCAGGCGATCTTCGCCACAAACACGCTCATGTCATCAGCCCCGCTTTCCCGCCTGCCGAGGGAAAGAAGCGCCCTTGCCGCATCCTCCGCTGCCACGTTTTCCCCCACCTCTTCAAGAAGGGATGCGAAAAGCCCGGCGCCGAGAGCGTCGAACAGGCCGTCCGTCATCATGATGACCGCATCGCCCCGCTTGAGCTGTACCTCCTGCACCGAGGGGGATGCCTCTTCAAGGATGCCGATGGGCAGCGCCTCCGCATAGACCGTATGCACCTTGCCGCCCCGAAGGATGTAGGCGGGCGGCGCGCCGTATTTGATAAAACGTGCCCTTCCGTCCGCAAGGTCGATCATGAGCGCATCAAGGGTTGCATACATCTCCCGCTCCCCCTTTACCATCAAAAGCCGGTTCACACACTCTTCCGCCTCTTCCGGTGCAAAGCCCACGGAAAGCAGATCCCCAAAAAGATCCACCGCCACGCTGCTTTCCCGCCGGGCACAAAGTCCCGTTCCCATGCCGTCGCTCAAAACAAGCAGGTGCGTGCCGCCGATGCGCCGCTCCGCCATGGAATCGCCGGTCTCCGCATTGCCCGCTTTCGGGCAGGCAGCGCTGCCGACGCGCACGGCAAAGCGCTCCGGCCTTGCAAGGGGTGCTTCCGCCGCAAGCCGTTCCATGACACTGCTGACGCCGCTTAGTTGGCGGCGGGTAAAGGCAGTCATTTCATCGGCGCCCGGGGAGAAAGCATCCGAAAGGGCCCGTACCACATCCGCCGCACCCCTGAGCCTTGCCCTTGTCAGCGTAAGGAGTCGCTCCGCCTCGCCCTGTTCCCTTCTGTCGGAAAGGGAGAGCAGACATTTTTTCTGCCGTTTTTCAAGAAGAAGAAAAGCACATGTGCCAAGAAGCATCTCAAAAAATGCTGCCGCGGGCATTGTAAACAGGATCGCCCCCGCAAGGGATATTCCGAGAAACGCGCCGGTCTTCGCCCATCTTCCGCCGACCCCAAATACCGCCGCAGCAAGGGACGCCACGGCGAGCATGCCCACCCTGGCAATATCCATGCCCTGCAGCATGGCAGCCGCGCCGAACATGACGGCCGCCGCTACGCCCTCCTGTCCCCGGGCTTCCACGGCACAAAGGGCAAAACAGGCGGAAAATGCCGCCCCAAGGAAAAATTCCACCCTTGTGCCGAATGGGCTTCCCCCCTTAAGCGTCAGCCGGATGACCGGAGCCGCTGCCGTAAGAAGAAGCAGGAAAAGAAGCATCGCCATCCTGTCCCGCCGGCGGAGCCGCTTTCCTTTAAAAAGAGCCCTGAGCGCAGCGCCTCCCCTGCCTATCAGCAGGGCGGATGCCATGCCGAGAGAAAGCGCAGCCGTTCCCATCAGCCAGTTTTCCGCGCTGCCGCCACAGAAAAAAGGCAGCATAAGAAGCTCGCAGCCGCCGAGCAGCGCCAGTTTTTCCGCTTTGCGCACCTTTTCCCGCCAAAGTTTTAAAAGAATCCCTACCCCCGCATACAGCGCTGCCGCCGCAAGCGCTCTGTGGTGCCCGGCGAGCAGCGCGCCGAGCAAAGCCCCCGCAAGCGCTGCATAGGGAAAGGGGCCAAGGAGCCACGCGCCCGCCACAGCCGACGGGCCGAGGGGCGAAAACAGGCTGCTTCCCGCCGCGGCGAGCATGCAGGCAGCCGCCGCTTCCCATGCATCCGCCGCCCGCACGGCACGCAGCCGGGGCAGCAGCTTTTCCCTGAACCGTTGCAGCATCCGCCGCATCCGCATCCCTCCCGAATGTCCGCGCAAAGGTATATCCCTTCACCACGGCGCATATATTGTTTTCATCATAAACGGACAGCTTTGCAAAAAACGCCGAAGCAGGGAAAAGAAATCCCTCGAATCCTTGGAGCTTTCCCCGGCGGATTGAATTCGGTACGGCGCTGCGGTATAATGGGAATGAAAAATCCCTTTCCGGAGGTAATGCATATGTCTACCGCCCTTCGCGCTATCGGCCTTCGGGCACCGCTGCGGCTTGCTGCCGCCGTGCCTGCCCTTGTGCTTTCCGACCCCATGCGCAATGCGGATGCCATCATTTCCGTCATCCGCCGTGCGGAAGAACAAAAGGCGGATTACCTTGCCCTGCCGGAGCTTTGCCTTACAGGTGCAACAGCCGGCACGCTCCTTTCCCACCCGGTGATGCTGCAGGAATGCCAGAATGCCTTAACAAAGATCGCAGCGGCTACCCTTCGCACCGGCGTGACTGTGGGCATCGGCCTTCCCTACGAGATCGGCGGACAGGTATTGAGCGCCGTGGCGCTCCTCAAAGGCGGCCGGGTGTATGCGATCATCCCCGCCGCTTCCCGGGCTAACCCCTACGGCTTTTTGCCCGCCGTGGAGCGCTGCGCTTCCCGCAGGCAGACGCTTACCCCGGTGCCCCGGCTTTCCGTGGCCTTCGGCAACGAGCTTTTTGATAAGGAAGCGGATGTCCGGGAAGGCTGTGTACTTTTGATGCCCTCTTCCCTCAACGCCACCGCCCGCAGCCACCGTGAGATCAAAGCGGCCCTCGCCGCACGGAGTGCCCGCACCGGCATGGCCATCGCCTATGCATCGGCGGGGCTTGGCGAAAGCACCACCGGCTTTGTGTTTGACGGACTTTGCGCCATCGCGGCGGGCGGCGAGCTGCTTGCGGTCAGCGAACCCCTTGAACAGGAGCCCTTCGTGATCGCGGAGGTGGATCCCGAAAGGCTGACGGCCTTTGAGCCTTACCCGGCGGAGCCCCCTTACTCCGGCCGCTTTGTAAGCGATGAACCGGAACTGAGGAAGGAAGAGCTTCACCGCATCCTTGATCTGCAGGCGGCGGCACTTGCCCGCCGGCTCACCCATATCCACGCAAAGGGCTTTGTGCTCGGCGTTTCCGGCGGTCTTGACAGCGCCCTCGCATTGCTTGCGGCTGCCGCCGCGGCGGACAGGCTCAACATGCCCCGCGCAAGCGTCGTGGCCATCTCCATGCCCGGCTTCGGCACATCCGGCAGAACGAAAAACAACGCGGAGCTTCTGCCCCGCGCCCTCGGCTGCGAATACCGGGAGATCAGCGTTGTGCCCGCATCCCGACAGCATTTTGCAGACATCGGCCACGATGAGAATAACCGCAGCGTGGTCTACGAAAACGCCCAGGCAAGGGAGCGGACAAAGATCCTTCTTTCTGTTGCCAATGCGGAGGGGCTGCTTGAAGTGGGCACCGGCGACCTTTCGGAGATCGCCCTCGGCTGGTGTACC
>SVGX01000052.1 GCA_015056105.1 Clostridiales bacterium | reverse complement strand
CGGTTCCACCGCAAACGATGCGGCTTTCAATGCATATATTACCGATCACACAACAGCCGGCAACCGAGGCCGGGTGGAATCCGTTCTTGCAACGCTGCCGCTTCTTTCTATGCTCATCATCTTCGGACTTTTTGACGGATTGACGCAGCAGGGCAGATGGCGTGAATTCTTCCTGATCTTCGGCATCCTTGTCACGCTTACCGGCGTTGTTTCCTGTTTTCTTCTCAAGGAAACGCCCCGGGAAAAGAAACAGGGCCGCTTTCTTTCAGATATCCTTTACGGCTTTAAGCCCGCCGTGATCAGGCAAAACGGAAACCTTTACATCGCGCTCATTGCCTTTGCGGTGTTTTCCGTTGCGGTGCAGGTGTTTTTTCCGTATCTTATCATCTACATCCAGAATTATCTTAAGATCGAAGGCTATGCGATCGTTCTTGGCACGGTGCTGCTTGTGGCCTCCTTGATCAGTGTGCTTTCCGGCAGCCTTGTAGACAAGCTCGGAAAGCTCAATTTTGTATTGCCGGCGGCTGCTGTGATGCTCGTGGGGCTTATTCTGATGTTCTTTGCCCGTAAGATGTGGTTCGTGATCGTTGCCGGCATCGTGATGATGGGCGGCTACATGCTTGTAACGGCCGCGCTTTCCGCTGCCATCCGCGATTATACACCTGCTGCCGAAGCAGGGCTTTTTCAGGGCGTGCGCATGATCTTTGCGGTGCTGCTGCCGATGATCATCGGGCCCTTTATCGGTGCCGCTGTCATCCGGGGGAGCGGCGAGACCTATGTGGATCTCGGCGTGGTGAAAAATGTACCAACGCCGGCTATCTTCCTTGCGGCAGCTGCGGTGCTGCTGTTCGTTCTGATCCCGGTCATCATTTTGAAAAGGAGAAACAAGGCATGAAAACGGTTTGGGCCGATACGATCGATGTGAACGCTGTTCTTCCGGAATATCCGCGCCCGCAGATGGAGCGGGACAGCTATCTGAATCTGAACGGCATTTGGGAATATGCTATCACCAAGGCGGACGAAGAATATGCCGGGGCGGATGGGGAGATCCTTGTGCCCTTTTCGCCGGAAAGTCCTCTTTCCGGCGTGGAAAGGATGCTCAAACCCACGGAGACTCTTTGGTACTTCCGACGCTTCACGCTGCCTGTCGGGTTTAACCGCGGTCGCATCCTGCTGCATTTCGGTGCGGTGGATCAGGAAGCCATTGTCTGCTTGAACGGCAAGCTGCTCGGCACACACAGGGGTGGCTACCTGCCGTTTTCCTTCGATATCACGGATGTGCTCGTCAACGGTGAAAACGAGCTTCTTGTGAAGGTGCGGGATGAAAGCGATACTTCCTTCCATTCCCGGGGCAAACAAAAAACGAAGCGCGGCGGCATCTGGTATACGCCGCAAAGCGGTATCTGGCAGACCGTATGGTGTGAAAGCGTGCCGAAGGAATATATTATGGGGCTGCGCATCACGCCGCTTTATGACGAAAGTTCCGTGGAAATATGTGCATTTCCTTCCAATGCGGATTCCGATGCGCCTTGCATCGTTCGCGTAGGGGATGTGGTGCAGCACGGTACCGCAGGTATGCCCATACGCGTCAGCATGGAGGGCTTCAGACCCTGGTCTCCCGAACAGCCGAACCTGTATGATTTCGAAGTACGCGTGGGCGAAGACTGCGTAAGAAGCTATTTCGGCATGCGCAAATTCGGCGTGGGAAAAGATAAAAACGGGATCAGCCGCCTGTTTCTGAATGGAAAGCCCTATTTCCACACCGGCGTGCTGGACCAGGGATATTGGCCGGACGGCTTGTATACGGCGCCTTCCGATGAAGCCATGATCTGCGATATTGAAACCATGAAAGCTATGGGCTTCAACATGCTGCGCAAGCATATTAAGGTAGAGCCGCTTCGTTGGTATTACCATTGTGACAGGTTAGGCATGCTTGTCTGGCAGGATATGATCAACGGCGGCGGAAAGTATAAGACCACAACCGTCAGCATGCCGCTTATTACCGGCAAACATCTGAACGATGGGGAAGCGAACTATCGCCGCTTCGGCCGTGAAGATGAAAAGGGCAGGAAGGAGTATTACGAGGAGCTTGAAGATATGGTAGGGCTTCTTTACAACACGCCTTCCGTTGCCATGTGGGTACCCTTCAATGAAGGCTGGGGACAGTTTGATGCGGCGGAAGCCGTTCGCCGTATTCTGGCTATGGATGACAGCCGCACCATCGACCATGCAAGCGGCTGGCACGATCAGGGGATCGGCACGGTGCAAAGTTTGCATGTGTATTTCCGCCCGTATCGCTTCAAAGCCGATAAATTCGGCAGGGCGGTGCTTTTGTCGGAGTTTGGCGGCTACAACTGCCGCATTGACGGGCATAGCTTCAATAAAAAGGATTACGGCTATAAAAAGTTTGAAACGAAGGAAGCGCTGCTTCAGGCATACAGGGATCTTTATGAAAAGGAGATCATCCCGGCAAAGGAGCAGGGCCTTGCGGCAACGGTCTATACCCAACTTTCCGACGTGGAAGATGAGCTGAACGGCTTCTTGACCTATGACAGGGCCGTGGAAAAGCTTCCCCGGGAAGCGGTGCGTGCCCTAAATGAAAAACTTACGGAAGGAAATTAAAACGGCGGTGCATAAAAAGGAGCAGCGGATGCTGCTCCTTTTTGCTGCTATTTTTTCTTTTCCGTTTTTACCGTTACATCTTCGCCGTCAAGGATCACAGTGATGATACCGTTTTTATCTGTGCGGTAAACATCGATATCCCGCTTTTTCAAACGCTTGAGCGTCTCGGCGTGAGGATGGTTGTAATCATTTCCTTTCCCGACGGAAATAACGGCGATCTCCGGCGATACCGCATCCAAAAACGCTTCTGTTGTAGAAGTGGATGAGCCGTGGTGACCAAGTTTCAATACATCCGCATCAAGCTCTTCCGCCGAAAGGTTCGCCAGCATTACGCTTTCCGCATGCTCTTCCGCATCCGCCGTGAGCAGAATGCTCGTTTCGTCAAAGGAAACATGCAATACGATACTCCAGTTGTTCATATCGTAATCGATCCCTTCAAAGGGGGATAGGATGCGGGCTGTTACGCTTCCGTCTCCCCAGGCAATCTTTGCGTTCGGCTTTGCATAAGCGATACGCGGCGAAATACCTTTTTCCTCGAGCGCATCGAGCATTCTTTCATAAGTTGCGGTGTTGTGGGTCACTGCGGGCATGTAGAATTTTCCGACATCGTATTTGCGGAGGATCCTGTACATGCTGCCGATATGGTCATTGTGCGGGTGGGTCGCCACCACAACATCAAGCTTTGAGACGCCTTCGGCGTCAAGAAACTTGCAAACGGCATCAAAGTTCTGTGATTCGCCGCTGTCTACAAGCATGGTTTTGCCCTTCGGGGAGCGAAGGAAAATGCTGTCTGCCTGGCCCACATCGATCAGATATACCTCGAGGGCAGACTGATCCGCCGCTTCTTTTTGCGGTTCTTCGGTCAGGGCTGGCTTTTCAGTCTTTTCGGGTGCCGCCGTTTGAATGCCGGGAGGCGGCGGTGTCGTGCCGGGATCCGTTCGAAGCGGCGTAGGTACAGGCCTCTCCTGCATCTGCTGATGGTGTTGTTCCATCTTCGCAGCGTTTTCTGTGGCAAGTATCATTCTTTCCCGGAAGCCTGCAGGATCTGCCAGAAAGAAAATAAGCAGCAATGCGGCAAAGATGACAGCCGCCATCAGAATAAATTTACGGGAGATGGACGGTCGGTGTGGTCTTTCGTGGCTGTGTAATCCTTTTGTCGGCCTTTCAGGGCTGTCGGGTTTCTTTAACGGCCTCTCAGCTGGCTTCGGTTCTAAATGCGGCATAGGTTCACCTCCCATAACACAATATGCTGTAGAATAGTATAATCCAAAATACAAAGGATGGGAAGTATCCCTTTTTATTTCATACTTGACAAAAATCAACAATAGGGATACAATTTCAAAGGTTTATTTCATTTTGCTGCGGCATATACTGTAAAACCGCAGCATTTCTTGTCATTCGGAGGTCTTATATGACGAAATTGGAAAAGATCTGCGGGATCGTAAGCGATGTGACCGGTATTGCCGCCGATGCTATTGCACAGGATCCGGCATCCTGCCAGGGCGCCATCGACTCCCTTGATCTCACCGAAATCATCTTCGAGGTGGAAGAAGCTTTTGATATGATCGTAGAGGATGAAGAACACATTACCAACGTTGCGGAACTGATTCGCTGCGTTGAGGCTCAGATCGCCTGAAAATGTCTGCCGCAACTGCGGAAACGAAAAGCGCCGAAAAGGCGCTTTTTTCGTTCCGTACGATTGCTGATGCAGCCCGGGTGTCCGTATGGCGCAGGTGCTGCTTTTTGAGGGTCAGGAGACTTTTTTCTGCGTACCGTTCACATCGATCATGGTCTCTCCATCAAGAAGCAGGTCGCTGATCGTAACGAACTCATAGCCTTCCTTCAATGCGCTTTCGATCAGCGCGGGCAGATATTCCTTTATTTTGTAGCCGTTATTGTGGGAAAGGATGATGCTTCCCGGATGCAGCTTGGACAAAACACTTTCAAGAATGGTCTGCGCACTGCGTTCTTCCTTCCAATCTATGGTGTCAGCGGTCGACATGAAAAGGAAAACATAGGCAGTATGATGCATACGGTTTTGAAAGAACGAGAAACAGGGTGTGATAAAAGGTATATCGCTTTTCCCGGAACCATATATTGCAGTATGGAAGAAGAAAGGTTAAGGATCATAAATCAATATCCGGAGGAAACTGATCCGCAGAAGTGGCAGCAGCTTGCGGAGCGGTCTTCTCTGATGCTGCGGGAGTTTTTTAAAAGCGAAAAAGCGGCCGAGAAAGGCGAAACGTGCGATGAATGCGATCTACACACGGCAGTCCCTTGATATCAAGGACAGCCTTTCCATTGAAACACAGCTTGCGGCATGTCTGGCGGAAAATGCGGATGCGCCTTATCGGCATTATAACGACAAGGGCTTCAGCGGAAAGGATACAAAACGCCCCGCTTTTCATACCATGATGCAGGACGTTGCTTCGGGCAGGGTAGAAAAAGTGATCGTCTACCGGCTCGACAGGCTGAGCCGCTCTATTCTTGATTTTGCAGAAATGATCGAGGTGTTCCGCAAAAACGGCGTCGAATTCGTATCCTGCAGGGAAAAGTTCGATACCGCAGCACCCATTGGCAATGCCATGCTCAATATCATCATGGTATTTGCGCAGCTTGAGCGGGAGACCATACAGCTGCGTATGCGGGATAATTATGCTGTGCGCATGGAACACGGTGCTTACGATGCGCTTGCCCCGTACGGTTACAGAAAAACGGCTGTTGCGGTAAGCGGGAAAACATTCCATACCATTGAACCGGATGCAAAAACGGCGGAAACGGTAAGGCAGGTGTTTTCGGCCTATGCTTATGGCGGTGTATCCCTCGGGGCGCTTGCAAAAAGGCTGAACCGCAGCGGGACCCCTTCACCGAAAGGGGCAGCATGGGATGGTGGAAAGCTTAGCAGGATCATTTCAAATCCTATCTATGTCTGTGCTTCACCAAAGGTATATTCCCACTACAGGGAACGGAGTATGAAGATCACGAGCCCGGTAGAAGCGTTTGGGCAAGGGCGCGGACTTATCACTTACGGCGGATGGGAACGGAACAGACGCAAGTTTTCTCAGCCGGAAAAGCTGACACTGAGCGTAGGTTTGCACGAGGGTATTATCGATGCGGATACATTTCTGCTCTGCCAGCAGCGGCTTCTGGAAAACAGCCAGCTGAAAAACACAGGGAAGGGGAAGCACAGCTTTTTGACTGGGCTTGTAAAGTGCGGCTATTGCGGCCATGCGCTGAAGGTACAGTGCGGAAAGACGAAACGCTTTGTTTGCTCCGGCGAAACGAATTATGGTGTTTGCGGCAGCTTTTGCGGTATCTCTGTGGATCTGCTCGAAGGGGCAGTCGAAAAAGAACTGCACCGGGCAGTAAAAAGCAGAGAACGGCTTGCGGCAAGGCCCGTCATACAGCCCGACAGGGAAGAACACGGGCTGCTGGTGCGTGCAGCAAAGTGTCGAGAACAGCTTGAACGACTGGCGGATGCTTTTACGGACGGCAGGGAAACGATACCGGAAACGCTGTTCAGGAGAATGCGGCTTCTTGAAGCGGAACTGACAGAAACGGAAAGGGCGCTTTGCACAAGCGGAGAAAGCCGTGAAACGGAAAGTGACGTGCTTCAATTTCGCGATATATCCCGGTTGTGGGCGGCGATGCAGCTTCATGAAAAGCGGGAATTTGCAAGGCTTCTGATCCGCCGTATCGATGTAAAAAACGGCTGTGCTGAAATAAAGTGGCATTACGATTTTTCTTAATACAAAAAAGAGCGGCACAGTACCGCTCCTTTTTACGTTTGCATCATGTTAAAGTTTAAAGCCGAAATAAGATGCCGCGTTTTTCCAGCAGATATCTTCAACGATAGTGCCGAGGGTATCAAGATCTGCAGGGTATTCGCCTGCTTCCACCAGTGCGCCCAGTTTGTCGCATAGGATGCGGCGATAATATTCATGCCGAACGAAGGAAGTAAAGCTGCGGGAATCCGTCAGCATGCCGACGGAGGATGCGATCGCACCTGTTTCAAGCAGCTGATCGATCTGTGCCCGAATGCCCCGGATATGGTCGTGGAACCACCATGCGGCGCCGTACTGCACCTTTGCGCCATCCGCAGCGTAATCCACCGCAAGGGTAGAAAGCATTGCGCTGTCGGCGGGGTTCAGGTTATAGAGGATGGTCCGGGGCATGGCATCATCACGTTCAAGATCGGCAAGGAATGCACTTAACTGGAATGGATTCGTTGCTTCGCCGATGCTGTCTCCGCCTGCATCCGCACCGAAGGAAGCGAACAGCTTCGGGGAATTGTTGCGGATAGGACCAAGGTGAAGCTGCATCACCATGTTGCGCTGCGCGTATTCCTTGCCGAGAAAGCGAAGGAGCGCGCCCTGATAAACAGCAATCTCCTCCGTTGTGAGCAGTTCCTTTGCAGTGGCTTTTTTAAAGATCGCTGCTGCATTGCCGCAGGATGCATAGCGGAAGCGGAGGAAGCCGTGATCCGTTACCCTGCAGCCAGCATCAGCAAAGTAATCAAGGCTCTTTTTGAGAGCATCGCAAAGGCCTTCAAAGCTTTCAATCCTGCCGTAACGGGCTGAAAGCTGTGTAAGAGCCTTTTCAAACTGTGCTGCATTGTCTATATTAAGGAACCGGTCGGGACGGAAGGAGGGCAGCACGGCAAAGGAAAGCCCGCTTTCTGCAGCGATCTTCCTATGGTAGAAAAGATCATCTGCAGGATCATCGGTGGTGCAGATCACCTTTACCTGCATCTTTTCAAGAAGGGATACCGCATCAAAACCTTCACTTTCGAGCATTTCCGCGGTCTTGTTCCAAATAGCCGGGGCTGTCGCTTCCGTCAGCGGCGTATCGATGCCGAAATAGCGCTGCAGCTCAAGGTGCGCCCAGTGATAGACAGGACTGCCGACCAGGCGGGGCATGACCTTTGCAAATGCAAGGAACTTTTCAAAATCGGGTGCATCGCCGGTCACGTGGCTTTCCGGTACCCCGCAGGCACGCATGCAGCGCCACTTGTAGTGATCTGCCTGCAGCCATACTTCCGTCAGGTTTTCATAGCGGCGGCGCTCGAAAATGTCTTTGACGCTCAAATGATTGTGGTAATCGATGATGGGGCAGTTTTCCGCATATTCGTGGAAAAGTCTGCTTCCCATTTCGTTGGAAAGAAGGAATTCATTGTCCATGAAAGCTTTCATGCTCAAAATCTCTCCTTGTTGATCCAAAGTCCCAGCGCAGGGTTGGGGATAAAGTAGATCTCTTCGCCGTCGGGCATGGTGTTATAGCCATAACGAAGTTTCGCGGGATCATAGCGCTTCGCAGTCTCATCGTAATCCGCGGCCTTGAATCCGACGGATTCGATCTCTTTTTTTGTGATATTCTTTACCGCATAGGTGATGGAGAACCTGCCGTCGGAAGAGCCGTGGATCAGGTGCGCGGCGGCGCCCATGTTCGCGCGAAGATCTTTGTTTTCCGGGTTTTCAAATTCTTCAAGGGTATGAAGCCTGCCCCGGTAGCCGTATTTGCGGATGAGAACATCCACCGCCGCATCCTCTCCGAATTTTGCAACGCCCGGGGCGAGAACGAGAAGCTCGCCGCCGTCCGCAATGGCCATGCGGGTGCGGTAAACGGATTTGTTGCCGAGCCATGTGCTCTTGAATTCGGCGGGGTCAAGATACACAACGCATTTTTTGATGCCCGTTTCCACGAAATCGATGTTCATTTCCTGGGAAAGGGCAATGGCTTCTTCCAGAGCCCTGCGTGTATTGCCGATGAAAAGGCCGTGGGTGCGGCTGATACCATCGGGCGCAGTGCAGACGGTCAGGATGAAGAGGATGGGACGATCCTTGAGAAAATGCGTCAGCGCATAATCGAACACCCGGCGCACAGGGGTGTGATCCTTGCCCATCATGCGCTCCATGCCGTAAACGGCACCGACCATGTGGCTTTTATTGATCATGTCGCTGCCGCCCACGCCTACAAACAGGTTTTTGGCGTGGTTCGCCATGCCGATGACCTCATGGGGCACCACCTGCCCGGGGGAAAGGATGAGAGCATAGCTTTCATCCAACACAAGTCGGTTGATCTCCACGTCCACAGGGTCATTCCAAAGGCCGTCGGTGATCTCGGAAAGGTATTCGCCGGGCACTTCGCCGATCTTCATCACATCGTTTCGCCAGTTGTGGGGAATAAACCTGTCAAAAGGAATATCGCCAAACATTTCCTTTGCCTGTTCTTCCGTTACCGGCTCATGGGTGCCAAGGGCGGGAAGGATATCCACCGCGCAGCCTCGCTCTTTCAGCGCATGGTAATACACGTTTGTGATAAAGCCGGCGTTTGAGTGAAAACGGGTAAAGTCCGGCGGGATGATCAGCACTTTATACAGATCTTTTCCTTCGATGCTTTTTAAAAGCGCATTGCGGATCTCATCGGCCGAAAGGCCGAATTCATCTTTTGCGCGAAGGAACAGTTCCATGCTGCCTCCTTAAACGCCGCTATAGGCGCTGAAACCGCCGTCTACGGGGATCACGATGCCGGTAACAAAGGAAGAACAGCGGGAATCGACAAGATAAAGAAGCGTGCCGATCAGTTCTTCCGGGTTTCCAAACCGGTCCATGGGCGTAGCGGCGAGGATCTTGCCGGTGCGGGCGGTGGGGGTACCGTCTTCGTTCCAAAGCAGAGCCTTGTTCTGTTCGGTGGAAAAGAAACCGGGGGCAATGGCGTTGACACGGATGCCCACCTTGCTGAAATGCACCGCCAGCCACTGCGTGAAATTGGAAATCGCAGCCTTTGCACCGGAGTAGGCGGGGATCTTCGTAAGCGGCGTGAAAGCATTCATGGAGCTTACATTGATGATGCAGCAATCCTGCCTTCCCAGCATATCCTTCGCAAAGGCCTGCGTGGGGAGCAGCGTGCCGATAAAGTTGAGGTTAAAAACGAATTCCATATCCTCTTCGCCGAGGTCGAAGAAGGATTTTGTCTCCGCATCGATATCGCCGGGGAAGTAATATTCCTTTTCTGTGGTGGCGCGGGGACTGTTGCCGCCGGCACCGTTGATGAGAATGTCGCATTTGCCGTAAGCAGCCAGCACGGCTTCATGGGCCGCTTTTACGCTTTCGACATTGGTGACATCCACCTGCACGGCCATGGCTTCGCCGCCAAGGGCGCGAATCTCTTCCGCCACGGCTTCCGCCTTGGAAATGGTGCGGTTCAAAATCGCAGTCTGCGCACCGGAAATGGCAAGGGCTTTTGCAAATTCGCGGCAGAGGACGCCTGCGCCTCCGGTGATGACGGCTACTTTGCCGGAAAGATTCGGCTTGAAGGGGAGATGCATCGTATTTCTCCTTTCCTTAACGCTTAAACGTCATAAGTGTTGGCAGTGGTGTTGCCGCCGCGGCCCGTCCAGTTGGTGTGGAAGAATTTACCGCGAGGCGCATCGGTACGCTCATAGGTATGGGCGCCAAAGTAGTCCCGCTGTGCCTGCAGCAGATTTGCGGGCAGGTTGGCGCTGGTGTAGCCATCAAAATAGCTGAGGGCAGAGGCGAAAGCGGGCATGGGGATGCCGACTTTGACCGCATAAGCCACAACTTCACGCCACGCGGGCACAAGGGCCTTTATGGTCTCAGCAAAATAGCTGTCAAGCAGCAGGTTTTCAAGAGCAGCATCCTTATCATAGGCTTCCTTGATTTTGCCGAGAAATACGCTGCGAATGATGCAGCCGCCGCGCCACATGAGGGCGATGCCGCCGTAGTTGAGGTTCCAGCTGTAGGTCTTGGCAGCGGCGCGCATCAGCGCATAGCCCTGCGCATAGGAGATGATCTTGCTGGCGTAAAGCGCCTTGCGGATGCACTCGATGAATTCCTTTTTGTCGCCGATAAGGGCAGGGATGCTGCGGGGGAACACCGCAGAAGCTTTTACGCGCTCTTCCTTGATCGCGCTCAGACAGCGGGAGAATACAGCTTCGCTGATGAGTGTGAGCGGCACGCCTTCGTCGAGGGAAGAAACGGCGGTCCACTTGCCGGTGCCCTTTTGGCCTGCAGTATCAAGGATGTGATCAAGGGTGATCTCACCGCTCTCATCCCTGTATCCAAGGATATCGCGGGTGATCTCGATCAGGTAGCTTTCAAGCTCCGTTTCATTCCATGCGGCAAACACCTCGTGCATTTCTTCTGCGCTCATATCAAGACCGTCCCGCATCAGCTGGTATGCTTCGCAGATCAGCTGCATGTCGCCGTATTCGATGCCGTTGTGCACCATCTTCACGAAATGGCCTGCGCCGTTTTCGCCCACCCAGTCACAGCAGGGAGAGCCGTCCTCTACCTTGGCACAAATAGCCTGAAAGATGGGTTTTACGTGCTGCCATGCAGCAGGAGAACCGCCGGGCATCAGAGAGGGGCCGTTCAGTGCGCCTTCTTCGCCGCCGGAAACGCCGCTGCCCACATACAGTATGCCTTTTTCTTCCACATAGGCGGTACGGCGGATGGTATCCGGGAAATGGGAGTTGCCGCCGTCGATTAGGATATCTCCCTCCTCAAGAAGGGGAAGAAGCTGGTCAATGAGCGCATCCACCGCAGCGCCCGCCTTGACCATCATCATGATCTTGCGGGGCTTTTCGAGGGAAGCAACAAGCTCCTCAAGGGAATAGGTGCCGATGATATTTTTGCCTGCCGCACGGCCTTCGGTAAAGTTCTTTACCTTTTCCGTGGTGCGGTTGTAAACTGCTACGGTGAACCCTTTGGATTCCATGTTCATTACAAGGTTTTCACCCATTACGGCAAGACCGACAAGGCCGATATCTGCTTTCTTCATGATGCGTTTCTCCTTCCGTATTTATCGCTGCACCCGGGCATTGCCGGCGTAAATGTCCCAAACCTGTTTTTCGTCCGCAGGCTCTGCATAGTCGTTGAGACTGCTTGCGGCGAGCACACCGCTGGCCCAACCAAACTGCAGGCACTTTTCGCTTTCCCAGCCCTGAATGAGGCCGTAGAGAAGGCCACCGGTAAATCCGTCGCCGCCGCCGATGCGGTCCATGACGGGGATGGGACGAGGCTCTTCTACGCTCCATTTGCCGTCTGCAAGCAGTAAGGCGCCCCAAAGGTGCTCATTGGCGCTGATAACCTGCCTGAGCGTGTTGCCGAATATCTTGGCGTTCGGATACTTTTCCTTCACAAGGGCAATCATGGCCTTGAAGTTTTCGATCTTTTCGGAAAGGGCTTTACCACCTGCTTCGGGACCCTTAAAACCGAGGCAAAGCTGGAAATCCTCTTCGTTGCCCACGAGGACATCCGCGCAGGAAGCAATGCGGTGGAAGGCATCGCGAAGCTCTTCTTCCCGGCCTTTCCAGAAGGTGGCACGATGGTTGAGATCGAAGCTGACAAGGGTGCCGTATTTTTTAGCGGCTTCTGCGATCGCAAGGCAGAAACGGGTGGTCTCTTCGCTCATAGCGGTGATGAGACCGGAGATGTGGAGGATGGCAACGCCTTCTTCACCGAAGATGCGCTCGATATCGAACTCGTCTGCAGAGAGCGTTCTGCCGACTTCACCTGCACG
>SVGX01000051.1 GCA_015056105.1 Clostridiales bacterium | reverse complement strand
CGGCTTGACAAGATGGCGCTTTTTTTGTGGCTCATTGGCGCGCTGATCGCAGCGGCGTACGAAATATACGGCGCGGCAAACCTCTTCTGCCGCCGTTTCTCCCGGCATGATGTTAGACCTGCGGTGACCGCATTTTCCGTGGCGCTGCTATGCGTTGCCGCGGCGGAGCATACGGATCGCTATGCGGCTGTGCGAAGCGCCTTTTATTTTGTACACCGCTACGGTGCGGCAGCACTCATGCTTCCCCTTACGGCGGCAGCGGCAGCCGCAATGCTCAAAACACGGTGGAAAAGGAGGAAAACCAATGAAACGGCATAAACGAATCCTGCTTTTTTTCCTGCTGCTGGTTCTTCCGTTCTTCTCGGGCTGCCTTGATGCGGTAAGCCTTGATTCCTACGGTTATGTATTGACGATCGGGGTGGATGAGGGTGAGACAGAGCGGTTCAATATTTCCTTTCTTTTGCAGAAAGAGGGAAGTTCACAGGAATCGCAGACGGGTGCCGGTTCCTATGTGATCAGCGCGGAAGGGGGCGACCTGTTTGAAGCTGTCAGGATCGCCCATGCGGGCCTTCCCTTTGAACTGAATCTTTCCAGAGTGAATTTTCTTCTGTTTTCCGATGCGGTGGCTTCTTCAAAGCTGATGGATGAGTTTTTGAGTTTTTCCTTTGATTTGATGAAAATACGCCAGTCGGCAAAACTGCTCATCGTGCGGGGCAAATGCAGCGATTATCTCAACGGGCTTTCCTCCACGGACCATCCCAATGTGGCAAAGCGGCAATACAGCTATTTTCGCACCTATAAAACGGAAGGCACCATTATGATGACGAATTATGCGGCGTTTCGGGAAGCGACGGTGAGCAGCGCATTTGATGCGGTTCTTCCGGTGGGGGAAGTGGATGCATCGATCAGCGGGGAGCAGGGCACATCTTCGCAGAAAAGCGGCATGCCCGTCAATGAAAAGGATACCACGGGCGGCATCCGGCGTACGGGCGGATTGAGATCGTATCTTCTTGAAAGCGCGCTTTTTGACGGAAACAGGCTGGCGGGCTTCCTTAATGCCGACGATACGGAAATGATACTGATGGCAGCGGGCGATTTTGAACGGGGATATGCAACGCTGCAGGATGATCTTGGTACAACGGTATTTCTTCTGATGGCAGCGGGAAGGCCAACGGTTTCGATCACCCTTGGGGATGTGCCCCACGCGGCGGTATCGGTACCGCTTTATGCGGAACTTGAGCTTGATACGGGCAATACGGCGGAGCGGCGCTGGGAAGGCGAATTAAAGAAGGCGCTGGAAATGCATCTTGAAGAGGAACTCAAGCGGGTGTTTTTACAGTGCCGCGCCCTTGATTCCGATGCCATGCGTTTTGGCAGCCATGCGGTAAAACAGTTTTTAAGCCGGGATGAATGGCGGGATTATGCATGGAAGCAGAAATACAAAAGCATGACGGCGGAGTTTTCCGTGACCGTCATGCTCAACGACCGGATCATATCGAACCGGGGCGATTAAAAATGTATAAGGGAAGGAAGAAAAATGACTGCGATCATCCTGTTCAGCGCTGCGGGTATCCTTTACTGCGCAGCATATCTTGTATACTGTATTCGAAGGGGGCCCGCAAAGGATGCTGTCGGCGCTGCTGTGCTCTGCGCGCTTTCGGCTGCCGCGCTGCTGTTTTGTATCGCAGGCTGATTACTCCGCATCATCCGCAGAGGCAAGCAATCTTTTCAGCTTTTGCGCCGCAAGAAGGCGGCGGTGCTGCGTGGCGCCTGCATTGACCCTGTAGGCGCCGCTTTCCTGTTCAAGCACATCGCCTTCCGCCGCCCCGGAGGGGATGAGCGCCATGGGGATACGAAGTGTTTCCGCATCGTTTTCACAAAGTGCAAAACCGTTTTCAAATCTGTCGATCACCAGCATAGCGAATTCCTCCAAAGGGCTGTTCTTTGGTCTGAGGATAGCATTTTCATATTCCATATGCAAGAAAAAACTTTTTTTGCTTCCAAAGCCTGTTCCATAAGAGAAGGGGATATGTTACAATAAACAGGAACATATTATGGGAGGTCATGCAATGGAACGCTCCTACGGAGATCTTCAGATCACACCTGAATTGCTGGAAGAACTAAAACGAAAGGCGCTTATTTTGGAAGATGAGCTTGCGATCGAAGGCGGCCGCGTGTTTGAAGCCACCGGTCGGCTCAATGATCCTGCCATCTGTAAAATGGGCGTAGAATATGAAAATCTGAACCTTGATATCGAAAAACTGGAACGTTTGCTCAAAGAGACACAGACTGCGGAAACTGCCGGGGAGAAAAGCTGAGCCTCTGTCTTTGCATGAATAAACGGTAAACAGTTCAACGGCTTCCTTTCTTTTTGTTCACACGGTATAGTATAATACATTTTGCATTTCATTATCGAAAGGAGATTCTGCTTTGTCGCTTGATACACTTGTAAAAACGATCACAAGCGGCTTTACAGAGATCCGTCTGTGGGATTTTCTGGATATCGCCATCATTGCGTTTTTCCTTTATAAACTGATCGTCTTCACCAAAGAGACCCGCGCCTTTCAGCTGTTAAAAGGTGTCGCGGTGCTTTTTGTTGCCGCTTTTATCAGTGACCTTCTTCAGCTGCCGACTTTAAGCTGGGTTCTCAACTCGGTGCTTGCTTCCGGTATTCTTGTGATCGTTGTGCTCTTCCAGCCCGAGATCAGAAAGACCCTTGAGCATATCGGCCGCGGCAAGCTGTTTGCAAACGGCATTCTGCAGGCCTTCCGGCCGGAAGATAACGAGATCGTAAACGAAATGCAGCTTGCGATCATGAACCTTGCCCGCCGCCATGTGGGCGCGCTCATCGTCATCGAGCAGCGCACGGGCCTCGGCGAGATCATCTCCACCGGCACAAAGATCAACGGCACCATCTCCGCGCCGCTTCTTGAAAACATCTTTGAACCCAACACGCCGCTGCATGACGGTGCTGTGGTCATTCGCGACGGTGCCATTGCGGCTGCCGCCTGCTTCCTTCCCCTTGCGGAGGGCATTGCTGTTGCAAGGGAACTCGGCACCCGACACAGGGCGGCGCTGGGCGTTTCCTCCGTCTCCGACAGCATCACCATCGTAGTGTCTGAAGAGACCGGCGTGATCTCCTTCGCGCGCGATGGCAAGCTTGTTCGCTATGTGGATCAAAAGGCGCTGCACGATCTTCTCGAATCCATCTTTGTGGGCAGGGAAAGTGCCGCAAAAGCCAATACGCTGAATATTCTCAAGCGGAGGGTAAAGCATGAAAAATAATGCGAAAGAAAACCGCTATTGGGAAATCATCAAGCGGTGGATCAAAAATTTCTTTACAAAGAATATTGCGATCAAGGTACTGTCCCTTGTGTTTGCCATGCTGCTCTGGGGCTATGTTCTGATGACTGACAATCCGGAAAGGATAAAATCCATTTCCGGGATACCTGTAAATATTGACGGCGAAGCGGATCTTGCTGCCCGCCGGCTCACGCTGATCGGCGGCAGAGACAGCATTGAAGAAGAGATCAGCGTCCGTGTCCGTACGGCGCTTACCGCCTATGCGGATCTGAATGCGGAGGATATCACGGCATCCGCCAGCCTTAACGGTATCGCGTCCAAGGGTACCCATTCTCTCCTTATTTCCGCCCGTTCCTCCACCGGTCAGGTGATCAGCATCTCGCCGAACACTATTACAGTGGAAGTGGATAAGCTTGTTACAAGGCGTATTCCCGTTGAAGTCCGTACGGAGGGAGAGCTGCCGGAAAACTACTGGATGGGCGCGGTGCAGGTGGACCGCACGTATATTGAGCTTGAAGGTGCGGAACAGGACCTTGCGGATATCGTTCGTGCGGAGGGCATCATCGATGTCACAAACCGAACAGAATCCTTCAACCAGTCTATCCTGCTTAAACTCTACAACGCAGCGGGTGAGGAAGTGGAATCTTCCGCTCTCTTCGGCTCCATGGCAACAGCAGTGGCAAGGCTTGAGATCATGCCAACAAAGGTGGTTCCCATCAATGTGGACGGCGCGCTTCTCGGCCGCTATGCGCTGCCGGAAAATTTTGAGATCGCCAGCTACGGCACCGCCCTTGAAAACAACGTGGCGCGCATCGTCGGTGATGAAGCGACCCTTGAAGGCATCACGTCCCTTTCCCTTGAAACTCTTGATATCACCGGCATGACGGAATCTGTAGAAGCGGAGCTTGCGATCCTTCTTCCCGAAAATGTGAAGCTTATCGGAGAGAATACCGTCAATGTGCAGGTTGTGATCCGTGAAAAAACGGGCAGCAGCGCCTTTACGGAACTTCCCGTCGAGGTGATTGGCCTTGCGAACAAGCAGACAGCTACTCTTTCCGATGAAACGGCAAGCATCCTTCTCGATGGGCGTGTCAGTTTGCTTTCCGGTATTACCCGGGGCGATATTGAGGTATATGCGGATGTTACCGGCCTTGCTGCCGGATCGCATGAGATCAGCCTTGCGGTGCGCATTGGCGGGGAAGATGTGCCATCCGACCTGCAATGCCAGTTTGTGACTGCTTCCACCGTTACGGTAACCATTACGGAATAACAAAGGATAAAAAATGGCACTGATCCTGTCAGAACTGAAAATGCCGCTTCATGCGGATGAGTCCTCGCTCAAGGAATTTGCGGCGAGGGCTCTTGCTATGCCGGAAAATGCGATCACATCCCTGCAGGTGAAGCGCATTTCCCTCGATGCGCGCAAAAAAGAGGATATCTGCTTCAGCTATACGCTGCGCCTTACGATGTCGCCCAAGGATGAAGTGCGCGCGCTGCGCAAGGGCGGCCGTATCACAAAAGCGCAGGAGGAGGCGGCACGCGATATCGGCTTTGGTACGGCACCGCTTTCTTCGCCCATTGTGGTGGTCGGCCTTGGGCCTGCGGGTTTGTTTGCTGCCTATACGCTTGCCAAATACGGCTACAGGCCTATCGTTCTTGAACGGGGCAGGGATGTGGATTCCCGCCGTGCGGATGTAGCGGAGTTCTGGCAGACGGGAAGGCTTAATGTAAGCAGCAATGCGGTCTTTGGCGAAGGCGGTGCCGGCACGTTTTCCGATGGTAAGCTTACCACCCGTATCAAGGATCCCCGCGCCGCGGATGTGGTGGATATTCTCGCAGAGCATGGCGCACCGGAAGAGATCCGCGTGATGGCCAAACCCCATATCGGCACGGACAAGCTTGTTTCCGTGGTAAAAAACATGCGCCTTGCGATTCTTCGCATGGGAGGAGAAGTACGCTTTGAGACGCGTTTTACGGGCGTAGAGCGCACAGGCGAAAGCCTCACGGCAGTGTATGCGGAATCATCTTCCGGCAAAGAACGTATTCCGTGTGCTGCCTGTATCCTTGCAACGGGACACGGGGCATCCGATACCTATCAGCTTCTTGCGGAGGAAGGATTCCTCATGCAGGCAAAGCCCTTTGCAATGGGTGTGCGTATCGAGCATCCGCGGGAGATGATCGATCGCTCCCAATACGGAAAATTTGCAGGGCACCCCCGTCTTGGTGCGGCGGAATACCATCTGTCCGATCAAAGCGGCGGCCGCGGTGTGTATACCTTCTGCATGTGCCCGGGCGGGCAGGTCGTGGCCTGTTCCAGCGAGGAAGGCGGCATCGTTACAAACGGTATGAGCCATTATGCGAGAAACGCAGAAAATTCCAATGCGGCGGTGATCGTACAGGTGGATGCGCGCGATTACGATGCGTGCGATCCCCTTGCGGGACTTCGCTTCCGTGAGAAATTGGAACGGGCGGCTTTCCGTCTTGGCGGCGGGAACTTTGTTGCACCGGCTGCGCAGGTGGGGGATTATCTTGCAGGCCGCGCTTCCACATCCTTCGGCAGTGTGAAACCGAGCTATACGCCAGGCGTTCGTCCTTCTGATCTTTCGGCATGCCTTCCCGATTTTATGGCGGCAGGCATCCGGGATGGGATCCGCGCATTCGGCCGAAAGCTGAAGGGCTATGATATGCCGGAAGCCGTGATCACTGCCGTCGAAAGCCGCACCAGCGCGCCGGTGCGCATTCTGCGCAATGAAAACGGCGAAGCGCCGACCTGCAGCGGCTTTTATCCTGCCGGTGAGGGCGCGGGCTATGCGGGCGGCATTGTCAGTGCTGCTGTTGACGGTATGCGTGCAGCGGAGCGGATTATGGCGCAGTTTAAGCCGCTTGCTTGCGTGATACCGTAAAAGGAAAAACAAGTAGATTTTTTCACCTTGTAAAAGAAAAGGAATGTCTTTGTGCAGACTTTACTGCCTTTGCAGTGCCCTTTCCCATATGATACACTATAAAAAAAGACAAAGGATCATTTGCGATATGAAACGATTATTGCTCCTGATGCTGAGTGCGCTTTTCGTTTTTGCGGCAGCGGCCTGCACCGAAGATGTGCCGGAGGAGCATCTCGACATCAATGACCCGCAGGAAGGAATCTTTACAACGGCGGATCTTATCGCCTTTTTTGAAAACGGCGATGCGAATTCGGTACGCCTTGGTGCATCCATCGATCTTGGGGATGCGCTTCTTTCCCTTTCAAATGAGCGGGGCCCCATTACGGTTTACGGAGAGGGGAATACGATCACCGGCAACGGCGATTGTGTGATCCGCCTTGAAAACGGCGCGGCGCTGCAGCTTATGGATGTGGAAATCGTCGCCGGGCGTTCGGGGATCGGCTGCCTTGGGAATGCGGCGCTCAGCGGAAATGTGACCATCACAAGCGTTGCGCACGGCATCTTTGGCGAGGGAGATATCACCATCGGGGAAAACAGCGTGTTCCGCCTTGCAAGCAATGTGGGCACAGGCTTGAGCGCAAAGGGCCTTACCCTTCTCAAAGGGAGCAGCCTTGATGCAACGGGTTCTTTGGGTGGATTGAATATCCGCGGCGATGAACTGCGTCTTGGTGAAGGCGTTACGGTTTCCGCTGAAACAAAGGAAAACTATAATGCGCTCAAGTGCGAAGGCACGCTGGCGCTTGAAGAAGGCGCAAAGCTTTCTGTTATAAACGGCGGTGAATATCACGGTGCGGAGATACATGACCTTTCCGTTGAAGGTCTTGCGACCCTTGAGGCTGTCGGCGGCGCCAAAGGCGTCGGCGTGTTCCTGTTCGAGCAGGAAGCGGATGTGTATCTGATCGGCAGCTGCACACCGGAACTGCGCTTTGAGGTAGGGGATGGCAGCATCACCTTTGTTGCGGATGCTTCGGAGATCCCGGAACCGGAAGAAACGCCGGAAGATAGTGAAGAAACGGAAGAACCCACGGAAGAATAACAAAAGTCTTTAAGGAGGAGCCATGGCAAAGCGGAAACAGACGCGAAGAAAAAGCAGACATGCGGTACGCCGGCGCAAATTCATCGTGCGAAGGATCGTGCTTCTTTTGCTGCTGCTTGCGGTGATCGCGGGGCTGACGCTTTTGTTGATCCGTATCTTCTCCGGCGACATCGGCCCAAAGGGCGAACAAGGCGAGCCGGTGCCTTCCATGACGCCTGCTCCCACGCCTGAACCCACACCGCCGCCGCCCACGGCGCTGCCGGAAGGGCTTGGCGTAACGGCTCAATCTTCGGATGCGCTTTCCGTCATCGGTTTTCGGGGCGAGATTATGGATAACCGGGATGAGGTAGCATCCTACACCCGCCCGGAGCCCATCGGCTTTGATTCCGGCGAGGAATATACCGCACTTCGCGGCGTGACAACTTACGGCGGAAACAACTACAGGGATACGTTTACCTACGGCGTGCAGAGCGTTTCCACAAAGACCCTTTCCCGGGTGTGGGACACCACTATCGGCACCCTTGACTGCGGAGAGGATGGGGTATGGTCCGGCATCGGCTGGACGGGTATGCCGCTCATCGTGCAGTGGGATGATACTGTCAGACCCTTCCTCGGCGTATACGATGAATTCAAAACCAAGGAAGGGTTTACGGAAGTCATCTATCCCGCTATGGATGGCAATATCTACTTCAAAGAGCTTTCCACAGGCAAAAATACCCGCGCCCCCCTTAATCTCGGCGTTGTTACAAAAGGCACGGCGACCCTTGACCCGCGGGGTTATCCGCTGCTTTATACCGGGCAGGGTATCATGAGCACCAGCGAAGAAGGCACCCGCGGTGCCTGGTTTCGTGTGGTCTCACTGATCGACAATTCCGTGATCTGGCATTTCGGCGGGCGCGATCCCTTCTCCCCGCGGGAGTGGCAGGCCTACGATGCTTCTGCTATGGTGGATGCGGAAACGGATACGCTGATCGTCGCGGGCGAAAACGGCGTGCTGTATACCGTCAAGCTCAATACGGCATTTGACAGCATCAATGGCACTGTCAGCGTTTCCCCCGGCGCGCTTACAAAGTATCGCTATACCGCAAACGGCTACGGAAACGGCGATGATGACCGCCAGTGGGGAATCGAAAGTTCGCCGGTCTTCTGGAAAAACTACGCCTTCTTTACGGATAACGGCGGCTACCTGCAGTGCGTGGATCTCAATACCATGGAGATCGTCTACGCAAAGGATGTGACGGATGATGGCGACGGCGGTCTTGTTCTTGAAGAGGATTATGAGGACGGCACGCTGTATCTTTACACCGCAAACGCCGTTGCCACGCAAAGCGGCATCGCGAACGGATACGGCAAAAACTATCACAGAAAAATAAACGCCCTGACGGGCGAGATCGTATGGGAAAAGGCGTGGGATGCTTCAAACGGCAGCAGCACCACCAACGGCGGAACGCTTTCAACGCCTCATGCGGGACGCGGTGCCATTGCGGATCTTGTGATCTATAATTCCTCCTGCATCCCGACCACGGTGGATGGGGAAGCGGTGGTCGGCGGCAGGCTCGTCGCTTACGATAAAAAGACGGGCGCTCTGGTTTGGAGCCATGAACAGGCGGCCGATTATTGGAGTTCTCCCGTTGTGATCTACGATACGATGGAAAACGCTTATATTCTGCAGTGCGACCGGGGCGGGATTCTGACCATGCACGATGCCCGTTCCGGCGAAGTACTTACCACCCTTGATCTCGGATCCCGTGTGGATGCAACACCCGCCGTGTTTAACAATATGCTTGTTGTCGGTACCCGCGGTACCGGTGGAAGCGGCGAACCGCAAAAGATCATCGGCATCCGGATCGGTTAAAGGGAAGGGAAAAACGAAAAAAGAACGACGCCGAAAAGATAGGATGCAGCGTTGTAAACAAGCGAAAGCAGAAAGGGATACCGCTTTTCAGGAAGCATGCGGCGCATGAGATACCCTTCCGACAGCACCACGAGCGCTTCAAGGCAAAGTACCAAGGCAAGCGGCGCAGCCTTGCCGCACAGCATCGCAAATATGCCGAGGAACATATTGAGAAGCGGATTGGTCAAAAGATTGATGAGGAACAGCACGCGCTGTTCCTCTTTTTTGAAACGGAAAAAAGCCGCCAATGCCCCTTCGGTCAAAACCGTCAGGGCAAGGGGGATAAGATAGTATAAAACTGTATTTAGAATGTGCTTGAGCATAGCTTATTTCTTGTTTTTTCCGGCTGTGCGGCTGATGAAATATGCTGCGGCAGCGGCAATAAGAATGCCGGCAACAATCAAAGCACCGCCTTTGCCGCCGCCTTGCGGAATGGGCGTTGGAACGATGAGGTCAAGAAAAACGGGAAACATACGCATACCTTGCTTTCTGCTGTCTATTTTTTGTTCTTTTTAATGGTGCGGATAATGAAATATGCCGCAGCGGCAACAATGGCAATACCGAAAAGGATCGGAAGAAGGCCAAAAAGGAAGATGAGACCTGGGGCGGCAACATCAAGGCTTACGGAAAACAGCATAAGCGAATCCTCCTTTATGAAACATCACTTTTTCTTGTTTTTCACGGATCGGATAATGAAAAACAGTGCAATGAGAACGATCGAGATACCGATCAAGAGGGGCAGGGGACTGAAAAACAACATGTCTACAAAGCTCGGCACGGCGGCATCGAGAGTGATGGGATAATTCATGTGATCTCCTCCTCATATGTGGGAATGTATTCCGAAAGAGCTTCTGCCGCCTTTGCGGCAGGCACTTTTTCCTTCAGCGAGAAAAACAGCAGAAATGCGGCGAAAAGCGTCAGCACCGCCATCAACGGCAGGGAAGCCGTGTAGCCGTCGGGCAACGCATAAAGTGGTGCGCTGCCAAGAAACAGCGCAAGGGTTGTAAGGCCGAAGCCAAAGCCCGCATGGCCAGGAAGCGCCGCCATCACCGCGGAAAGGGTCAGTGGCATTGCAAGGTTAAAAAGAAAGATGCCGCCGTATGACGTATAGCTTTCGGGAAAAAAGGCCATCATCAGCCCGCCGATGCCGACGCCGAGAAGCCCGACGATGCGGTGGGGAAGCCCTTTTGCCAGAATACCGCCAAAAAACTTCCCAAGGCAGGATGCCGCCGCGCCGAGTAGCACGAACAGTGCCGTACTCCCAAGGGTCTTTACCGTAAACCCTGCAAAGGAACGGATGCCAATGGAAACAAGGCAGCACATGATCGCACCCGCACCGATGTGGTCCAGGGGAGAGGGACAAAGGAATGCCTCGCATTGCCGCTTTGCACCTGTTCCGCCAAGCCATATGCAGCCGATGGAAACAAGAAGCAGCAGCACAAAAAACAGCGGGGAAAGCAGACTGTCCTTGCCGGCAAGCGTGCCAAGGGCAACGCCGAGTGCACCGGGGGACACAAAAACGCCTGCAAACAGCGCATCGCCCGGCCGGTGGCGAAGGGATGTTACTGCACCGCCCACGTGGAAAAGGGCGTTGCCAAGGCCGAGCAGCAATACGCTCAAAACGGGATAGGCAAGGGAAAGGACACCCCACGCCACAAGGCCGCAGCCGAGGATCGTATAGGGGCGTGCATCGTCACAGCGGTCAAGCAGCGCGCCGATGGGTGCCTGCAGCGCAAAGGCAAGGAAGTTATAAAGGAGGATAAGGAGCGGTGCATCCTGCGAGCGCAGCGCAGCGGACCACAGCGCAAAAAAGCAGGAGAGGTCTACCGTAAAATGTGCAGCGGCATGAAAGATAAGCCGTCTTTTTTCACCGATCATGATATCCCCCACAAACATGTCTTTTTTTGAAAACGTGCGGAATGAAAAAAGGTTCCCGGGAAAAGGTGAGTCTGTAGGCACATTATAGCATATCTGTTGTGAAAAGTATTTGAAATCGCAAGAAACAGTTGGCTTTTTTCGCTGCTTTGCTGTAACATGGAAAAGGGTGGATTACCCCGAACAATGCTGCTGAAAACGGAGGAAAACCTTTGAAAAAGTCAATGCGGATCCTTTGCCTTGTGATCGCGGGCATATTTGTTGCATCGCTTCTTGCTACTATCATCATGAGTTTTACTATGGTTTGAGCGGCAGAACCCCAGAAACGAAGCGCTGCAAGCATGCTGAAAAACCGATCGATACTGCCAAACGCAGAAAAGAGAGCTTTCGCTCTCTTTTCTTTTGTCGGAATTCAACAATCTTTTACATGCTTGCTTATTCTTCTGCGCTTTCCGCAAAATCAAGAAGATACTGCCGTACGGAGCGTGTCATCTCCCTGGAAAAATCCGAATTGTATTTCCGCTTGCAGAAGGCCTGGATCCAGCTGTCATAGGTCTCTTCCGTACAGTTTTTCACCAACATCCGGCGAAGCTCCGCCTCGTCGAGCTGCCTGTATGTGTTTTCGTGGACAATGTGCTCCAACTTGCAGCGGGGCGGTTTTTTGCGCTGCTTTTGCTGTTCGGTAGGGTAGCCGAATACGAGCATCGCGGCGGGAAACACATATTTCGGCAGGTTCAGCACCTTTCTGTGGATCTCCACATTTTCCATGATATCGCCGATGTAACATGAGCCGATACCGTAGGATTCCGCCGCTACCACAGCATTCTGCGCGGCGATCAGCGCATCGCTTACTGCGATCATCAGGTCGCCCTCGCCGGGCATGCGGGGCTCACAGTTTGCATAGCGGAATGCCTCGTGCCATTTGAGACAGTCTGCCAAAAAGATAAGGATGAGCTTTCCTTCCGCAATAAAAGGCTGATGGTCGCAGCTTTCGCTGAGGGAGCGTTTCAAGGCATCATCCGTGATGCGAAGAATGGTGTAAAGCTGCTGATTGCCTGCGGTGGGTGCCATAGTTGCGGCGGTAAGGATCTCCTGCACAATGGCTTCATCGATCTCCTTATCTTCGTATACGCGAACGGATTTTCGCCCATAAAGCTGTTCCATGGTTTGGTTCACAGTTGGCTGACCTCCTTTGGGATAGCTGCCCGTTTAGAAGGGCAATATTCGATTATTACACGTATAACATGTTTTTAAAGCGCCGTACACCGGAAGACAAAACGTCTTCCTCGTTTGCGGAGACCGTCATTCAATCGTTCGGGAAGGTTGCATAATAGGCTTCCTCAAACAAAGCAAAGATCTCAACGGATGCTTCGTCATAGTTTTTCGGCCAGGTCATATAGCCCTTTGCATCAATGTATTCCCCGTTTTCCATGGCGATGGAGAGGAGGAAGGATGTGCCGTCCGTTACGCGTGAGTTGTATTTTTCAAAGCCATTCCATTTTTAAGGTCGTGTTTTTCCGCAATGGCATAAAGTGAATCCATCAGAGGCGTGGAGATCTCGATGGTCACCTCATCTTCTTCGCTCATGT
>SVGX01000002.1 GCA_015056105.1 Clostridiales bacterium | reverse complement strand
TGGCCGGAAAGAGCGGCAAAGGTCAGCTCCGCGCCCGCGCCGTCAAGCACCAGCGCATGGGGGAGCACTTCCTCACCGGCGCCGAAGGTAACGGTCTCAAACAGCAGCAGGTTGGTGTATTCCCTGCCTGCAAGTTCGGCGGTGAAAAGCTCCCAGGCAACGGCGGTGGAAGGAGCGATTTCGCCCTCCGCCCGGTCTGCAAGGGGGAGCCGCTCTTCCTGTACCCGGGCGATCAGCTCTGCCTCATACAGGGCAACGGCTTCGTTTCGCGCATCCCCCTCCGGGAAAAGGGGCAGGGAATAGGTAAGGATATAGTCCGCATTTTCCGCTGTGGCACCTTCCGGGAAAAAGAGGGTTTGTTCCTTGAAGGAAGCGGCGATGCTTTCTCCCGGCGGATCGGTCTCATCCTGCACCGGTTCCGGCGTTTCTGCGGGGGCGGGGGTGGAAATGACACTATCGCTCCCCACATCTGCAGTGGGGATATCCTCGCCGCAGGCAGCAAGGCTGAAAAGGAAAAGCGCCGCAAGGAGTGCGGTAAAAAGCCGTTTGATCATCGGCGTTACCTCCGAACATGGGATGAAAAAACAGTAACACAACGAAAGGCACAATTCAACCGAAAAGATTGTAAACAAGTGCATTTTATCCGGGGGATTGTCTTTCTTTGCGTCGGTTGCTATACTGAAAGCAATTCTGATTGAGAAAAAGGAGCGTTATATATGGCACGTGTATTGGACAGGGCTGTGATCCTTGACCGGCTTTCCCGGGTACCCGGCACAGTGGGCTTTTATTATAAGGATCTTCTGACCGGCGAAGAGCTTTGCCTCAACGAAAACGAGGAATATGAAGCCGCCAGCGTCATCAAGCTGCCCATGTTTGCGGCGGCGGCGAAGCTGGTGAGCGAAGGCAGGGCAAGCTGGGAGGATAAGCTCCTCTGCAAAGCGGAGGACAGGGTGCCTTCCTGCGGCGTGCTGCGCTTTTTTGACGATGGCATCGAGGTTTCCCTGAAAACGCTTTGTGCGCTGATGATCACCATCAGCGACAACATGGCCACCAACATCATCATGCGCCATTTCGGCATCGACAGGCTGAATGCGGAATTTAAGGCCATGGGCCTTGAAAAGACCCACATCGAGCGGCTTTTGTTCGACAGTGCGGCCGGCGCCGCGGGCAAGCAGAACAAGATCGTTCCCAAGGAGATGGGCATGCTGCTCGAACAGGTGTGGCGGCATGAATTCATCGATGAGGCCACCTCCAAGGTGGTGGAAGATATCCTTCTTGAGCAGCAGATCAACCATAAGATCCCCGGCTATCTGCCCGGCCATATCGATGTGGCCCACAAGACCGGCGAGGACAGCGGCATTACCAACGATGTGGCGGTGGTCTGCGCGAAGGAGCCCTTTGTGCTGTGCATCGCCACCAACCGCACGGATGTGCCGGAAGCGGAGCGGGCCATGCGTGAGATCGCCCTGATGCTGGTGGGGGACGAGCAGGAAGAGGAATAAAAGCATATTTTAGAAAAAAGAAAAAGCGCAGAAGTTTAAAGCTTCCGCGCTTTTATTCTGTTTTCTCTTCCTGCCCGAGCAGCCATTGTATGGATACGCCGAGCACCTTTGCAAATACCATCAGCGCATAATCCGCCACAAAGCGGTCGCCCGTTTCGATCTTGCTGATGGCTTCCCGCTCAATGAGCACACCGTTCACCTGCATGCGGGCGGCGAGATCGGCCTGTGACAGCCTGAGCGCGCTGCGCCGCTGGTATATTCTGTCGCCGCAAAGGTTCTCTTCCCCTGCATAATCGTAGATCTTCAAGGCTTCACCTCCAATTTGCCTTGACGATACCGCTGCTTTTTACTTCCTTGTGCGGGGCACCCTTGTGGTGCTGCCGCCATCGGTGGGGGTGCGCGGCGTGGGGTTCACGGGCGGTATGCGCTGCGTGGTGCCGCCTGCGGGGGGAACGGCGCGGTTTGCGCCGCGGGCAAGGGCGTTGGCTTCCTCCATGGCCTGTTCGCGGAGCTTGCGCTCCCGGATGGCACGGCGGCGGGCAAGGCGCGCCCGCTCCTTCTTTTCAAGGGAGGAAAGGATGATGAGGGCGATGAGAGCGATCACCGTCAGAATGCCCAGCACGATGAGCACCGTGCGAAGGGCACTGCTGACGGAGGAGCCAACCTCCGCAATCAGGTCGCCTTCCTCTTCCACCGAAGGGGCTTCCGGTTCCTGTTCGGAGACGGTGCCCACATAGTCCGCGGTGATGTGGGCGGTATAGGTGTATTCGTTTTGGGAAGAGTCAAACAGCGTCAGGGTAAAGACAAGATCCCGGGGCGTTCCCACATGTACCTTGGCATTGATGTTTTCCGTGCCGGGTGCGAAGGATTCGAGCCTGTGGATCTCGCCGTATTCCTGCTCCGTCAAAACCATGTTCTGCATGGTAAGGGAGCCGGTGTTCGCTACGGTGAAATTGACGGTAATGGAGCCCGCGCTGTTGAGGGGCTCCGCCACGGCGGCAGAAAAATCGATGCCGACAAGGGAAGGGTCGATATAGACGCGGACGGGATAGCTTTCCGTTTTGTCGGAATACTGCTGGTCGATACCGTCAACGCCTTCGATGTAGAACACCACATTGCGCGCTTCGGCAGTGGAAACGGTGTGGGTCAGGGTCTTGCTTTCGCCGATGGCAAGCTGGAAGCCTTCCGCCACCACAACGCCGAGATCATCCTTCACGCTGATCTTGCTGATGCGCTGATTGCCGTTGTTGGTCAGGGTGAGGGTAAAGCTCTGCCCATCAGCAGTAGGCACGCCGGGCACCACTTCCGTATCCAGCCGGGATTTGACCATGCCCAGCACCTTTTCGGAAACGGTGATCTTGCTTTCCGTGCCGTCGGGCATTTTGTAGGTGATCACGGGGGCGCTTGTCACAGTGGAGCTGCCCATCTTGTATTCGTGGGTGTACACATAGGGGATGCCCGGCTCCACGGTGATATCCTTTACCATGGGTTCCCGGCCGCCGATCTCCTTATCGGTGATGGAAACGCCGGTAACGGCTACGGTGCCGGAATTGGTGACGGTATAGGTAAGGGTGATGACCTCGCCGGTGGAAGCTTGGGATGCGCTCACCGTGCGCGCGGCGGTAACGGAAACGCTCTGGGGCAGCTGCGCAAGGGGATCATCCCCAAGAACGCCGCCGCTTTTCTGTACCGTGACCGTAGGGGAAGCGCTGCGGCTTTCGCCGTTTTCGTTCCATGTGACATCAAAGGTGATGGGCTGGCCGATAAGGGCATCCGGCACGGTCAGCGGAGAGCTTGTAAAACTCTTCGATTCGCCGGAGGCGATGACGGCATCTGCGGTGGAAAAGAAATCGCTGCCGTTGTAAAGGATGCGGATATCCGTCATTTCCGCTTCGCCATCGTTTTTGATGTTGAAGGTGAAGGTGACGTTGCCGGAAGCGGAAAGGGATTCCGGGGTGGAGCTGCCGGTGATCTCGGCAGCAAGGGTGCTGCCGCAAAGCGCCGCCGCGAGCAGGAACACGACGACGGCGGCAAGCCGTTTTTTCAAGCGTAACATCATCTATTTTAACTCCTTAAAAGAACATATCCTTTCTATGATATTATACCCGATACGGAAGCGCTTTGAAAGGCGGCGCACAAATTGTTTACGATTTTGTTCCCGTTTCCGGGCGGATCAGGTAGCCTTCGCCGGTGACCGAAGGCACAGCGCGGCCATCCGTACGCTCGATGATCTCTTTTTTGAAGCTTTCCGCGGCGGCGGATTCCACCAGCACGCGGATCTTCACCGTTTCGGAAAATTCGATGTCATCCACCTGCGCGTTCTGCCTGACATAGGCTTCCACCGCCCCGTAGCGGCCGTAATCCACCGTGAATTCGATGGCGGTGCCGGGGATATGGTGCATCACGCCCGCCGCGCGCACCGCTTCCGCCGCGCCCCTTGCATAGGCTCTGACAAGGCCGCCCGCCCCAAGCAGGATGCCGCCGAAATACCTGGTGACGATGCAGAGCACGTTGGTAACGCCGTTCATGGTCAAAACTTCCATCATGGGCATGCCTGCCGTGCCGGAAGGTTCCCCGTCATCGGAAAAGCGGGCGGTCTCGCCCCGCTTGCCCACACGGTAAGCGTAGCAGTTGTGGGTGGCGTCATAATGCTGCCTGCGGATGGCGGCAAGGATCTCAAGGGCCTCTTCCTCCGTGGAAACAGGATAGCAGCGGCCGATAAAGCGGGAGCGGTTGATGATGTATTCCTCTTCCGAGGCGCGGGCGATGGTCTTGAAAGCGTCCATTTCTGTTCCTTTCACGCGGGATGAAAAAAGGGGCGGTGACAGTTGCAGCGCCCCTTAAAACGTTTATGCTGTATGTTTATTCGCCGATGACGCGGACGTAGCTCTTCTTGCCCTTCTTAAGGACGATGCCGCCCGCGAGCTTTCCGGGGTCTGCCGCAGCGGCCACATCGGTGACCTTTTCGTCATCCATGAGCACGGCACCGCTTTCGATCATGCGGCGGGCATCGCTCTTGCTTTTGCAGAGCTTGCCCATCACAAGAAGGTCTACGACCCGAAGGCCGGTGGCTTCCACATCCGCCGCGGTCAGGGTAACGGTGGGCATGTTATCAAGGCTGCCGCCGCCGCCAAAGAGGGCTTCCGCCGCCTGCTGGGCCTTTGCGGCTTCCTCTTCGCCGTGCACCTGCGCAGTGAGGGTGAAGGCAAGGGTACGCTTCGCGGCGTTGAGGGCCGCGCCGCCCTCGGCGGTCATGGCTTCGACTTCTTCCATGGGGATGAAGGTGAGAAGGCTCAGGCACTTCTTCACATCCGCATCGTCCACGTTGCGCCAGTACTGATAGAAATCGTACACGCTGGTCTTTTCGGGGTCAAGCCACAGGGCGCCCTTTTCGGTCTTGCCCATCTTCTTGCCTTCGCTGGTAGTGAGAAGGGCGGTGGTAAGGGCATAAGCCGCCTTGCGCTCCTTGCGGCGGATCAGATCCGCGCCGCCGAGGATGTTGGACCACTGGTCATCGCCGCCCATCTGCAGCACGCAGCCGTGCTTGCGGTTGAGCATGAGGAAGTCGTAGCTCTGCATGAGCATGTAGCCCATTTCGAAGAAGGTGAGGCCGCGCTCCATGCGCTGCTTGTAGCACTCCGCGCGGAGCATCTGGTTCACGGAGAAATGCACGCCGATATCGCGCATGAACGCAAGGAAGTTGAGGCTGCGGAGCCATTCCGCGTTGTTGGCGAGGATGGCGGCGTTTTCGCCTTCGAAGTTGATGAGCCGTGCCATCTGCTTCTGGAAGCAGGAGGCGTTGTGGTCAAGCTCTTCCATGGTCATCATGCGGCGCATATCCGTTTTGCCGGAAGGATCGCCGATGGCAGCGGTGCCGCCGCCAAGGAGTACGATGGGCCTGTGGCCGCAGCGCTGCATGTGGGCCATGGTCATCAGCGCTACATAGTGGCCGATGTGAAGGCTGTCCGCCGTGGGATCAAAACCGATATAAAAAGTGACGCTTTCCTTGCTCAAAAGCTCCCTGAGCTCTTCGGGATGGGAAGACTGCTTGATAAAGCCGCGTTCTTCCAGCACGTCATATGCGTTTCTCATCATAAAAAAGTCCCCTTTTCTGTCTTGTGCCGGCTCTGCCGACATATACTGAAACGATATCACAACCGGGCGGAAAAGGCAAGCGGGGCTGTTGAGAAAACAGGTGTGAGAGAGAAGATGACCATTGAAGCGGAAGAATGCAGATGCTATACTGAATGCAGAATCATGACAGGATCGGTAGGGTATATGTTAGTTTACGTTGATGAAAGCGGATACCCTATTCCTTCCGATACAAACACAGTTTCTGTTTTGGCTGCGGTTTGTATCGATGAATCTCAGGTGCGCAACATCACACATGCGATGTATAAATAAATTAAAAGACCGGCTTTATCACAAGCAAACCGAGATCAAATCCACCAATCTGTTCAATACAAAAACGATCTAAAAGAAAAGAACCATCAATCAGGAATATGCAAATATCATCATTTCGTTTTTGAAGACATATGATTGTTCTGTTTCTGCCGTCGTGATGAATCGGCCGGAGTATCTGCCCTATATACCCGAGGGGCAGCTGCCGGTGCAGCATCACAAATTGATACGGCGAGTTGATATGTATTGCTATGCTTGCGGCGCAAAGAATGCAATCTTTGTTTTTGATGAAACAGATGATGGCAGGGATAAGCTGTATGCAACGGGGTTTAACAACTTTCTGTTTCGCTCACAGGAAGGACAGGCTATCAAAAAAGTGTTGGTGTCGCCGTTTTTTGTAAGTTCCAGCGTTACCACAACAATCGAACTTGCGGATATCTGCGCCGGGTTGATCCGGTGTTATCACCAGCTGGGGCTGCAAAACAGGCAGCCGGCTTCCGAATATGAGGAATGGCTTTTCAGCCTGTATTCCGTGATCCTGGATCGTGCCAAAACGATATCGTGGAAAGGAAAAACATACAATGGCATATATCTGATGCCAGATCATTGTTTTAAAATGAGCCCTTCCGATGGGGAAGACTGTAACAGAGATGATTAGTTTTGCATAATCTGTTGACAAGCAGGATAAACTGGGATAAGATGATGTTGAAATCCAAGTAACGCAGTCCTCGTGTTGCTGGGGTTTCCGTCTGAGAGAAAAAACGAGCTCCAACAGCTCGTTTTTCTTTGTTTTCACTGGTTTTATGCAAAAAAACAGGGCCTCCGAATTATTTCGGGGGCCCCTGCATTTCCTGTTTTACCTGCAGAACAGCTCGATATAGGTATCGATGGATTCCCTGATGACGCGGACGGCGGCGGCACGGTCCTGGATCTCATCGGTGGCGGTCTGCTTGCGCTCAAGGGACTTATACACCTGGAAGAAATGGGACATTTCGTTGAACACATGGCGCGGGATCTCGGAAATATCCTGATAGCTGTTGTAGGTGGGGTCTTCATAAGGGATGGCGATGATCTTATCATCCGCAAAGCCGTTGTCCATCATGCTGATCATGCCGATGGGATAGCACTGGATGAGCGTCATGGGCTGGATAGGCTCTGAGCAAAGCACCAGCACATCGAGCGGGTCCTTATCCGCCGCGTAGGTACGGGGAATGAAGCCGTAGTTGGCAGGGTAGTGGGTGGAGGTATAAAGCACCCGGTCAAGGCGGAGCACGCCGGTTTCCTTATCAAGCTCATATTTGGTCTTGCTGCCCTTGCTGATCTCAATGACGGCAAGGAAATCTTCCGGCTTGATGCGCTTGGGAGAAATATCGTGCCAAATGTTCATACACCAGATGACGCTCCTTTTTATTGATTTTTTATGGAGTTATTATTGATAGATGTTTCACATGTATTATAGCACCGGGGCCGGCGAATAGCAAGCGGCTGCGCGCATGGAAGCGGACAAGGGGGCATAGAATAAGAAAAAACGGAAAGGCCCTTTTCTATGAAACATGACGGAAAAAAGCTGAAACATTTTCTGATCGCCCTCGCCGTTCCCCTTGCGGTGGGCGGCCTTGCGGCGCTCATCACAAAAAATAGCATGGGCGTGTATGAGACCATCGCAAAGCCTTCCTTTGCGCCGCCGGGGAAGCTCTTTCCCTTTGTCTGGGGCGCGCTGTATCTTTTGATGGGCGTCAGCAGCTATCTTGTTTGTGCCGCGGATGCGCCCCATGCGAAGCGTATGGCTGCGCTTGTGCCCTATGGGCTGCAGCTTCTTGTCAATTTCTTCTGGCCGCTGCTCTTTTTCTTGCTGCGGGCGTTTCTTTTTTCCTTCCTGTGGCTGCTTTTGCTTTTGTTCCTTGTGGTCAGCATGATCCTTTCTTTTATGAAGGTATCAAAGACCGCTGCCCGGCTGCAGATCCCTTATGCGCTGTGGACGGCCTTTGCGGGCATCCTCAATTTTGCCGTGTGGTTTCTGAACCGGTAAGGGGTACCGCCTCGCACACCGTCAGCACGCCTTCCTTTACGCGGAAACGCACATCAAAGCCCGCGAACTCGAAGCCGTAGCGCTCTTCGGGATCATCCCGGTATGCGGGGCGGGGATCCTGTGCAAGGGATGCTTTGAGCGCTTCCCGCTTTTCTTCCGGGATCATGGAAAGCCATTCCTCCGGGAATTCCACTTCAAGGGAATAGGCGTATTTTTCCCCGGCAAAGCCATCCTCCGCCTCCGGGTGGGAATCGGTAAAGGTCAGATAAGGTTTGATATCGTAGATGGGGGTGCCGTCCATCAGGTCCGCGCCCGAAACGATGAGCACCGTGCCAAGGTTCGGCCTTGTTTCCGTCCGAAGCAGCTTTACCGAGGAAAGCCCGATGGGGTTCGGGCGGAAGGGGGAGCGGGTGGCAAACACGCCCATGCGCTTGTTGCCCCCAAGGCGCGGCGGCTTCACCATGGGCGACCAGCCTTCCTTTTCCACCATGGAAAAGCCCCAGATGAGCCAGATGTGGGAATATCCCTCGAGCCCCCTCAGGGCGTTGCGGTCCCGGTATTCGCGTTCAAAGACGATCATGGATTCCTGCTCCGGTACAAGGCCGCTTTGCCGGGGAATGCCGAACTTTGTGGTAAAATCGCTTTTGATGCGGGCGATGACCTTCAATGCAATCGTATCGCGCATGGCTGTCCTTCCGCGCTCCCGGGGAGCGCTTTTTTGCTTTGTGGTTTTATTTTACCCCCTTGCGCCGGGAAAGAAAAGGGGCGGATGCGGCTTTGCGGTAAGCATATGTTATGGGAAATGCGGTTTTCGGGCAAATATTGTATCATTTTTTCATTGCTTGCGGAAGAATGTGCCTACCTTTTGGCGCGGATATGGTATACAATAATATGATAGATAAGAATAATATGCCGGCGGGGATATCCCCTGTTGAAATTACGGATAAGAGGAGAACGACGATGCGGAAACACCTGGACGAAACAGCGGTTTACCTGTTCAATCAGGGCAAAAACGTCTATGCCTACAGGGAACTTGGCTGCCACCGTGTCGAAGAAGAAAAGGATACATACCGTTTTGCCGTTTGGGCGCCGGGTGCCCGCGCTGTGAGCGTGGTGGGCAGCTTCAACGGCTATGATGCTTCCGCTGCGCCCATGCAGCGTTTTGGTGAGACCGGCGTGTGGAGCTGCTGCGTCGGCAATGTACACAAGGGCGACACCTACAAATTCGCCATCCAGACCGCTACCGGGCAGATGCTCTACAAGGCGGACCCTTTTGCATTTTTCGCGCAGCACAGGCCCGATACCGCCTCCGTTGTCTGGGACAGTGAAGGTTATATTTGGAAAGATGCGGCCCATATGGAGGCGCGCAAAAAGGCGAATGCCCACACGGCCCCCATGAACATCTATGAGGTACACCTCGGCTCCTGGCGCAAGGGGCTTGATTACGAAGCCCTTGCCTATGAACTTGTGAACTATGTGGTGGATATGGGTTATACCCATATCGAACTGATGCCCCTGTCGGAATATCCCCTTGATGACAGCTGGGGCTATCAGGTCACGGGCTATTATGCCATTACTTCCCGCTATGGCACGCCGGAACAGTTCAAAGCCCTTGTGGATGCCTGCCACAGGGCGGGGATCGGTGTGATCCTTGATTGGGTGCCCGCCCATTTTACCCGGGATGCCCACGGCCTTCGCCGTTTTGACGGAACTGCCCTGTTTGAACATCCCGACTCCCGCCGGGGCGAGCAGCCGGAGTGGGGCACCATGGTGTTCAACTTTGCCCGCAGCGAGGTAAGGGGCTTCCTTATTTCCAACGCTGTGTTCCTTCTGAAGGAATACCATATCGATGCCCTTCGGGTGGATGCGGTGACAAGTATGCTCTACCTTGACTACGGTCGGGGCGGCAACTATCTGCCCAACGAGCAGGGCGGCAGGGAAAACCTTGACGCCATCAGCTTTTTCTGCGAGCTTTCGGAGACCGTGCACCGGGAGTGCCCGGGCGCGCTGCTCATTGCGGAGGAAAGCACCGCCTTCCCCCGCGTGACCGCTCCCGCAAAGGATGGCGGGCTCGGTTTTGACCTGAAATGGAACATGGGCTGGATGAACGATACCCTTTCCTACTGCAAGCTGGACAGCATTTACCGCCGCTACCATCACGACAAGCTCACCTTCTCCATGTGCTATGCTTTCACGGAGCATTATGTGCTGCCTTTCTCCCATGATGAGGTGGTACACCTCAAGAATTCCCTCATCGGCCGCTTCCCCGGCAGCTATGATGAAATGTTCCTGCAGCTTCGCATGCTCTATATGTACCAGTACGCCCACCCCGGCAAAAAGCTCCTTTTCATGGGCGGCGAGTTCGGCCAGTTTGCGGAGTGGGATTTCCGCCGCTCTCTTGATTGGCACCTGCTCGATTACCCCCAGCATGCGGCGCTAAGGGAATTCGTCAAATCCCTCAACCGCCTTTATCGCTCCACCCCTGCCCTCTATTCCCGTGATGACGGCTGGGAGGGCTTCCATTGGCGCGTTGTGGATAACGCCGCCGAAAGTGTCATCGCCTTCAGCCGCTTCGGGGAGGATGGCGAGATCCTCTGCCTGTTCAACTTTACCCCCGTTCCCCGCTCCCCCTACGGCATCCCGCTTTCCGGAGAGGCGAAGCTTACAAGGCTGCTTTCCTCCAGGCTGACGGATGCGCCCGCCACCTTGATGACGGAACAGGCGGCGGATGGAAGCTTTTACGCTCCCATTCCCCTTTCCGGCTATGAAGCTGTATTTTACCGGGTGGAATACACCGGCAAAAAAAGATAACAGGACCCCACAACATCACTTTCAGGAGGAACGCGCATGATCAAAAAACGCATGGTCGCAATGCTGCTGGCGGGCGGCCAGGGCACGCGCCTCGGCGTGCTCACCAACCGCACCGCAAAACCGGCAGTCCCCTTCGGCGGAAAATACCGCATCATCGATTTTCCGCTTTCCAATTGTGTCAATTCCGGCATTGACACCGTGGGTGTCCTCACCCAGTATGAACCCCTTGAGCTCAACAGCTACCTTGGCAACGGCAGCGCCTGGGATCTTGACCGCAATTCGGGCGGCGTCTATGTGCTTCCGCCTTATGTTTCCGGCTCAAGCGGCCAATGGTATTCCGGTACCGCCAACGCCATCTGTCAGAATATGGCCTTTATCGACCAGTATTCCCCGGAATATGTGCTGATCCTTTCCGGCGACCACATCTACAAGATGGATTACGCCGATATGCTCAAACACCATGTGGAAAAGGGCGCGGATGCCACCATCGCCGTGCTCGAAGTGCCCATGGAAGAAGCGCACCGCTTCGGCATCATGAACACGGATGCGGAAAGCCGCATTGTGGAATTTGAAGAGAAGCCCAAGAACCCCAAGAGCAACAACGCTTCCATGGGCATTTACATCTTCAACTGGCCCGTGCTGCGCGCTTACCTTGCGGAGGATGATAAGGATACTGCCTCCGCCCATGATTTCGGCAAAAACATCATCCCGAAGATGCTTCATGGCGGCAAGCGCATGTTTGCCTACCGCTTCAAGGGTTACTGGAAGGATGTGGGTACCGTGCAGAGCCTGTGGGAGGCCAACATGGACCTCATCGAGGAAAAGCCGGAGCTTGACCTCAACGATAAGGATTGGCGCATTTACAGCCGCAGCGCGATCCTGCCTGCCCACTATCTCGGCAAGGAGAGCAGCGTCTGCCGCTCCATCATCACCGAGGGCTGCTATGTGGATGGCAGCGTTTCCCACAGCGTGCTCTTTTCCGGCGTAACCATCGGCGAGGGCGCGGTGGTAAAGGATTCCGTGGTGCTGCCCGGCGCGCGCATCGGCGCGAAGGCGGTGGTCACAAAGGCCATCGTGGGTGAAAACGCCGCCGTGGGCGATGGGGCTGTGCTCGGCGCGGCGCCGGAAGCGGGGGAAAGCTATGATACCGCCCTCACCGGCGATATCACCCTTGTTGCAAGCAATACCTCCATCCGCCCGGGCGCAAGGGTGCCCGCCGGTATGATCGTCAACGCAGACACTTTCGGCATCAAGGAGGGCTAAACCATGGCAGACAAAGCATTCGGCCTTATTTATACCGGCAGTTCCAATGTACAGCTCAGAGAGCTGACCTATTCCCGCTCCGTGGCGGCGGTGCCCTTTGCGGGCCGCTACCGCTGCGTGGACTTCATTCTTTCGAACCTTGTGAACACGGGCATCACCAATGTGGGCATCATCACCCAGAAAAACTACCATTCTCTGATGGATCACCTGGAGTCCGGCAAGGAATGGGATCTTCACCGCAAGCGCGACGGTCTTTTTATCCTGCCGCCCTTTGTGACAAGGGATAATACCGGCCTTTACCGCGGCACGGTGGATGCCCTTCGTTCCGTGCTCGGCTATATCCGCCGCAGCGCGCAGCGCTACGTGATCCTCACCGGCAGCCACACCATCTTCAATACCACCTTTGATGAGATGCTGCAGCAGCATATCAGGACCGGTGCGGATATCACCGTGATGTACAACGAGGAAAACAGCCTCAACACGGAAGAGCAGTACGATGACCTTCGCCTGACCATGCAGCAGAACGGCCGCGTGCTCGATATGGAATACAATCCCTACCGCACGGAAAGCCGCTGCCGCAGCTGCGATGTGTTCATTATGGAAAAAACGCTGCTCGAGTACCTGATCGAAGAAGCGGCAGCCCACGATCTTCTCGACTTCACAAGGGATATCCTCCTCAAAAAGGTGAACGAACTCAAAATCTACGGCTGGCGCTACGGCGGATATGTGGCAAGACTCGATTCCCTGGGCGAATTTTTCCGCCACAACATGGCGGTGCTGGAGCGCCCCGTAAGGGAAGATCTGTTCAACCGGGATCACCCCATCTATACCAAGGTCAAGGATGAAGCGCCCGCCCGCTACGGCGTGGAAGCATCGGTGAAAAACAGCCTTGTGGCGGATGGCTGCGTTGTGGAAGGCACCGTTGAAAACAGCATCCTGTTCCGCGGTGTGCATGTTGCCCCCGGCGCGGTGGTCAAAAACTGCATCCTCATGCAGGCTGCGGAAGTGCAGAACGGCGCGGAACTTTCCTATGTGGCCCTCGACAAGGGCGTGCTTGTGAAGAAGGACCGCCGCCTTGCGGGCTACGAAAGCTTCCCCATCATCATCCGCAAGGGCAGCGTGATCTGACCGAGAAGAAGACAGAGAAGCGGCGGGCGTTTTTCGCCCGCCGCAAAAAGAAAGGAAACCTATGACGAAAAAACAAGACATGCCCCGCATGCGCGTGCTGTTTGCCGCCTCCGAATGCCTGCCCTTTATCAAGACCGGCGGTCTTGCGGATGTGGCGGGTGCGCTTCCGAAGCAGCTTTGCAAAAACGGCACGGATGCAAGGGTGGTGCTGCCCCTTTACAAGCGCGTTTGGGAGGCATGGGGCGAGCGGATGGAATGTCTCTGCGAGTTCCCGGTGCGGCTTGGCTGGCGCTGTCAGCCCTGCACGGTGCGCACCCTTACCCGGGATGGCGTTACCTATTATTTCATTGAAAACGAATACTATTTCGGCAGAGACTATATCTACGGCAGCTTCGACAGCGAAGAGGCGGAGCGCTTCGGCTTCTTCTCCAAAGCCATCCTTGAAATGATGCCCCGCATCGGCTTTGTGCCGGAGGTGCTGCATCTCAACGATTGGCAGTGCGCCATGTGCGCGCCGCTTCTCCGGCTGCAGTATGCGAAGGACCCCGCCTACAGCCGTATCCGCACGCTGATGACCATCCACAACCTGAAGTTTCAGGGCGTGTTTGACCGGGGCTTTACCGATGAGCTGCTTTCCCTTGGCAGCGCCGCCTTCGATCCCCGCTGTCTTGAGTTTTACGGCGCGGTGAATTACCTCAAAGGCGGCATCGTCTATGCGGACAGGGTCAGCACCGTCAGCCCCACCTATGCAAGGGAGATCTTGACCCCCTATTACGGCGAGCAGCTTGACGGCGTTCTCCGGGAGCGGGAAAATGCCCTCAGCGGCCTTTTGAACGGCATCGATGCGGACTTCTTCGACCCTTCGAAGGATCCCGCCCTTGCGGAGAATTTCAGCGTTGATGATATGGCGGGCAAAGCGGTCTGCAAGCAGGCACTCCTTAGGGAATTCGGCCTCGGCGTTTCGCCGGATACCCCCGTTGCCGCCGTTGTGACAAGGCTTACCGACCAGAAGGGCCTTGATCTGATCGCCCATGTGCTTGATGAGCTGATGTGCCTTGATATGGCCCTTGTGGTGCTGGGCACCGGCGATAAACGGTATGAAAACATGTTCGCACAGGCGGCAGCGCGCTATCCCGGAAGGGTAGGCGTACGCCTTGCCTATGATGAAGCCCTTTCTCACCGCATCTATGCGGGCGCGGATCTTTTCCTGATGCCCTCCCGCTTCGAACCCTGCGGTCTTTCCCAGCTCATTGCCCTTCGCTACGGCGCGGTGCCGGTAGTAAGAGAGACCGGCGGCCTTGCAGACAGCGTGGCGCCCTACAACAAATATACCGATACGGGCGTGGGCTTTGCCTTCCTTAACTACAATGCCCATGAGCTCCTTTATACCGTGCAGCATGCTGTGGCATACTACCATGGCGACAGGGCCATGTGGGAAAGGCTCGTGCGCCGCGGCATGGAAGCGGACTATTCCTGGGAAGAGGCTTCTGCCCGCTACGAAGACCTTTATGCCCATATGATCTCCTGAAAACGGCGGCCGGGCGGCGGGCATTTTTCCGAAAAAGTGCCCGTTGAAAGGCAAAAAAGAATGTGATACAATGCCCACAGCGCAAAATAAGCGCGAAAAGCAAAGAAAAAACCATGATGGAGGAAATAACACATGATCAACAAGCATATGACCATTGAGCAGGTTCTTCGTACCGATGTCGGCACTGCGGAAGTTTTCATGGAAAGCGGCATGCATTGCCTTGGCTGCGTGATGGCAAAGGGTGAAGATCTGGAGCAGGCTTGTGCCGTACACGGTATCGATGTGGATGTGCTGGTGGAAAAGCTGAACGCCTATATCGAATCCAAATAAAAAAATGAAGCGGTTCTTCAAAACAAGAACGCTTGTGCAAAGCGCCCTGATCGGGGCGCTTTATGCCGTTGTGACGATGGCCTGCGCACCCATCAGCTTTTCGCTGGTACAGGTGCGTGTTTCCGAGGCACTGACGGTGCTGCCCTATCTGACCCCTACCGCTGTGCCGGGTCTTTTCATTGGCTGTGTTGCCGCCAATTTCCTTTGCGGCGCACCCCTTTATGATGTGATCTTCGGCAGCCTTGCAACGCTTCTTGGCGCGCTGCTGACGTATCTTGTGCGCAGACAGGGCCTTTCCAAGTGGCTTGCGCCGCTGCCCCCTGTCCTCGCGAATGCGCTCATTGTGGGCGCGCTGATGAAATATGTCTACATGCCCGGCGAGATCGGTTTTCTTGCCGCAACCGCCTATGTGGCGGCGGGCCAGCTGATCGCCTGCTACGGCCTCGGCATGCCGCTCCTTGCGGTGGTGGAAAAATATAAAGAGAGGATCTTCAAAGACTGATGTGAAGGCGGGCAGCATAAAAACATCATCTTTTGTCAGATAATCATACGATAGTAAAACAGACCTGTGATCATTCACAGGTCTGTTTGTGTATTGACTTGTTGGAATGACGGGCTCCCTCTGACGAGGGAGCTGTCAGCGAAGCTGGCTGAGGGAGAGATTTCCTGACGGCAAGATCAATAGAATCACATACCCCGCTGAAATTGCGGTCAATGTCCAAATTGCAAACTCGCAGCACAGCTAAATCCATGGCTTCCAAATCTTTGGTACGAACGGCATCTTTTTCGGTCTGATCCGGAGTATAATGACCTCTGCCGTCAAGCTCTACGACCAGTTTTGCCTTGGCGCAATAAAAATCCACGATATAATTGCCGATCACCTTTTGCCTTTGAAAACGAACAGGATAGTTCCTTAAAAATTGATATCACAACTTTTGCTCCCATGGTGTCATGTTTCTTCTCAATGCCTTTGCCAAAGGGATATTTGCCTTATTATACGCTTTCACGATCTCTCCCTCCGTCAAAAATCAAAGATTTTTGCCACCTCCCTCATCAGAGGGAGGTTCTTTGGTGCGGTGCGGAATTGCACATGATACGATGTGCCAGGAGGTGTATGGAAACCTGCCGTTATCTATCAGGCAAACTTCAATTTACCTTTTGGAAACACGGTTTAAAATCCCGTCAATGATCTCATATTCACGGTCTTGATTGATCTTCATCTTGCTTTCTACTTCTGAAGCCAAATCAACGCCTAATATTTCAGACAATCCGAGCAAGTAAATAGCAATATCTGCCAATTCTTCGCCGACATTATCGTGCCTTCTTTTCCATGCTTCATACGCTTCGGCGACTTCACCGTACAACAAGCAAAACTCTTTACTCACATCTGTTACATTGAAGCCCTTATCCACCTTATTTTTATATACGGCTTTTTGCGCTGCTCTCAAATCCATGTTTACCTCATGAATGATGATTTGGTGATAACCTGTCGGTATATGCCGCAGGTCTGTTTTCTGCTTTCCGCCTTCACACCGTCAGCGTAAAGCCGACGCCTACTTCCGCCACATCAAAATGCTGTGCGAGCAGCGTTTTGACCGCAAGGGATGTGCAGTGACAGGGGTAAAGCTTTTTGACGCCAAGGGCGGCGAGCCGCTCGATCACAAAATCTACCTGCGGCCCCGGGTCAAACAGGTGAAGCCCGCCGAGGATGCCGGCGATGCGGCGTTCCCCGGTCAGGGCGGAGGCATACTGCACCATGTTGCAGATGCCCGCATGGGAACAGCCTGTCAGAATGAAAAGCCCATCCGCCGTCCGCAAGGCAAGGGCGGTGTCGTCAAGAAGATAATCCGGCTCAAAGACACCGCGGCGGTCTGTCTCGCCCACAGCGGGCGCTTCAAGAGGATTCACCCGGGGGATCTCCCCAAGGAAGAGTACGTTTTTTGCAATCTCCTTCGGCACGTTGGAAAGGCAGAGCTTTGCATTGCCGGGCAGGGCGGCAGGGTCAAAGGGGATGCCCACATCGAGCCCGTCGAAGCGCTTTTTGAGCAGCGCGTCCGGATGGAGATGGATTTTCACTTTTTGGGAGTGCGCTTCAAGGAAAGGGATGAGGCCGCCGGTATGGTCGTTGTGGCCGTGGGAGATCACCACATCCGTCACCCGAGAAAGATCAATGCCCATCCTGCGGGCGTTTTCAAGGGTCACGGCGGAATAGCCGGTGTCGAGCAGGATAGTCTTTTCCCCCGTCTCCAACAGGTAGGCCGCTGCCGGTTCGCCAAGGTAATATCTGTCGATATAGGTATAATTGTCCATCAGAACGGTGATCTTCATCCGCTACCTCGTTTTGTCAAAGGGTCTTGTGCCGTCAAGAAGCCTAAGCGTCATATCGAAAAGATACTGCACGCCGTAAGGCAGTGCTTCCTGATCAAGCTTGTATTTTGCGTTGTGGTGGGGCATATCGCAGCCCTTTTCCGCCGCCCGGGAGCCGAGCTCCAGAAAGAAGCCGGGCCTGCCTTCCAGGAAGGCGTAGAAATCCTCGCCGGGCATAATAGGATCGATGTGATCGATATGGGCTTCGCCGAAGCGGGACAGCAGCGTTTCCTCCGCAAGGGAATACAGGGCATCATCGTTGAATACGGAAGCATAGCCCGCATCCCATTTGTAATCATAGCCTGCGCCGGCGCTCATGCAGACGCCTGCGGTGATCTCGCCGATGAGCCGCTCGATCTTCTTTCTCGTTTCCGGGGAGAAGGAGCGCACGGCGCCCGTCAGCGCCATCTCATTGGGAAGGATATTGTAGGCGGTGCCGGCATTCGCCATGCAGACGGATACGATCACGGGGTCGTTTGCCGCCACGCGGCGGGAAGAGATGGTCTGCAGCGCAAGGATCAGCTGCGCCGCGGTCACGATCACATCGGTACCCTGTTCCGGGAAGGAGCAGTGGGCGCCCTTTCCCTTTATGGTGATGTCGAACCTGTCCACAGCGGCGGTCAGCACGCCGCTGCGGATGCCGAACACGCCGGTTTTCCAGTTGGTGGAAAGGTGCAGGCCCAGCATGGCGTCAACACCCTCCGCCGCGCCGGCACGCACCATCTCCACGGCACCGCCCGGGGGCAGCTCCTCCGCATGCTGAAAAAAGAGCCGCGCCTCGCCGGAAAAGCTGCCGCGGTTTTCGCTCAGAAGCTGCGCAAGGCCGAGAAGGATCGCTGTGTGGCCATCGTGGCCGCAGGCGTGCATCACGCCCGGTTTTTTTGAAATATAGGGGAGATCAGTTTCTTCCTGAATGGGCAGGGCATCGATATCCCCGCGGATACCGAGAACGGCTGTTTCGCCCGGCTTTTCACCGAAGATGCTGGCCACAAGGCCGGTCTTGGTGGGGCGGCTGATACGGACGCCTTCCATGGCGGAAAGGGCCGTTTCAAGGTAAGCGGTGGTCTCGAACTCTTCAAAGGAGAGCTCCGGGTTTTCGTGAAGGTGCGCCTGCCACGCAAAAAGCTGCGGCTTGAGCGCATCGGTACGCGGGTCAAAGGGCATGGGAAATTCTCCTTCCTGTTATTTTCGGGGAAGATCCTGATACAGATCGCCGGGGAGAAGCTCGCTGTCTGCGGTTTTGCGGTTGAGCCCAAGGCTGTTTGCTATGCCGAGCAGCTCGCTGTGCAGCGCCTCGATAGCAGCATCGATGGCTTCGTGATCAAGGGGCACGTCCGTAGAGATGCCCGGTTCCCGGGTAATGAGAGGGATAAGGGCGTTTACCGCTTCCTCCGCGGTAAAGCACTGCTTTCTGAGGGTATCCGCCTCCGGTGCAAACAGGCCGAGGCGGGCGGCCTCATTCTCCGCAAGGGAGAGGATATATTCCGCGCCCGTCAGATAGCGCGCCGCGGTCATCGCCGCCTTTTCTCCCTTCACATGGGCGATATCCGCTGTGGGATCGGGCACAATGGTAACGCGGAACACCTTCTCGATGAGCGCCACCAGCTTTTCGTTGCTGAGCACATAATAGCTTGCCCCGCCGTAAGAGGTATTGCTTACATATTCGCCCTTTAAGGTATGGCGATTGAGGGTATCCGCATCAAGATTCATGCCCAGCACGCCGAGGGCGGCGATCTGCTCCGCAGTCAGGTTCGTTACCACATAGTCTTTCACGGAATTGTAGACGCCAACCAGATTTTTAAGCTGATCGCGGGATTTAAGCTGTTCAAACACCGTAAAAAGAATCCGCTGCTGCCGGTCCGCGCGGCCAACATCCGTGCTGATGCCCTTTCTGGCACGGCAATAATCAAGCACTTTTTGCCCATCAAGATGCTGGTAACCGGTTTCAAGAATGCGGCCGTTGAGCTCAATGCGTACATCCACATCGTACCAAACGCCGCCCATGGCATCCACCACGGCTTTAAGACCCGTCATGTCAACGCCGGCATAATAATCGATGGGGATGCCGCCAAGGAGCTTCGATACGCTTTCCATGGCGTATTCGAAGCCTTTGCCTTCCACGCTGCCGCCCTTTGCGAAGGCGGCATTGATCTTCCAGTGACCTTTGCCGTAGCGCTCGCCGGTATCGGTGTAGACCTTTGAAAAGGTATCCCGGGGGATGGAGATCAGATCCGCCCGCTCCCGCTTGAAATCCACCGTCAGCAGCATGATAACATCACTGCGGAAGTTATTTTCCTCATCCCGGTAAAGGCCGCTGCCCTCCTCGTTGCGCTCCGGGCTTTCATCCCAACCCAGCATGAGGATGTTCACCCTGTTTTTCATAAAGGAAAGGTCCGCAAGCTCCTGCGGCGTATAGGTGGGCGCAGGGGTCGGCGTGGGCGTGGGCTCCGGCGTGGGCTCCGCCGCAGGCGTGGGCGAAGCCGTAGCCTGTGGGGTCGGCGTGGGTGTGGGCTCCGGCGTCGGCATAGGCGTGGGCGAAGCCGTGGGCGTGGGTGCCGCCGTTGGCACGGGCGTGGGCCTGCCGGGAAAGGCACTCATGGGATTCACGAACATGACATAGAGAAAGCGTGCCGCAACGGCCGCCAGCGCAAGAAGCGCCGCGGCGATGAGCGCGATACAGATCTTTTTTGCCCGGGAAAGAGGCTTTTTTTCTTTTTTATTGTCCATAATGTCAGTATACCACAACGCGGCGCGATTCGGATGTGGAAAAGAAAAACAAAGTGGAAATTATTGGATGCGGAAGCAAAAAAGCCGCGCGGGAATTCCCGCGCGGCAAAACGCATTTGGTTTTTTGATGCTTCAGATCTCCTGCTCCTTGCGGAAGAAGATGCCGATGACCATGAAGATGACGAAGGCCACAAGGTAGGAGACCACGGTGGCATGGTGGGCGAAGATCGCTGCCACCACCATGAACAGGCTGCCGGCGCAGGCAAGCGGGAAAGCGACAAAGCGATTCACCTTGCTGAGGGTCTTTTCCTTCTTCATGGCGATGATGAAGATGGGCAGGTAAGCGCCGTAGATGGTGATGATGGGCAGCTCGGAAGAGTCGAACTTGAAGAAGCCGAACATGGGCGCGGTCAGCTGGGAACCGTAGAAGTACAGAAGCCAGAAAGCGCAGAAGAGCAGGCCGATCACCGCGGAGTTGGTGGGCATATCCGTGTGGGGATCCACGCGGGAGAATACCTTCGGGGCGGGGCCGCGGCCGCGGGCGGCAAGGGCATACATGCCGCGGCTGGTGCCGAGCATGAGGCCGTTGAGGGTGCCAAGGCAGGAGATGACCACCAGCACGGAAAGGATGGTGCCGCCGACCCTGGAGAAGAGGGTCTCGAAGGCAACGCGCACGCCGGCTTCGCCGCTGCTCATCAGCTCCGCATTGGTCACGGTGCCCGCAAGGCCCACATAGTAGAGGATGTAGGTGGCGGCCACGATAAGGGTACCGATCACGAGGGCGCGGGGCAGGTTCTTTTTCGCATCCTTGAGCTCCGCGTTGATGCTGGTGGCGATGATCCAGCCTTCAAAAGCGAAGGCGGTGGCAACGACAGCGGTGAAAAGCGCCATGCCGGGGTTCTTGGAAGCATCCACAACGGTGGTGAAGTTTTCAACGGTCATGCCGTTCGAAAGGCCCACGATCAGACCTACGACAGCCATCAGGGAAAGGGGAACCATCTTGATCACGGTGGTGGAAACCTGGAATTTACCCGCAAGAATGGGGGAAATGGCGTTGAGCACATAGCTGGCGACAAGGAAGAAACCGGCGATGGTCAAACACTCGGCGCTGGTGGGGGCGAAGCCGAAAAGCACGCAAAGATAACGGGAACTGACCCAGGCGAGAACGCTGGTCATGGAAGGATAATACATGGTGGTCAGGAACCAGCCAACATAGTAGCCGTATTTCTTGCCGACGATGGCTTCCGCATAGTCCACGATGCCGTTCACACGCTCATAGCGGGTGGCAAGCAGGGAGAAGGCGTATGCGCAGGCCACCATGATGGCGGCGCCGATGCTCCACGCAAGAATGCCGAGGGGAAGGTTGCCGCCGGTTTCGTTGAGGATCTTTTCCGCTTTGAAAAAGACGCCGCTGCCGATAACGATGCCCACGACCATGCAGATGGCGGTCAGAAGGCCATATTTTTTGTGCAATCCGTTGTTTTCCATTTGAAATGCTCCGTTTCGTTTTTTTTGTTTTGGGGTTATACCCCGGAAAAAGTGGAACCGTGTTGGGGGATTTCTGTGCCCGGAAAACAAAACCGGTCCGCACAGAAAACGAAAATATATTATTTCGTAACCCATAGCATAACGCAACCGTTACCGGCTGTCAACTTTTATGAACGAAAAAAGGATAAAAATATGAAGAGAATATGAAAAATCTATACTTTGCCGTCGACTGCGCTCCACAAAAACGAAGGAGCATGGTATACTGTTATATTATGCCGAGGTATTTCGGCGAAAGAGACCCACGGAAGAGGAACCGTATGCGCACGTTGCTTTTTATTCCCGCCGCTGATGCTGCCCTTGCCGGGAAGGGACTTTCCTTCCTTTCAACGGTGATCGATATCATCATTACGTTTCTGCTTGCTTCGCTTCTGATCGCCGCGGCGAAGCGCATCATTTCCGGCATCGTCAGAAGCCGGGCGGGCGTGCTTGAAGAACACAAGGCGCGGCGGCTCATGACAGCGGGCACGCTCCTGATGAGCGTGATCCGCTATGCGGTGTTTTTTATCGCCATCGCCATCGCTGTGGGCGAGCTCGGCTATTCTGGTGCCATGAATTCCATGCTGGCGGCAGCGGGCATCGGCAGCCTTGCCATCGGCATCGGCGCGCAGAACATCATCAAAGATGTGGCTGCCGGTATCTCCATGCTGTTTGAAGACCAGCTCAGCGTGGGGGATTATGTTTCCCTTGCGGGTGTGACCGGCACCGTGGAGGCGGTATCCCTGCGCACGGTGACCATCCGCCAGTACGGCGGGGAAGTGAGCATCGTCCCCAACGGCAGCATCGGCGTATTGACAAACTATTCCCGTACCGATTCCCTTGCCATTGCGGAGATCCCCGTTTCCCAGGAAGCGGATACCGCCCTTGCCCTTTCTCTGATGAAGGAAGAGGCGGCGCGCTATTACGGCGAGCTTGGCGATATCGCCACGGCGGAGCCGGAGGTGGTGGGCGCCGTGCAGCTTGCCGGCGGCGAAATGGTGCTCCGGGTAGTACAGCGGGTCAAACCCCTTGAACATTGGGGCGTGGAGCGGGAGCTCAGAAAGCGCATCGTGTCCCGCTTTGTCAAGGAAGGCATCGCCCTGCCCAAGGCAAGGGTAGAGCTTCTTCAATAAGGAGAAACCGTATGATCGAACATTTTGAGCTTGGGGATCATATCGTGATGAAAAAGCCTCATGCTTGCGGCGCCAACGAATGGATCGTCACCCGCACGGGGGCGGATATCAAGCTGCGCTGCAGCCGCTGCGACCGGCTCGTGATGCTGGACCGGGGGGATTTTCTTCGCAGCGCCCGGAAAAACCTGACACAAAAGAAAGAGGAAAACCATGTCGGAGAAGATCGATAAAACCCTGCGTGCGGCGCTTTTGAAGGATGCGGAGGCCATCCACGCAAAGGATGCGCCCTACAAGCGGGCGGCGGATAAGGAGTTTGTGCTTTGGCTTGTGATCGTGCTGGCGGCGGCATTTGCGCTCCGGCTGTTCCTGTTTGAACCCGTGCGCGTGGTGGGCGATTCCATGCACGATACCCTTGTGAGCGGCGAAAGGATGCTGGTGGAAAAATTCAGCTATTGGTTCAATGCGCCGGAGCGGGGGGATATCATCATCTGCTTTTATCCCCACCATACCACAAGCTGCGTGAAGCGGGTGATCGGCATCGGCGGCGACAGCGTGGAGATCCGGGACGGCATCCTGTATCTGAACGGGGAAAAGCTGAACGAATCCGCATACTGGGAAGACCGCATCGATCAGGATATGGCGGAATACCTTGTGCCCGAAGGCCATGTTTTCGTGGTGGGCGACAACCGCAACGAATCCTCCGACAGCCGCAACCCCCTTGTGGGTGCCATTCCTCTTGAGCGGGTGGTAGGAAAGGTCATCGGCGTGGTCTGGCCCTTTGATGAGGCAAGGCGCATTTAACACACAGAAGGCGGAACAGCAATGGAAAGCAAAGAGAACATCGCAAAGGAAATGCCCCTTCGGCGAACCGCGGGCAAACAAAAGGAATACCGCACCCTCAGAATGTACACATGGGTGTTTACGCTGCTTGCATCCCTTGCGGTGGTGGCGGCGTTTTTTACCCTTTGGCTTTTCGGCGTGCAGGTGCGGGATGTGGGCATGGCGCCCTCCGTTATGCCCGGGGATGTGATCCTCTTTGACCGCCTTGCAAAGCATGTGAAAGCGCCTGACCGGGGGGATGTGGTGGCCTATTCCGGCATGACGGGCGCGGGCACCTATATCGGCCGCATCGTGGCTCTGCCCGGCGAAAAGGTGGATGTTTATGAGGGCAGGGTCTATATCGGCGGTCTGCTCCTTGATGAGCGGGGCTACGCATCGGGCGCCCTTTCCGGGGAGATCACGGCCCATACCGTTCCCGAAGGGCATTATTTCATCCTGCCGGATGACAGAACGCATGCCCTTGTGGATGCGGATAAGCTGACGGTAGAAGCCTCCCGCATCCGGGGCAGGGCATTTCTTCGTGTATCGCCTTTGGACCGCCTCGGCATATTCTGAAGAAAAGACACGGCAAGCCCCTGTGTTTTCTGCAAAAAAAACTTGACAGGCGGCGACAAAGTGCTTATACTTGCAAACAAATCAAAACCGTTGAGGGAGAGTAAGTAAGTTCGGATATCCCCTTTCAAGAGAGCCGCGGGCGGTGGAATCGCGGCAGGGCGGGCCGGGCCGAATGGGCTCCTGAGGGCGCGCTGAATTTTCAGTAGGCAAGCCGGAGATGGCGCTCCGTTATCAAACGCCGGCATATGACAGTATGCACAAAGTGGGCGCGAATGCGCCAAGCCGGGTGGCACCGCAGGAGTTACGGCTCCTGTCCCTGCAGATGAAAGTGGGGACAGGGCTTTTTTTGTTGCCTCCTGTCCCGGGGAAAGGGCGGAAACACCGCCGAAAAGCCAGAAAGGCAAAATGAAAGGAGTGCGAACCATGCGCGAAGAAAAGATCCCTTACAAAATTTATCTCAGCGAATCCGAAATGCCGAAGCAGTGGTATAACGTCCGGGCGGATATGAAGAATAAGCCCGCGCCGCTGCTTGATCCTGTTACGAAAGAACCCATGACCGCGGCAGAGCTTGAGAAGGTATTTTGCAGCGAGCTCGTGAAGCAGGAGCTTGACGATACCAACGCCTATATCGACATCCCGGAAGAGATCCTCGATTTCTATAAAATGTACCGCCCCGCGCCCCTTGTGCGCGCGTACTGCCTTGAAAAGCATCTTAACACACCGGCAAAGATCTACTATAAATTCGAAGGCAACAACACAAGCGGCAGCCATAAGCTCAATTCCGCCATCGCCCAGGCATTTTACGCCAAAAAGCAGGGCCTTAAGGGCGTGACGACAGAGACCGGCGCCGGGCAGTGGGGCACCGCTCTTTCCATGGCCTGCGCATATCTTGGGCTTGACTGCCGGGTGTTCATGGTCAAGGTATCCTATGAACAGAAGCCCTTCCGCCGGGAAGTCATGCGCACCTACGGCGCTTCCGTCACTCCTTCCCCTTCCGTGACCACAGCGGTCGGCAGAAAGATCCTTGCGGAGCATCCGGGCACCACGGGAAGCCTCGGCTGCGCCATCTCCGAAGCGGTGGAGACCGCCACCAGCATGGAAGGCTACCGCTATGTGCTGGGCAGCGTGCTTTCCCAGGTGCTGCTGCACCAGACCATCATCGGCCTTGAGACCAAGGCTGCCATGGATAAATACAACATCACGCCGGATGTGATCATCGGCTGTGCCGGCGGCGGAAGCAACCTGGGCGGCTTTATCTCTCCCTTCATGGGCGAAAAGCTTCGGGGCGAAAAGGATTATCGCTTCATCGCCGTGGAGCCGGAGACCTGCCCAAGCCTTACCCGGGGCAAATATGTTTACGATTACTGCGATACGGGCCGCATCTGCCCCCTTTCGAAAATGTATACCCTCGGCGCGGGCTATATCCCCGCGGGTACCCACGCCGGCGGCCTTCGCTATCACGGCATGAGCAGCATCGTATCCCAACTGTACGATGACGGGCTGATGGAAGCCGTCAGCGTGCCCCAGACCTCCGTTTTTGCCGCTGCGCAGGAATTTGCCAGGGTGGAAGGCATCCTGCCCGCGCCGGAATCGAGCCACGCCATCCGCGTTGCCATGGATGAAGCCATCCGCTGCCGTGAGACCGGCGAAGAAAAGACCATCCTCTTCTGCCTGACGGGAACCGGCTATTTCGACCTTGTGGCATACGGCCGTTACAACGATGGCGAGATGACCGATACCGTTCCCACGGATGCGGACATTATGAAGGGACTTGCGGGCATCCCCAGGTTCCCGGGCAATGAGATCTGACGGTATGGAATATCATAGATAATAAGGAAAGAAAAACAAAACCCCCGCCTGCGCGCTGCGCAGACGGGGGTTTTTGCTTGTCTGTTATGTGCCGAACCCGACGACCCTGTGGGGTTCATAGGGTTCTTCCAGGAAGGCGATATCCGCATCCGTCAGGGCGACATCGAAAGCGCCCACGGCGTCATCAAGGTATTTGGCCTTCGTGGCGCCGACAATGGGGGCGGTGATGCCCTTTTTGAACTGCCACGCCAAAGCTACCTGCGTCATGCTGGCGCCGTATTTTTCCGCCGTTTCATGCACGCGCCTTGCGATCTCCCTGTCCGTCGCCTCCGTCCGGTCATATTTGCCGGCGGCGGTGGTGTCCGTCCTGCTGCGGTGGGTGTCCGCATTCCATTCGGGGCGGGCGAGCCTGCCGGCCGCAAGGGGACTGAAGGGCGTCAGTGCCACCTTTTCCTGCAGGCAGAGGGGGATGATCTCCCGCTCATCCTCCCGGTAAAGGAGGTTGTAGTGGTTCTGCATGGAAACGAAGGGTGTCCAGCCGTTGCGCTCCGCGCACACCTGCATGGTGTGGAAGCGGTAGCCGTACATGGCGGAAGCGCCAAGGGCGCGCACCTTGCCCGCCTTGACGATGGTGTCAAGGGCTTCAAGGGTCTCCTCGATGGGGGTGGTGGGGTCGAACCGGTGCAGGATATAAAGATCCACATAGTCCGTCCCAAGGCGCTTGAGGGAAAGGTCGATCTCCCGGAAGATAGCCTTTTTGGAAAGGTGACCTTCATTGAAGTAGACCTTTGTGGCAATGACCACCTTGTCGCGGGGCACGAGGTTTTTGAGCGCCCGGCCGAGATATTCTTCGCTGGTACCGTGGGAATAGGTGTTGGCGGTATCGAAGAAGTTGATGCCGAGATCAAGGGCCCGCTTTACGATCACTTCCGTGGCGGCGGGATCAAGGGTCCAAACGTGGGAATCCGGCGAGGGTTCACCGAAGCCGAGACAGCCGAGGCAGAGCCTTGAGATCTCAATGCCGGAATTGCCGAGGGTGGTGTATTGCATGCGGGTCTCCTTCCTGTGGAGCGGCTCTGCTTATTCCGCGAGGGCAGCCATGTAAGCGCCGACAGCGGTGCCTTCCTTCACGGCAACGCCGCAGGCCTTGAGGGAGCGCTCTACGCAGCCGAGGGTCTGCACGAGGGTGTTGATGTCGATGTTGCCCATGTGGCCGAGGCGGAATGCCTTGCCGGCATAAGCGCCGAGCGCACCGGCAACGATGGCACCTTCTTCAAACATGCAGTTGCGGAACTTGACATCTTCCACGCCTTCGGGGTAGATGCAGACACTCAGGGTGCTGGCGCGGCATTCTTCTTTGGCAAGGATCTGGAAGCCGAGGGCTTCGAGGGCCTTATGGACAGCCTTCGCATGCTTGCTGTGGCGTTCGGCGCGGGCCTTGAGGCCTTCCTCTGCGATGATGGCGGCGGATTCCTTCAGCGCCCATACGAGGTTGATGGCGGGGGTGGCAAAGTACTTGCCCGGGTTCTCCATGATGGGCAGCCACTTTTCAAAGTCCACATAATACTCGGGGATGGTGCCGAGGGCCTTGCGGCGCTCAAGGGCCTTCTTGCCGGCCCAGACGATGAACATGCCGGGGCATACGCCGAAGGCCTTCTGGGAACCGGTGAGCATAAGGTCGATGTTCATGCCGTCCACATCGGCATATTCGCCGGCGGTGGCAGCGACGCCGTCCACGATGTAAAGGGTTTCGGGGAACTTGGCGGCCACTTTGCCGATCTCCGCGATGGGCGCGACAACGGCGGTGGAGGTATCAACATGGGTAACGGTCATCACGGCGTAGTTCTTCTCGGCGAGCTTCTTTTCGATCTCGGCGGGAGAAACGCAGCTGCCCCACTCAGCGCTGATGACATCCACGTTGAGGCCCTTGCGGGTGCAGATATCGATGAACCTGTCGCCGAAGAAGCCGTTGGAGACGATCAGGACGTTGTCACCGCGCTTGGTGGTGTTGGCGATGGCCATTTCCATGGCAAGGGTGCCGGTGCCGGCGAGGGGGAAGGTCTGGCCGCTGCAGTTGAAGAGCTTGCCGAGATCATCGATGAGCTCTTTGTAATCCTTTACGAAGCGGGGATCGCCGAAGGCCTGGATCTCACGGCCCATCTGCTCCTGGATGGACCTGACGACGGGGGTGGGACCCGGGATCATAACAAGAACGTTCTTTTCCATAATATTGCTCCTTTTCTGTTGATTCAATTTGGTAAGCCCCGGGGGGCCGGGTATCGCTTTTTATGCGCGAACTTCCGCGCCTGCATATTCGAGGGCTTCGCGGATGGCCTTCTTGACATCATCGTTGGGCAGGCGCAGGGGCAGGCGGGGTTCGCCGCCGAAGAGGCCTACATATTCCATGGCGACCTTGAGACCGCCGATGCCGTACTTGGTGGTAACGGCAGCGTTGATGGGGATCAGGCGCTTTGCGAGGGCACGGCACTCATCATACTTGCCTTCGTTGTAAAGTTCCACCATGGAGGCGCACTCGTTGGGGAAGATGTTGGAAAGGGCCAGCGTGCCGCCCTTGGCGCCGAGGAACAGCGCGGGGAGAAGGAATGCCCAGTTGCCTGCGAGAACGGAGAAATCCTTTTCGCAGTTGAAGATGGTCTGGCAGATCTGCACGATGTTGCCGGAGGTATCCTTCACGCCCACGATGTTGGGGTGCTTGGAAAGGCGGCAGAGCAGCTCATAGGAGGTGTTCACGCCGGCGTTGAGGGGCATGTTGTACACGATGATGGGCAGGGGGGATTTGTCCGCAAGGGTGGTGTAGTAGTTTTCAAGGTTTGCGTCGTTCATGGCACCCTTGAAATAGAAGGGAGTGACAACGAGGGCCGCATCCGCACCGCAGTCTGCAGAGACCCGGCAAAGGTGAAGGGTTTCATCCATGCAGTTGCTGCCGGTGCCGACCACAACGCGCTTTTTGCCGTCGATCACTTTGCAGCAGTGGCGGATGAGCTCTTCCTTTTCGCTTTCGCGCAGGGAGGTGAACTCGCCGTTGGAGCCCATGACCACGATGCCCTCAAGCTTGGAAGCGGTCCAGAATTCCATGTTCTGATCCAGCTTGTCGTAAGCGATCTTGTCGTTCACAAAGGGGGTTGCGATGGGACAGTAGATGCCTTTCAGTTCAAACATAAATGCCTCCGGTTTCAGATTACTGTATTGCCTGCCGTTTTGAACGGCTTTGTTCCATCCTTCATTATCCGATGGGGTGGGATATTCGTCAAATACAAAGAAAGGAGGTGAAGTATTGATGTTTATCAATAATAAGGTAAGAACCGCATTACGGTGTCACAAGATCGTGCATATCCAGCATGGATGCAAGCTCGATAAAAGCGCCCGCGGCTTTGGAAATATAGCGGTTGCGCTTGTGCACCATGTTGACGCTGCGGGTGGTGTTTTCCGCGGCGATCTTATAATACACAAGCTCGCTGCCGGGGTTGGAAAGCTTTATGGCGGTATCCGAAACAAAGGTGACGCCAAGGTGCTGCTTGGCAAAGCTGTAAACGGTGGCAAGCTGGTTAAGGTACATGAATACCTGCGGTTCAAAGCCGCTTTCCCGGCAGAAGCGAAGGCCCCTGCTGTGCAGGTCATAGCCCCGCTCCAGCATCAGGAAGGGATGCTTTTCAAAGGGCGTAAGGGAGATGGCGGGACAGGCAGCGGAAACATGTTTGTCGGCAAGGATATCCGCCGCGGTGAGAAGGGCTTTGGTGTTCTTCCGGTTGATGGGGTCGTTCGCCGGCACCGCAAGAAGGATATGCTCTTCAAACAGCGGATAGATGCGGAAAAGCTCCGGATCGAAATCGTGGCACTCGATGAGAAGGTCCGCATCGCCGTTCAGGATGATCTCCTGCAGGGAATGAAGATCCGATTCGGCGATGTTGACCTTGATGTCCGGGTAAAGATGCAGAAATTTTGCGATATAGCGGGGCAGAAGATAGCTTGCGAACATGTGGGGCACGCCGATGGTCAGGCTGCCGGTCTTAAGCTCACGGTAATCTTCAAGATAGGTCTGCATATCCTGCTCAATGGCGAGGAGCTTCTGTATTTCGTTGATGATGATCACGCCGGCGTCTGTCAGCTTCACGGGCATGGTGCTGCGGTCAAAGATCTGCACGCCGATCTCGCTTTCGTAGCGCTTGATGGTCAAACTCAAAGAGGACTGGGAAAGAAAGAGCTTCTGCGCTGCTTTGGAAAAGCTGCTTTCCCGGTAGACTTCATAAATATAATGCAGCACGCGGAACATGGGTTTCGGTCTCCTTCCGGCTTCCAATTGGGGATGCGGTTATTTGAGCGGGTTGGGCAGATTCTGCATCAGTGCGCTCTCATAATCGTCATGCAGCAGGTAAAGGCAGGATTCCATCACCTTGAAAAAGGCATCGATCTGCTCGGAGGTGTAATGCTCCAGCAGTTGCTTGAAGAATTCGCCTGTCTTTTCATCATCGTATTTTAAATGGGCCTTGGTGAGCTGTTTGCCCTTAGGCGTTGCCCAAAGGGACATGCGCTTTTTGTGAAACTCCTGGCTCGTTTTGATCACAAGACCCTTTTCGATCAGCTTTGTAACGACCTGGGAAATGGCGCCTTTGCTGCGGTTGCTTTTCTTGGCAAGATCCGTCACGGTGATGCCCGGGTTGAAAAAGATCTTTTCAAGCAGGTGCGCTTCCACGGGGGAATAAAGCTCGCCGGTGCCGTAATCCTTCAGCTTCATATTGCGGTCGGTATAGCGGAGCGAATAGTCGAAGATCAGGTTGCTCAGCTGATAATAGGGGTAAGTTTCCCAGACATTTTCCTGGTGGATGACAAGCATAGGCGGGTTCCTCTTTTCCGCCGCAGAATGGTTCCTGCGGCATATATTGTGTTCCCAGAGCATAGTTTTTTCATATATGTACTAAACATATCATTACTTTATCGGGCTGCAGGAAAGGAATTTTCAACAAATGCGAAATGACTTGCTTAAATAGATTACACCCCGACGGCTATAAAAGTTGTTTTATTTCGAAACAACTCCCATGGCATCATTATATAACCGTTTTTTTCGAAAAACAATGCCCGTTATGAAAAAAGCGCCGGAAAAAATCCGGCGCTTCGGAAAACGGTCAGTTCTTTTTGCGCAGCTCGAGCAGCATGGGGACGGTATTGGTCTCAAAGAGGCGCTCAATGTCCCAGCCGGGGAGCTCGCCGCGGCCGAAGATCTGGCGCTGGGTAACTTCCGCAGCAACGGACTCTTCGGATTTGCGCAGGGCTTCTTCATAACCATCCGGAGGAAGAACAACCACGCCGTCCGCGTCGCCGAAGACGATGTCACCGGGGTTGACGATGGTGCCGGAGCAGGTGATCGGGATCTGGACTTCGCCGGTGACGCCGAGGATCACGGTGGTCACGCAGGAAATACCGGTGCAGAACACGGGGATATCAAGCTTTTTGATGGCAACGGAGTCGGTGGCGGGGCCGTCGATCACAAGGCCGGCCATGCCGCAGCCCTGGGCATAGGTGGCGACCATTTCGCCGCAGCAGGCGAAGGTATCATCGCCGCAGCGGTCCACAACGATAACGCTGCCCTTGGGCGCCTTGGAGATGGCGTAGTAGATGCCGCAGGAATCCTTGCCGGGGATGCGCAGGGTGTAGGCGGGACCCACCATGCGGCGTTCGCCGATGTTGAGGGGCTTCATTTCAGGGCGCATGTAGCCGCCGCCGATGTAGTGACCCATGGTGGCAGGGTCAACGGCTTTGAAACGGCGAATGAGTTCTTCGGAAAGTGCCATTGGTTTGTTTCCTCCTTGAGACATGTGTTTTTCATAATGAGAATAATGTTGAAAATGGGCAAAAGTGTTTAATACCGAACCAACATAAAACAAAAATATAAACTTCCGTATTGACAAAAATCGTACGGTCTTTATACTTTGAAGCAAGTTCAGATACTGAACACCATGCTCGATTTGTATAGTAACAGGCTGGGTAAGAAAAGTCAACACAACATTATCGTGATTTGTGCCACTTCGCCAGCGTGAAAAAAACGCATCTCGGGCAAACGGAATTCGATCTGCTGCAACAGCGAAAATCATCGAAAATCATATTGAAATAACAAAATTGTTATACAAGTTTGCGGGTCTCGCGCCTGCGCAATAAAAATCAGGAGGAAATAAAAGTGAAACGTACACTGGCACTGCTTCTTGCACTGCTGCTTGTTGCTTTTGCGTTCGCCGGCTGCGCCAAAGACGCGACCAACGAACCCGAATCCGGCAATGAGCCCGCCACCAGCACCGCTCCCGAAGCTTCCACCGCACCCGAAGCTTCCGGCAGCGAATCCACCGAGACCGCTGACAAGGTACAGAAGGACACCATCGTTCTTGTTACCGAGTCCGAGCCCGAGACCCTTGATCCCGCCAGCGCCAACACCGACGCGATCTGCATCGTTCTTGGCATGATCGGCGATCACCTCTTCGATCTTCAGGCTGACGGCACCATGACCCTCGGCGGCGTCTGCGAATCCTACGAGATGGTTGACGACACCACCGTCAACTTCGTGCTCAAGGAAGGCCTCAAGTGGTCCAACGGCGAGCCCCTCACCGCTCAGGATATCGTTTGGGAGCTCAACCGTCTGAAGGAAGCTCCCCGCAGCGCTTCCAACTTCGCGTTCGTGAACCCCGAAGGCACCGTTGCTCAGGATGACACCCACTTCACCATCAAGATGAACCAGGCGTGGGCTCCCTTCCAGAACACCCTTTCCACCGGCCGCGGTACCCTCGTAAGCGAGAAGGCTTTCGAAGAGATGGGCGAAGCTGACTTCAGCCGCGCTCCCATCTGCTCCGGCCCCTACAAGGTTGTTGAATGGCTCCCCGGCACTTCCATCTCCCTCACCCGCAACGAGCATTACTGGGGCGAGCCTGCGAAGACCGAGAACATCCTCATCAAGTTCATCCCCGAAGCCACCAGCCGCGTGATCGAGTGTGAAACCGGCGCTGCCGATATCGCTTACTACATCGAAGGCAACGACGTTGCCCGCGTTGATGAGTTTGAAGACTATCGCGTTGAATCCGGCCATGCTTACCGTTACCTCGTTATCACCTACAGCATGCAGCACGAGATCCTCAAGAACCAGGATGTCCGTTATGCTCTGTCCTATGCTATCGATAAGGAAATCCTCGTTGAGGCTTCCACCGATGGTCTAGGCCGTGTCAACAACGGTATGATCTCCATGCCTGCCAGCGACTGGAAGGAAATGGAACCCTGGCCCTATGATGTTGAGAAGGCTAAGGAATATCTGGCCAAGGCCGGCTATCCCAACGGTTTCGACATCGAGCTCCACATCGAGCCCCTGCCCGTTTACGAAAAGGCTGCTGAGATCCTTCAGGCCATGTGGGCTGAGATCGGCGTTAACGTGAACATCGTTTCCAGCGCGCTTGCTACCTACGATGCTGCCAACAACGGCCAGTTCCAGATCTGCATCCGCGACTCCACGGCTTCCGAAGCTTCCAACATGTACATCATCTATGAGTCCTCCTTCGGTTCCCGTCTCCAGGGCAACGATGATTGGTTGGATGCGAAGCTCCTTGAGCTGCGTACCTACTACTATGATGATCCGCAGCGCGAAGTCTGCATCGACGAAGTCAACAACTACCTCTACGAGAAGCGTTATTCCTATCCCTACGGCAACATGCCCATCAACTATGCGGTCAGCGAGAAGCTCGAAGGCTTCGAGTTCCATCCCGCCATTGACCACATGAAGCACATTGCTGACTGGGTAGTCTACGAATAAGCTTCAACAGCATATCCCCAATCAATAACGGCGGCGCTTGAGCCGCAAGATGGCCGGCTGCCGGGCAGAGAGCCTGGCAGCCGGTTTTTCCAAGATTTAAAGCCGGAGGAAACAAGATGCTCAAGTACATCTTCAAACGGATCATCATGATGATCCCGGTAATGCTTGGCGTAACGTTCATTACATTTTCCATGATGTATTTTTCGCCGGGTGAGACTGCGGATTATATCCTCGGTGAATTGGCCACGGAAGAAGACAAGGCCCTTTTCAACGAGCAGAACGGTCTGAACCGACCCTTTATCGTGCAGTATGTCAGCTATGTGGCAAATGCGGTCACCGGCGATTTCGGCATTTCCTATGCCACCCGCCAGCCCGTCATGAAAGAGATTATGTCAGCCTTCCCCACGACGATGAAGCTTTCGCTCTGGGCGGAGGTGTTCGCCATCGTGATCGGCGTAACGCTGGGTGTTGTTTCGGCGGTGAAGCAATACAGCTTCCTCGATAACGCCACCCGTATGTTTGCTATGGTCGGCGTTTCCCTCCCCAGCTTCTGGGAAGGTCTTATGCTGATTATCCTCTTCTCGGTCATCCTTGGATGGTTGCCGCCTTCCGGCCTTTCGAGCTGGAAGCACTGGATCCTCCCCGCGTTCACCTTGAGCACCTGGGGCCTTGCAGCCTGCATGCGTATGACCCGTTCCAGCATGCTGGAGGCCATCCGTGAGGACTATGTCCGCACGGCGCGGGCCAAGGGCCAGAGCGAATTCGTGGTGGTCATGAAGCACGCGTTCCGCAACGCGGTGCTGCCCATCATCACCGTTGCCGGTACCGACTTTGCAAAGCTTCTTGGCGGCGCGGCGGTTATTGAAACGGTATTCTCCATCAACGGTATCGGCAAGATGATCGTTGACGGCATCAACACCAAGAATGCGCCCCTTGTGCAGGGCGGCATCCTGTTTGTTGCCATCGCGATGTCTCTTATCAACCTTATGATCGACATTATCTATGCCTTCGTTGACCCGCGCATCCGTTCCCAGTATGTCAGCGGCAAAAAGAAGGCGCCCAGGAAAGAGAAGGTGAGCTAAATGGCTGCGATCAAGAAAAACAAGCAAGCTGTAAACGCTTCTTCCAATGAAATCGCCGTTGGCGGTCACGGTCAGGCGAAGGAGATCATCGGTCGCTTCATGCGCAACAAAGCCGCCGTGTTCGGCCTTGTGATCGTTGCATTTCTCCTCTTTGCGGCCATGTTCCCCCAGCTGCTCACCAAGTATGATCCGATCGCGCAGGATCTTCGTGCCCGCTTCCTCCCGCCGAGCAGCGAACACCTTTTCGGCACGGATGAATACGGCCGCGATATCTTCGCCCGCGTGATCTACGGCTGCCGTACCTCCATGGAGATCGGTATTGTGACGGTGGTGATCTCCTGTGTCATCGGCGTTATCATCGGTGCGGTCGCCGGCTTCTACAGCGGCGTCACCGATAACCTTCTGATGCGCTTCATCGATATCCTGATGGCCATCCCGAATACGCTGCTTGGTATCTCCATCGTGGCGGCTCTCGGCAGCACCATCCCGAATTTGATCATCGCGCTTTCTATCGGTTCCATCGCCGGTTATGCCCGCGTTACACGCGTCAGCGTGCTTTCCGCCAAGGGCTCCGAATACGTGGAAGCGGCCTATTCCACCGGCGCCAGCGATGCGCGCATCATCTTCAAGTACATCCTGCCCAACTGCCTTGCGCCCATCATCGTACAGGCGACCATGAGCATCGCCACCACCATCATGAGCGCAACGGGCCTGAGCTTCCTTGGCCTCGGCGTTCCGCCACCGACACCGGAATGGGGCTCCATGGCGTCTTCTGCCCGTGCCTATATCCGCGATTACTGGTGGTTGGTCACGTTCCCGGGCCTTGCCATCATGACGGCCGCGTTCTCCTTCAACCTCTTCGGAGACGGCCTGCGTGACGCGCTCGATCCCAAGCTCAAGACCTAATGAGGTGAAAAACTATGAGCGAAAACATTCTTGAAATCAAAGACCTCTATGTGCAGTACAGTGCCGGTAAGGATACCGTTCGCGCCGTAAACGGCATTACGCTGAGCCTTGAAAAGGGCGAATCCCTCGGCCTCGTCGGCGAGACCGGTGCCGGCAAGACCACCACCGCCCTTTCCATCATGGGTCTCATTCCCAACCCGCCGGGCAAGATCACCGGCGGCGAGATCCTCTACCGCGGCGAAAACCTGCGCGAGAAGAGCGAGAAGGAAATGCGCAAGATCCGCGGCAATGAGATCTCCATGATCTTCCAGGATCCCATGACGGCTCTGAACCCCATGCTCACCGTTGGCGACCAGATCGCAGAGGTGATCCGCCTGCACCAGAACGTGACCAAGGCGGAAGCCTTCCAGCGCGCCAAGGAAATGATGGAGATCGTCGGCATTGAAGGCGGCCGCGCCACCGAATATCCTCACCAGTTCTCCGGCGGCATGAAGCAGCGTATCGTCATTGCCATCGCCCTTGCCTGTAATCCTTCCCTGCTCATCGCAGACGAGCCCACCACCGCCCTTGACGTGACCATTCAGGCGCAGGTGCTTGAGCTCATCGAGCAGCTGAAGGTGAAGTATGATACCTCCCTTTTGCTCATCACCCATGACCTTGGTGTTGTGGCGGAAGTGTGCAACAAGGTTGCGATCATCTATGCGGGCGAGATCGTGGAATACGGCACGCTGGAGCATATTTATAAGAATCCTTCTCACCCCTATACCGTCGGCTTGTTCGGTTCCATCCCGAACCTCAACGAGACCGTGACCCGCCTCAAGCCCATTCCCGGCCTGATGCCCGACCCCACCAAGCTGCCCGCAGGCTGTGCCTTTGCGGAGCGCTGCGGCGAGGCCTGCGAGAAGTGCATGAAGGGCGCGGTGCCCTACATTGAGATCGAGCCCGGCCATATGGTGCGCTGCACGAAGTTTGCGGGAAAGGAGAACTGAAATGTCTACCTTAGTTGAAGTCCAAAACTTAAAGAAATACTTCAAGACCCCCCGCGGCCTGCTCCACGCTGTGGATGATATCAACTTCAAGATCGAGCGCGGCCAGACCCTGGGCGTGGTCGGTGAATCCGGCTGCGGTAAGTCCACCCTTGGCCGTACGGTCATCCACCTGCATGAGCGCACGGACGGCAAGATCTTCTTTGACGGCCGCGATGTGAGCGACCTGACCAAGCATGAGCTGAAGGAATTCCGCTCCCATGTGCAGATGATCTTCCAGGATCCCTTCTCCTCGCTCAACCCGCGTATGAGCGTCAGCCAGCTGATCGCAGAGCCCCTTCTGATCTATAAGACCACGAAGAACAGCGCAGAGCTCGGCAAGGAAGTGGGCCGCCTGATGGACACCGTTGGTCTTGCAAGGCGTTTTGCCAATTCCTATCCCCACGAGCTGGACGGCGGCCGCCGTCAGCGTATCGGCATCGCACGCGCGCTGGCGCTGAACCCGGAATTTATCGTCTGCGATGAGCCGGTTTCCGCCCTTGACGTTTCCATTCAGGCGCAGATCCTCAACCTGATGCAGGATCTTCAGGATGAGTTTGACCTGACCTACATGTTCATCACCCACAACATGAGCGTTGTCAAGCATATCAGCGACAACATCATGATCATGTACCTTGGCAACATGGTGGAGTTCTCTTCCGCGGAGGAGATCTTCAAAAACCGCCTGCATCCCTATACCAAGGCGCTGCTTGCGGCTGTGCCGATCCCGGAGATCATCGAAGGCAGGAAGCGCCAGCTTCTGACCGGCGAGATCACCTCTCCCATCGACCCGAAGCCCGGCTGCCGCTTTGCCGCCCGCTGCCCCTACGCAACGGATATCTGCTACCAGGAGAATCCGCAGCTTGAGGAAGCGATCGAAGGCCATTTCGTGGCCTGTCACAATGTAAAGGAAATCAATCAGCTTTAAGCTGGTGAATGCGGAGGAAAACAAACATTATGCAGAACACCAATTGGATCAAACTGATGAGCTCCACCGAGTTTGCGGAGCGCAAAAAGACCTGTGACACCGTCATCATCCCTGTCGGCGCCATCGAAGTGTACGGCCCCCATATGCCCATGGGCAGCGATATCATTTGCGCACAGGATATCGCGGAGCGCGTTGCTGACCGCGTCAACGCCATGATCGGTCCCTCCCTTGAGGTCGGCGAATCCTATTCCCTTACCAAGTATCCCGGCACCATGTACATCCGTCCCAGCACCTGGACCGCCATCATTGAGGATTACATGACCTCCCTGATGCACCTTGGCTTCAAGAACTTCATGTTCATCAACGGCCATGCGGGCAATGTACCCATGGTGGGTCAGGTTTGCCGTCCCCTTGAGCGCGAGCTTGGCATCAAGTGCGCGCAGGTTGACTGGTGGCGCTTCACCCGCAACCAGGCTCTCGGCGTATGCGAGACCACCGGCTGGATGTGCCATGGCCATGCCAGCGAGTGCGGCACTTCCGTCATGCTCCACCTGCATCCCGAGTATGTGGATATGTCCAAGGCCGAAAAGGTCACCCCCAAAGAGGGCGATGAATACGAAAAGTACGGCGACATCATCGACTTCACCGTATTTAATGAGACCACCGAAAACGGCATCCTTGGTGACGCCACCATCGCTACCGCCGAAAAGGGTAAGGAAGTTGTGGAACGCTGCGTAGCCCGCATCGCGGAGTATATGCAGTGGAAGTTCAACTGCTGAGCACTTGATTTCTGAAGGGAGATAAAACCATGTTTGACCAGAAGTATATTGCTGCATGTATTCAGCTCGACACCAATGACAATTACGAGCACAATCTGAAGTGCGCTGCGGATCTGATCGGCGAAGCCGCTTCCCGCGGCGCGAAGCTCATCACCATGCCGGAGAACTGGACCTATCAGGGCCATCATTACCGCGACTATGCGGAAGATATGCCCGGCGGCCGTACCTGCACCATGCTCAGCGAGCTGGCCAAGAAGTACAACATGTGGATCCACAGCGGCAGCTCCAGCCAGAAGAACCCCAACCCCGAAGATCCCCGTCCCCTGAACACCAGCATGCTCATCAACCCCAACGGCGAGCTTGTTGCCAAGTACACCCAGGTTCATATGTTTGACGTGGATATCATCGGCGGCGGCAGCTTCCGTGAGTCCGAGAGCAAGTGCCCCGGCAACGAGATCGTTGTGTACGACACCAAGGAAGTCGGTAAGCTCGGTCTTGCCATCTGCTACGACCTCCGCTTCCCGGAGCAGTTCCGTCTGATGGCCATGGAAGGCGCGGATGTGTTCTTCAATCCCGCCAGCTTCGTTCTCATGAGCGGCAAGGATCACTGGGAAGTTCTTCTCCGTGCCCGCGCCATTGAAAACAGCTGCTATCTGATGGCTGCCGACCAGTGCGGCGTCAAGTATGACGGCCCCACCTACGGCCGCTCCCTGATCATCGATCCCTGGGGCAATGTGATTGCCAAGGCGCCGGACTATTCCTGCGTCATCACTGCGGAGATCGATCCCAACTATCGCATGAAGGTCAAGAAGCAGGTCATCACCCTTGAAAACAGGCGTGAAGACGTCTACAACCTCAGCAAGGTCTAAGCGATACGGGCGGCGCGGGAGAGATCCCCCTCCCACGCCGCATTTTTCCGTTCATCAAACAATATCAGTAAGAGGGAAACGATTATGTTCGATAAGAAATATGTTGCTGCGGTCATCCAGCTTGATACCAACGAAAACTACGAAGAAAACCTGAAAGCGGCTGCGGACTTTATCGGCGAAGCCGGCGCCCGTCAGGCAAAGCTTGTCACCCTGCCCGAAAACTGGACCTACCAGGGCAACGATTACCGCGACTATGCGGAAGATATGCCCGGCGGCCGTCTTGCCACCATGCTCAGCGAGCTGGCGGTGAAGTACAACATGTGGATCCACAGCGGCAGCTCCAGCGAGAAAAACGAAAACCCCGCTGACCCGCGCCCCCACAACACCAGCATGCTCTTCAACCCCAAGGGTGAGCTTGTTGCCAAGTACCGCAAGATCCATGCTTCCGATATGGATGTTGCCGGCGCCCACGCCTACCGCGAGAGTGACCACAAGTGCCCCGGCAAGGATATCGTTGTCTACGATACCAAGGAGATCGGCCAGCTTGGTCTTTCCATCTGCTATGATCTTCGCTTCCCCGAGCTCTTCCGTCTGATGGCCATGGAAGGTGCGGACCTTTTCTTCGTTCCTTCCAGCTTCTATCTCATGACCGGTAAGGATCACTGGGATATCCTGCTCCAGAGCCGCGCCATTGAAAACAGCTGCTACCTGCTTGCGGGCGGCCAGTGCGGCGTGAAGTATGACGGCCCCACCTATGGCCGTTCCCTGATCATCGATCCCTGGGGCAACATCATCGCCAAGGCCCATGACAAGCCCTGCGTGATCACCGCGGAGATCGATCCCGAATACCGTATGAAGGTCAAAAAGCAGGTCATCACCCTTGAAAACAGGCGTGAGGATGTCTACAAGCTCTTCAAGAAATAAGAGCTGTTTCCGCACTTTGCTGGAGCGCCCCGCGGCATCATGCTGCGGGGCGCTCGTTTTTCTTCTTTTCGGCAGTTTTTTCATTAAATATTTGATGTGGGCTTGCAAAAGCGCGGCAATTGTGTAAAATATATCAGGGCGCCCGAAAAAAGCGGCTTTCCGGCCTTTTTCCGGGCAAAACAAAGAAAACAGAACCGTTATCCGAGGGGATCTTCATGAAATATCTTTCGCAGCTTCTGATCATTTTCGCCTTTACTTTTTTGGGGGAGGCGCTGAGCGCACTGCTGCCGCTGCCCATACCTGCTTCCATTTATGGGCTGCTGCTGCTGTTCCTTGCGCTGAAGACAAAGCTTCTGCGTGTGGAGCAGGTGGAAACGGCGGGCAATATGCTGATCAGCCTGCTGCCGCTTTTGTTTGTGGCACCTATGGTGGATCTGATGGATTGCTGGGATGTGATGAAAAACGCGCTGCTGCCGAGCCTTGCGGTGATCGTTGTTTCCACCGTGTTTATCTTTTACCTTTCCGGCAGGGTCACGGAGCTTGTGCTGCAGAAAAAGGAGGAAAAGCACCATGAGTGAGTTTCTTTCCGCAAGCGCTCTCTGGGCGATCTGCCTTACCGCAGGCGCTTACCAGCTTGGCGCATGGGTGCAGAAAAAGACCCGCATCGCCGCCCTTTCGCCCATTCTTACCGGTGCGGCGCTGATCATCCTTCTGCTTATCGTATTCAAGGTGCCGAACGCGCAGTATCAGGCCGGTGTGACCCACCTTTCCTTTTTGCTTACGCCCTGTACGGTCTGCTTCGGCATTCCCCTCTATAAGCAGCTCGACAGGCTCAAGGGCAACCTTACGGCCATCTTTGCGGGCGTTTTTGCGGGCGCCGCATCCGGCATTTTTCTGATCGCCGGGATGTGCTTCTTTTTCCGAACGGAAAACGCTGTAAGCATTGCCCTGCTGCCGAAAAGCGTTACCACCGCCATGGCGATCCCCCTTGCGACGGAGGCGGGTGGGCTGGTGCCGCTGACGGCGGCGGCGGTCATTCTTTCCGGCATTCTCGGCAATGTGGCGGGGGAAGGCCTGTGCCGGATCGCAAAGATCAAACATCCCATCGCCCAGGGCGTTGCATTCGGCACCGCATCCCACGTTGCGGGCACCGCAAAGGCAGCAGAGCTCAATGAGCTGACGGGTGCCGTCAGCAGCCTTTCCCTTGTGGTAGCGGGCATTTTGACAGCGGTGCTGATGCCCTTCCTGCTGCCGCTGTTTGCGTAAAATCCGTACAAAATAAAGAAAAGCCTTGAAGGGGCGCTGAGTTAAAAAACAACGGTCTAAGAAAGGCAAGACCGGCCCTATCAGTGTGTTGCGCGGTCTTGAAATAGCACCACTATTCCTTCGACCACGCGCCTTCTGATAGAACCGGTCTTGCCTTTTTAGACTCTTCGACCGCAAAATGGATCGCTTTTGGGTAAATGCAAGGAAGAGGAGGGAGGCATACCCGTAGGTATTCCGACCGACAATGACGATGCAGTTGCCCGGAATGGATCCGTTTTGCGGCATTGTTTTCTTAGCTCAGCGCCCCTAAAGGATCAAGGCTTTTTTGCGTCCAAATGGCGTTATGCTTTGGGCAGGGGCGTGCCGCAGTATTCGCAGCAGCCGTTGGCATCGGGCAGGCTTGTGGCGCCGCAGGCGGTGCAGACCGCGGGTGCCTTCGGCGCGTTGGCGGCGGCTACCGCTTCGCGGTGCTCCGTGCGGATCGAGGTAAGGGCATCCTTGATCTCTTCGCCCATCTTGACATATTCAAGGTAGCGCGCATCCTTGCGGGGATCGAAATTCCTTGCGGCAAAGGCGTTGCGGTAATCCGGCTGAATCTCGAGCCTGCTGCCGGAATTCAGGTCGAACTGCATATCGTCAAAATAAGGATGGTTGACGCGGATGGTCATGGTAAAGGTGTAATTCCAGATATAGTGGGGCGGGTTATAGCTGACTTCCTTGCCATCCTCCAGCTCACGCATCTCTTCATCCCGATCTTCATCAATGGTAAGATCGCAGCCGGTGACCTGGGAAAAGTCGAGCACATCCGGGTTTTCATCCAGCAATTTGGAGGTAAACGCCACCATAAAAAGCTGCTTATCCTCATCAAGGAGCAGCTTTGCATTGCGGCCGAAGCTGCGGGTAGCACTGAAGGCCTTTACCTTTTCAAGGTTTACAGCCCGATAATCAAGCTGTGCGCGGATCTCATCCACGGTGCTGTTGCGGCGGTCATCAAACCAGCGGGAAAGCTTGCTGGCGCAATCCTTGCAAAGGTTGCCGTCTTCGAGCTTGCGGTTGCCGAAAAGGCCGATCTTTTCGCCGCATACATCACAATACTTTTTGTCAAACAGGCCCATCGTTTTTCTCCTTTTCTTAATTATTTGATTGGCTGATTTATTTCACAATAATACTAATGATATTATACAATGCTGCATCTTTGTTTGTCGAATACTGATTTACTGCTGCACGCAGCCTTCCAGCAATTTGAACAACTCGTCCAGCGTTTTCTCGCCGCCTTCCGGCATGCGGTCGGTGGAAACACGAATATGTTCTTCTCCGTTCCAGAATTTGCAGACCGTTTGCGTGCCGTCAAGGCTGACCCACTCTTCAAGGTCGTTCCACGCATCAAGGCCGTTATCATAAACGAAGCAGAGAAGCTCATGTGCATTCTCGTAGGGGATGCTGCAGCTTGTGCAGGTCTCTTCTTCCCCGCCTTCTTTGACATACACATCGAGGCGCACCTGATCAGGATCATCGATGGTGGTGATCACATATTCCCGACTTTCCTTGCTGCCTTCGGCAGCAGTCTCAGCCCGATATAAATCAAGAAGCATCACATCCGCTTCCCCGTTCCATCCGGAGAGTACATAGGTCATGCTTTCTTTCGCATTGCATTCGAGCTTCACATCATGCTCCGGCATGGTGAACCGAATGACGAAGCCTTTTTTCTCATCATACTCGAAATTGATGGGCTCGCCATCAAGGTAAAAGGAATAATCCGTATCCGTGGCGATCAATGTATAATAAAGCGTCACATCATTCCCGGCACGGTAGGATTCCTTTACCCCCTCATAGCAAAAGTCGCTGCCGTCAAGATCCACCTTGTATCTGTTTCCTTTTGAACAGCCTGCAAGGCAAAGTATGATCCCAAGTGCAGACAGGACAAGAATGATCGCCCACATCGTTTTTGTTTTCTCCTTCATCATATTGCCTCCTTAAACATCCCACGAGACAAAAGCATCCTGATTTGCCCGGATCAGCTCCGCATCAGGCGGCAGAATGTCACCGCAGGGATCTTTGCGGCCTGCCGGGCACAGGATGTTTCTGCAGAAGGATGCATTCTCGTGATATCGCCTGTTCTTACGCCCAGGGGTCTTCATTGGCGGGAATACGGATGCCGAGAAAAACGCCGGAATATTCCCAAAGGAACCATTCATTGCCGCTTGCCTTGCGCCGCAGGGTGATGACTCTTGGGGAATCCGCCCCGGCGGAGCGCACATAAAGGCGCATGTAGCCTTCTTCCACATCCTGCGGGCGGGGATCCGGCAGGAAGGAGAGCGTATAGGGTACGGAGGGAGTATAGCTGTTCTGTACCGTGGCGCCGCTGAAATAGGAAAGGGGCAGGTAGGGCTTATCGATGAGCCTATCCCGCACAAACTGCACCTCAAAGGGGCTCATGGGGCGAGGGCCTCTGAGCATGTTGATGGCTTCAATGCCTGCTTCCTTGTTTTTTACATAAAGGTTCAGCGCCGCAAGCAGCAGCGCACAGGTGTTTTCCGGGTTGGAAAGATCAAGCTGCGGCAGCGCCCGGAAGGCGGAAAGGGAATCGGGAAGTGCGGTGAATGTGACCATACCGTTTTCTCCTTATCAAAAAAGTCTGCTGCGGGCAGGCGCCCGCAAAAAGGGAATATGCCCTGCGCCGCTGCGGCACAGGGCATGCATGCTTTGGCCGGAAATCAGTTAACGATGTAGATCGCCTGGAAGAAGCAATCGCTGTTCACGGTGTAGGAGAAGGATGTTTTTGTGCTGGGGTTGCGGTTATCACCGTTGCTGTAATCACCCGTCCAGTAGAAGGTGCCGGAAGCGTAATCGGTGGATACGCTGATTTTGGTGCCTGCGGGCACCTGGCCGCTTGAACCGCCTGCGCCGCCGCCGGAGAAGCTGCAATCGAAGCAGGTAACAGTATAATACACGGTGGCGGAGGTATCGGGCTCCGGAGAGCTTTCCGGCTTCTCGATATCCACAATGAACTGGTTGCCGCCGCTGCTGCCGCCGGTGAGGGTACCGGGCTTGGGCGTGGGGGTGGGGGAAGGCTTGCTTGCGGAGGAAGAACTACTCTTTTCTTCCAGTACGACTTCATACACGGTGGTTTCGTCAAGATCCACAACGGTGAATTCTTCCACGGTGTCATCAAAGTAATAAGGCACATCGTTGATCAGCCAGTAAGCGATCCTGTAGCCCCGGGGCACAACAGCTTCCACATGCACGGTCACGGTGCCGTTTTCCACATCCGCCCCGGTAAGGGGATGCTTGTAGGGCGCATCATAGGGCTTTGATTCGAACACAAACTCGGTGAAGGGTTCGCCGGCGGGCTTGCCCTTTTCGTTCAGGAAGTGCATTTCGGCGTTGATGGTGGTCACCTTCTTTTCCGGGCGCAGCACCGCTTCCACGGCGGCGGCAGAATCCGCCGTGAATGTGAAGGTATCCATCGTCTCTTCGGGGAAATGCACGCCGTTCACCGCCCAGTGATCCACACGGATCCCCTCTTCGGCAATCACGGCCTCCGCGGTCATTGCTTCACCGGAAACGGGCACGCAGGTTTCGCCGTTCACCGCAGCGTTGAAAAGAAGGACGTTCTCCTGCAGGGGCAGGGGCTCCTCTGCAGCGGGGGTGGGCGTGGGCTTGGGTGCGGCAGGCGCCTTCACGCCGGGGGTATAGCCCTGCTGCTCCGCTTCGTCAAGCTGCTGCTGCATGGCATCAAGCTGCTGCTGCATGGCGGCAAGGGCATCGTCATTGCTGCTGCCGCAGCCCGCAAGGGCCGCAAGAACGAAAACCAGGGAAAGGAAAAGGGAAAATACTTGTTTCATGTTGTGTTTCATAACAGTTGTCCTTATGCTTCGGCACCAATGGCCGATGATTTATTTTTTCTGTTCAAAGGGCAGGAAGGGGATCATCAGCTTCGCAAGCTTGCTGACGGTCATCGTCTGCAGGTGCACCTTGCCCGGGCCGGTGATGACGGTATCGAACAGGCCCTCGCCGCCGAAGATCATGTTTTTAGCGCCCTTTACCATCTGCACATCCATCTGGCAGGTGGCATCCATAATGGCAAGCACGCCGGTATCGCAGATGAGCTGCTCACCGGGGGCAAGGTCATACTCTTTGCAGAAACCATCCACCTCGAGGAACACGAGGCCGGGGCCGGTCACGCGCTGCATGATGAAGCCTTCGCCGCCTACAAGGCCCACACCGAGCTTCTTCTGGAAATGGATGGCAAGGTCAATGCCGGCGGTGCCGCAAAGGAAAGCGCTCTTCTGGCAGATGATGCTTTCACCGCTCTGCAGCACCCGGGGCACGATTCTGCCGGGGAAAGAGGAGGAGAAAGCGATCTCTGCGAGGCCCTGTGCCGTATAGCGGCTCATGAAAAGGCTGTCGCCGGAAAGCATGCGGCCAAGGGACTTGCCGATGCCGCCCTCCGCCTTGGTTTCAAGGGCGATGGGGCCGCGGCTCCAGGTTCGCCCGCCGGACTGGCTGATGAGGGTCTCGCCGGGTTGAAGATCGATGATCACGCAGGGCAGGCTGCCGCCTTCGATTCTGTATTGCATATGATTTCTCCTTTCCTGTTTGCTGTGTTCGTTTTGTTCTTTCGTCACCCGATCTTGACGCTGTCAAGGATGGCGGCGCCTTCGCTGCCGGGGGCGATATTCACTTCGGAGATCTTGATCACGAGCCAGAAGCCATCGGAGAGTTCGCCGTAATATTCGGTCCATTCCATGCCGTATTGCTTGTAGGTACGGCCCGTAAGGGTAACGCCGCCCACGGTGCGGCTGTCGATCTCCTTGATGTCCGTCATGCTGCCCATGTAGGTGTTCACGCTGTCAAGGGAATCCTTCAGCTCAAACTGGATGCGGGGCGTATCGGAATAGGCATCATCCAGCGAGGCCGCCTTGTAGATATAGGCGGTGCTGCTGCTGCCGTTATCCACCACAAAGCCGCTTTCGGGCAGCGTGAAGGTGATGTCCTTGGTTTCATCGCTGAAGAACTCTTCAATGGTGCATGTGTTTTCGCCGCCAAAGCCGGTGGCTGCTCCGCTTTCCGGAGCGGAAGTGTTGCTGCCGGGCGCCTCGGTGGCGGTGCTGCTGCTGACGCCAAGGGCTTCGGCATATTCCGCATAGCTCGGGGGCAGGGTATCGTTCAGCTCATCCCACACTTCGCCTTCGGGGCGGAAGCACATGAGCGCAACGCAGCCGAATTCGCCATCGGGGGATTCATAGGGGAATTCGAAGCAAAGGGTGCCGTTGCTGAGAAGATGGCCGGTATAAAGGGAAGCATCGGCGTCGGGGTCAAGGATCTGATCCCGGATCCAGGCATCGCCATCGCCGATCACGGGGATAACGGAATAATCTTCAATGGCTGCATACATGGAGAATACGGGGCTATCATCCATTTCGGGGCTCTGATAAACTTCGAAATAAGCGGTGCCGGTGCTGTCCGTGCGAACAACGGCCCAGCCGTCACAAATATCATCCGTGTAGGCGGTATCGCCCCAATATTCCACAAAGGCGAACCAGCCGTACCAATCGCTGGGATTTTCGATCACATAGGCAGGGGATTTCGGCTCGGTGGGTTCGGTGGGTTCATCGCTCCCGTTCCATACATCGCTGTATTCATACACATGGGTCATCACCATGTTGAGGTTGTTCAGTTCCACGGTGATCTCATCCATATCCACGGCAAAGGGGGCGGTGGTGCCGTCGGTAAAGGTGATGGTGCCTTCTTCAAAGCCGTCGTATTCATAGGTGAAGGCCATGGGTTCGCCGCCGCCGATCAGGTATTCGCCGGTGCCGTCATCGTTGAAGGCAACATAGCCTTCCGCAAGGCCGGATTGCTGCAGCGAAGCGAGGAGCGTTTCATGGCCGCCGATCACGGCGCTGTAGAGGGGATAGGTGCCGAAAAGCTCAAATTCCGTATCCGTATCGCTGCCCGGTGCGGGAATGATTTCGGGAACTTCCGCGCCCTCCTTGGCAAAGGTCATCATCATGCCCATTTCCATGTAATCGATGGTGAGAACGCCGTCTTCAAGGGTGCCGGGGCAGCGGATATCCTCCACGCTCAGCAGGAAATCGGTATTGGCAAGCTCCCAATTGCAGGGGAAGGTGTCGCCGTCAAGGGTAAAGAGGGCTTCGCCGCCCTTTTTGAGCTCGATGGAGGAATCATCGCCATAGGCTTCGTTCATGGGCACGACCTCGCCGAACATATTGATGCTGTGGCCGTAGTAAATGCCGGTAACATCGTTTTTGCTGCCCTTGCCGCCAAGAACAAGAACAAGGACAACGATGAGCACGACAAGCAGCACGCCGCCGCCGATGATGAAGGGCAGCGCCTTATTCTTTCCGCCTTGCCTGGGGGCCTTGGGCGGTTTCTGCTTTTTCGGCTTTTCCGCCTGCACGGGCTGCTGATACTGCTGCTGCACAGGCTGCTGATACTGCTGCTGCACAGGCTGCTGATACTGCTGCACGGGCTGCTGATACTGTTGCACGGGCTGCTGATACTGCTGTACGGGCTGCTGATACTGCTGTACGGGCTGCTGATACTGCTGCTGTACGGGTACAGTGGGGAAAGTGTAGCTGCCGGTGATAACTTCCGGCTCCTCTTCTACCACAGGAGCGGGAGCGGGTGCTTCCACAACGGGAGCAGTGTAAACGGGCGCTTCCGCAACGGGAGCAGGCTCTTCCGCCACAGGCGCAGTGTAAACGGGTGCTTCCACAATGGGGGCGGGCTCTTCCGCCACAGGCGCGGTGTAAACGGGTGCTTCCGCAACGGGAGCGGGTTCTTCCGCGATGGGCGCGGTGTAAACGGGCGCTTCCGCAACGGGAGCGGGTTCTTCTTCGATGGGCGCGGTGTAAACGGGCGCTTCCGCAACGGGAGCGGGCTCTTCCGCTACAGGCGCAGTGTAAACGGGTGCTTCCACAACGGGAGCAGGTGCTTCCGCAACGGGGGTGCCGCAATTCGGGCAGAATTTGGGTGTTCCTTCGAGCTTCATGCCGCAGTTGGTACAAAATGCCATGGCCTGGTTCCTCCTTTTTGCTGAAAGATATGTCAAAAAACGGATCCGAACATGCCGGAAACAACACGGTACGGATGGGATCACATTTGGACAGCGGGTATGGATGCCGGGTGAAAGATCAATTGAAGAAAGGGCTGCTTTATGGTATAATTTAATATCTGTCGGAACAGGAAAGCATTGCGGCTGCGCCGGACGGCATGCCGATGAAAAAAGCAGGGGAAAACGGGAACTGCAGATGTGAAAACCGCAGAACAGGAAGTTCTTTCCTGCCGGGCTGCCGAAAGCGCCGCAAAATTTCCACAGTCCTACCAGTTTATATTTATATTATAAGGAAAGGATCCGATTCTGTCCCCACACCGAACACGCTATTTTCGACAAAAGTGTGGGAAAAAGTGTGGGAAAAGGGTGGGACGCTGTGCTGTCGGTTCGTGTTGAATCCGGGGAGGTCCTATGAAGGCATATAAAAATAAATGCATTGCCGCGCTGCTGCCGCTTCTTTTTCTGCTGCTTGGCGGCTGCAGCCATATCGGAGAAAAATCGCAAAGCATTACCATGGTATACGGCATTATGGCGGCATGCTCCTTTTTGCTGCTGATCGCATACTGCTTCTTCGTGCGGAAAAAGGAGATCTGGTTTTTGCTGTTGTTCGTATCGGTGCTGGTGGTGAATATCGGCTATGTGAGCCTCGCCGCATCGAAAACGCTGGAAGAGGCGCTGCTTGCAAACCGGATCGCCTATCTCGGTTCCGTATTTCTGCCCCTTTCCATGCTGATGACGATACTGAACGTGACGGATTTCCGCTATAAAAAGTGGCTGCCCATTGTTCTTGCGGCGCTCAGCGTGGTGGTGTTTCTTGTGGCTGCCAGCCCGGGCTATCTTGATATTTATTACAAGGAAGTTTCCCTTGAGATCGTCAACGGCGTTGCGGTGCTCCACAAGGTCTACGGCCCCTGGCATGTGCTGAACCTGTGCTATCTGCTGTTCCACTTTACAGCCATGATCGCAGCCATCGCCTATGCGGCGGCAAAGAAGCGGCTCCGTTCCTTCCTGCATGCGCTGATCCTTGCGCTGGCGGTACTGGTGAACATCGGCATCTGGCTGCTCGAGCAGATCGTAAAGCTGGATTTTGAGTTCCTTTCCGTTTCCTATATCATCAGCGAGCTGTTTCTTCTCGGCCTTTACCTTATCGTGCAGGAAGAGCAGGCGCATGCCGGTGCGGCGGAGCAGGCGCAGTATGATGTGCCCCTGCTGCAGCCGCAGGAAGAGCAGGATGCTGCATCTGCAGTACAGACGGAAGAGGATGCTGCGGAAAACCTGCAGCGCCGCATCCGGCGCTTCGGGGAAAGCCTTGCATTTCTGACCCAGACGGAGCGCGCCGTTTACGACCTTTATCTTGCGGGTAAAAGCACAAAGGAGATCCTGACGGAGCTGAACATCAAGGAAAACACGCTCAAATACCACAACAAGAACATCTACAGCAAGCTGGAGGTATCTTCCCGCAAACAGCTGCTGGAACTTGCCCGACAAATGCATGCCCTGAAATGATCGGCAAAAAAGGATAAACAGGAAAAGGAGCCGCTGTGCTCCTTTTTTGTGCGGCGAGAGATATCTTCTTACTTTCCCGGAAAGGGAATTTGCGGTATGATATAAAAGTTGGATATCTTTTGCCGGAGGATAACATGGCAACGCTGCTGCTGATCGTGATCTATATCTCCTTTGTGGGGCTTGGTGTGCCGGATTCGCTGTTCGGCACGGCGTGGCCTGCCATTTATGCGGAGTGGGGGCTGCCTGTATCCTTCGCTACTTTTGTCAATTCCATCAACTCGGTATTTTCCTTTTTGTCCAGCCTTGTAAGTGCCAGGGTCATCAACCGCCTCGGCACTTATAAAGTGGCGCTTATCTCCACCGCGCTGACGGCAGTGGCCCTCTTTGGCTTTTCTGTTGCGCCAAGCTTTATCTGGTTCGTGGTGTTGTCCGTTCCCCTTGGCTTTGGCGGCGGCTGTATCGATGCGGCGCTCAACGGCTATGTGGCCATCCATTACAGCGCTCTGCAGATGAACATGCTGCACTGTTCCTACGGCATCGGCGTCACCGTAAGCCCCTTCATTCTTTCCTTTGCCCTTGCCGGGGCAGGCGGCTGGCGCGGCGGCTACAGAACGGTGGCGCTTCTGCAGGTGGCCATCACCGTGATCGTGGCAGCGTCGCTGCCCCTTTGGCGAAAACAGCGCGGCGGCAGCAGTTTGAAGGAGCCGGAAAGCCGGGATGTTCCCTTCCGGGAGCTTGTGCGGATCAAGGGTGTGCCATCCACCTGGGTGCTGTTCTTTTCCGCCTGTGCCATCGAGTCTACCTGCGGCCAATGGGGAAGCACTTTCCTTGTGGAAACAAAGGGTTTCGGTGCGGATGTCGCCGCGGGCTTTGTGACGCTTTATTATCTTGGCCTGGCCCTCGGCCGGTTTTTTTCAGGCATTCTCTCCCTGCGCCTGAGCGCAGGGCGGCTGGTGGTGCTGGGCGAATGCATTGTGGGAACTGCCATCATGCTGCTGGTTTTGCCCTTTGGGCCCGTTGTGGCGGCGGCAGGGCTTTTCCTTGCAGGCTTCGGCATAGGCCCCATATACCCGAATCTCATGCATATGACGCCGTACCGATTCGGCCTTGAGGCGGCCCGCTCCGTCATGGGCACACAGGCGGCTTGCGCAAGCCTTGGCTTCATGACCATGCCGGCGCTTTTTGGTCTTGTCGCGCAGCTGATCGCCCCGGCGATGCTGCCGTATTTCATCCTTGTTTTGTTTCTGATCCTTGCGGGTGTAACCGCTGCATCCAAAACAGCAAAGCTGAAGCGGGAGTAAACAAGAAGGAGAGTATTGATGCTGTATTTGCTGCTTGCGATCCTTACGAGCGCCCTCAACACCGTTGTAATGCGCCTGAGCGAAAAACACGTTTCCGGCAAGATGCCGCTGCTGGCGGTCAGCTATATGATAAGCCTGATCCTTGCGGGAATTTATATGGGTGCAGGCGGTGAAAACACGGCCACGGGGGAGGGAATGGGCACTGCCCTTTGGATGGGCGGTGTGAACGGCATCTTTTATGTGCTGGGCTTTGTGATGCTGCAGCTGAATGTGAGCCGCAACGGCGTTGTGCTAAGCGCTACCTTCATGAAGCTGGGGCTGCTGGTACCGCTTCTGATGTCCGTGCTCTTTTTCGGCGAAAGGCCCGGTATGCTGCAGTTTGTCGGCATTGTTGCCGCCATCGCGGCCATCGTGCTCATCCATTATGAGAAGGAAGAAACTGTGATGCGCTTTCGTATCGGCTTGCCGCTGCTGCTGCTGGCGGGCGGCTGTTCCGATATTATGAGCAAGATCTTCGAGGAGACGGGCCCGCTGCAGTATGAGGAGCAGTTTTTGTTCGTTACTTTTGTGACGGCGGTCATCCTTTGCACGGGGATGATGCTGCTGCGCCATGAGCGCCCCAATGCAAAGGATGTGCTCTTCGGTGCGCTCATCGGCATCCCGAATTATTTTTCCGCCCGCGTCATCCTCAAGGCCATTGAACACCTACCGGCGGTGGTCGTGTTTCCCACCTATAACGCCGGTGCCATCCTGGCGGTGAGCCTTGCAGGCGTGCTGCTGTTCCGCGAAAAGCTCGGCAAGCGCCAATGGATCGCGGTGGGAATCATCCTTGCAGCCATCGTACTGTTGAACGTCTGAACGAAACCGAATGAATACGAGAAAGCCCCGAAGCATCTTCGGGGCTTTCTTATATCGGTTGAAGAATGATCTTTCCTGCGGCCTCAGAGCACAGCGGATAGGGGGAGAAGGGAGGAGCCCTCCTCCGCATAACAGAAAGGGTGCTGCACATCTGCTGCAGTACTGCCAAAGTGCAAACGTGTACTTTTTTTTACACACAAAAAGGCCGGGGCAAAATGCCCCGGCCCTGTTGTTCGTTTAGAAGACGCTTAAATTAAGCAAGCTTCATGGTCGGCCAGGAGAACCTATGCCAGTAACCGCTGTCTTCCCACTGGGTCTGCCAGCCGGTCCAACCGGAAGCGTAGGCTTCAAGGCCGATATCGCCGTAAGCGATGATGTAGGGAACATCCTCGTAGATGATCTCGACCATCTCGTGGACGATCTTCACGCGCTCTTCTTCATCAAGGGTGGTAGCCTGCTTCTCATACAGCTCATCGTAGTAGGGGTTGCTGTAGTTGCAGTCGCTGCGGCCGCCGATGTTGTCGGTGATCATGATGGAGAGGGTGTAGGACGGATCGTCGGGACCAAGATCCCAACCCCAGATGTAGATGTCGGTGTCGAAGCCCTGATCGTAGATAATCTCGTTCATGCGAGCGCCGTCAACCCAGATGATCTCGATGTCGATGCCGATCTTTTCTATATCGCTCTCAACGAGGAGACCCATTTCACGGGCGTTTTCTTCGATAACCGCCATGCGGAATGCAAGAGGTTCGCCCGCGGCGGATTCGCGGATGCCGTCGCCGTCGGTGTCCTTATAGCCGTTGGCCTCAAGGAGAGCCTTACCGGCTTCAGGATCGTAGGGCCTGTAGAGGGGATGGTTCTCGTCGAAGGTGACGTGATACTTACCGTGGGTAGCGGGGAGGAGGCACTTCTCGGTGAGTGCGATGCCGCCCTTGTAGTAGTCGATGATCTTCTGATAATCGATGGAGTAGTCGATCGCCTGACGGATAACCTTGTCAAGGATCAGGGGATTGCCCTTGGAGGCGGGATCCTGCCAGCAGTTGAAGCCGATCTCGCGCCAACCGGACTGGTTGAAGCGGTGAGCGGTAACGCCTTCGGAGTTCTCAGCAGCCTCGAGCTGGGTGGTGGTGATGGTGCAGTAGTCGATATCGCCGGCCTGGAGAGCCTGGAACATAGCGTCGTTATCGGAGAAGTTGACGAACATCAGCTCATCGAAACCGGTAACGGGGGTTCCCCAGTAATCCTTGTTGGCGCCAAGGCGGACATATTCGTCAACCTTATCGTCGATGTAGTAGAACATGCCGGTACCAACGGGGTTGGCGTTTTCAAAAGCGGCGATCTCTTCGTAGTTCTGGAACTGGTTCCAGATGTGCTCGGGGGTGATCATAAGGCCGAGGCAGACGATGATGTCAGCCTTGGGCTGCTCAGTGGTGATGGAGAAATGATAATCGTCGATCAGCTGATAATCCTTGATCCACTTCATGTTGGCCCAGGTGATCGGGATCTCATACTCAACAGCCATGCGGTAGGAGTTGTAGACGTCGTTGGCGTCCATGGTCTCGCCGTCATGCCATTTTACGCCTTCGCGGATCTTGAAGGTCCAGGTGCAGCCATCGGGGCTCACTTCCCAGCTCTCCGCGAGAACGCCCATGAGCTCGTTGTTGGGATCCTTGGTGCAAAGGCTTTCATAGATGTTGTCCTTGAACATCAGGTTGCCCGCGGAAACAACGGAGAGGTAGGGGTTCTTGGTGTCGGCCCAGGTGCCCATGTTGCCGTAACGGAACACGATGGGGTCGGCATTTGCTTCAGGAGCTTCGCTGCCGGAAGCTTCGGGAGCGGTGGAGGTTTCGGGGGCAGTGGAGGTCTCGGGTTCGGTGGTGCCGGCGGGCTGACCGCAAGCTGCGAACGCAAGAGCCATCATGCAAACCACCAGGATGAGGGAAATCCATTTTTTCATTGTTCGTCCTCCTGTTTTTTTGGTTTTGATGTTAGTATCTAACGCCGGATGCCCGGCAGAAACACAAGGGAATGAGGATCAATCCTCTTCGTCGTTCAGCTGACCGATGGGCTGCGGGAAGTGGCAGCAGATGTAATGGTCTTCGCCGATGGGACGGTATTCGGGGTCTTCCTCAAAGCAGCGCTGCTGTGCAATGGGGCAGCGGGAGGCGAAGCGGCAGCCCTTGGGCAGGTTGACCGGGGAGCTGGTCTCGCCTTCGAGGATGATGCGCTTCATGCGGCGCTTCTCGCCGACCATGGCAAGAACGCTGGTGAGCGCCTGGGAGTATGGATGCAGACAGCCGCCTGCAATGATATCCGCAGGACCGTATTCCACGATGCGGCCCATGTACATGATGGCCACATGGTCGCTGATGAGCCACGCAAGGGAAAGGTCATGGGTGATGAACAGGATGCTGGCTCCTTTTTCCTCCTTCAGGCCAACAAAGAGCTTGAGGATGTTGGCACGCACGGAAGCATCCAGCATGGATACCGGCTCATCCGCTACGATGAATTCGGGGGCCATGATGAAGCAGGTGGCGATGCTCACGCGCTGCCTCTGGCCGCCGGAAAGCTCATGGGGATAACGGTACAGGTAATCCACCGCCGGGCGAAGGCCCGCGAACTCCAGCGCCTGAATGGCCAGCATTTCCTTTTCCGCAAGGGATGCCTTGGAGTTGGTGAGGATGAGGGGCTCCGTTACGATATCGAATACCGTGAAGCGGGGGTTCAGGCTCTGGTAGGGATCCTGGAAGATCATCTGGGCATGCTTGCGGAATTCGCGGTTCCATTCCTTGCTCTTCTTGCCGGTGATGGATTCGCCGTTGAAGGTGATGTCGCCGGCGGTGGTATCCGCAAGGCGCAGAATGGCGCGGCCGGTGGTGGTCTTGCCGCTGCCGGATTCGCCCACAAGGGAAACGATCTCGCCGCGGGCGATGTCAAGGTTGATCTTATCCACCGCGTGCACGATCTTCTTTTGCCGCAGGATGTATTCCTTAATGAAGCCCTGACGGATGTTAAAGTTGACTTCTACATCTTTTAAGGAGACGATCGGATCTTTATCTGCCATTATTGATTACCTCCCCTCAGATGACATGCAACAAAGTGTTCGCCGCCCATATCCACAAGTGTGGGCTCCTGCAGTCGCACAGGCCCTTGACCGCATGCTCGCAGCGCTCGCTGAAGCGGCAGCCCGGAGGCGGGTTGAACAGATCCGGCGGATCGCCCGGGATGGATTCCACCATCACGCGGGGCTGGTAAATGTTGGGGAACGCATGGATCAGCTTATCGGTATAGGGGTGCAGCGTCTTTCTGACAACAACATCCGTTTTGCCGTATTCCACGATCTTGCCCGCATACATGACGGCGATGCGGTCGCAGGTTTCGGTGATGATGGAAAGGTCATGGGTGATCATGAGCATGCTCATGTTGAGCTTGCTGCGAAGGTTGTTGATCAGGTCGATGATCTGGGCCTGTACCATGACGTCAAGGGCCGTGGTGGGCTCATCGCCGATCACGAGCTTCGGGTTGCAGGCAAGGGCCATGGCAATGATCGCCCTTTGGCGCATGCCGCCGGAAAACTCATGGGGATAAGCGTTCACGCGCTTCACATCGATGCCGACAAGCTCGAACAGGTTCTTGACCCTGTCCATGGCCTCGTTTCTTGATACCCTTTCATGAAGCAGGATGGCTTCGGCGATCTGGCTTGAAACCTTCTGCACCGGGTTGAGGGCGTTCATGGCGCCCTGGAAGATCATGGAAGCCTGCGCCCAGCGGAAATCGCGCAGCTCTTTTTCCGGCAGGTTGGTGATATCCCGGCCCTCGAAAAGGATCTGGCCGCTGTGGATATAGCCGTTATCCGGAAGCAGGCGGATGGTGGAAAGGGCGGTGGTGGTTTTGCCGCAGCCGGATTCACCAACAAGGCCGATGCTTTCGCTGTGGTTCAGGAAGAAGCTGACGCCGTCAACGGCTTTTACTTCGCCGGCGGTGATCTTAAAATAGGTTCTAAGGTCTTTTACCTCAAGGAGTCTTTCACTCATAATCAGCGCCTCCTCAGTTTCGGATTCAGGATCTCATCAAAGCCGTAGCCGATGAATACGAAGCTTGCAGCAAGAAGCACGATGCAAAGGCCCGCGGGCAGGAACAGCCACAGCGCACCGCCGGAAACGGCGCCCTGCTGGCGCGCGCTGCGAAGCAGCTGGCCCCAGGTGGGAACGCTGGGATCGCCGATGCCAAGGAAGGCAAGGGTGGTCTCGGAAATGATGGCGTTCTGCACGGTGAGAACGAGCTCCGCGAAGATCAGCGGGAACACGTTGGGCAGAATGTGCTTGAACATGATGTAGCTTTCGCTGGCGCCGACGGCACGGGCACGCTCAATGTAAGTGCGCTGCTTGATGGAAAGGGTCTGGGAGCGCACAAGGCGGGCGGTGCCGGTCCAGCCGGTAAGGCCGAGGATCCAAATGATGTTGGTGAAGTTCTGGCCAACGATGGCGGCAAGCACCAGCATCAGCGGCAGGGAGGGAACCATCATGAAGGCTTCCGTAATACGCATGACGATGGTATCATAAAGGCCGCCGATATAGGCGGAGGAAATGCCCACGATGGTACCGATGACGGCGATGATCAGCGTAACGAATACGCCGATGGCAAGGGATGCCTTGGCACCGTAGATCAGAATGCCGAGAACGTCGCGGCCAAGCTCATCAAAGCCAAGGGGATATTCCGGGGTCGGCGCACCGACGCGGGGGCCGAGGGCATAGGCTTCGTGGTCGTATTCATAGAACAGCGGCACCACGAAGGCAAGGATGAAGAAGCAGGCCAACAGGCAGCAGCCGAACACGGCGCGTTTGTTGCCGAAAAACAGCTTCATGTTCATTTTGCGCTTGCGGGCGCGGAGCTCCTTTTCGCGCTGTTTGAGCTGTTCAAGAAGCTCCGGGGAAGGCTGCTGCGCTTCAGGGATATTGGTGGTATTGTTGATGTTTTCCATGAGCGTACGCCTCCTTACTCAACCCTGACGCGCGGGTCGATGTAGGTGTAAAGAATATCAAGTACGAAGTTGGCGATAATGACCATCAGCGCGATGATATAGTTGGAAGCCTGCAGCATGGGGTAATCCCGGCGCATAACGGAGTCCACCATAACGCGGCCCATGCCCGGCCAGGTGAAGAGCACTTCGATGGAGAAGGCACCGGTGATGATGAAGGCAAGGCTCATCACGATCATGTTGGTGGTGGGCAGCATGGCGTTGGGCACGATGTGACGGTTGCGCACCTGGCGCTCGCTGAGGCCCTTTGCGCGGGCGGTCAAAACGAAATCCTCACCGTAGATATCCACGATGCTGCCGCGCATGATCATCAGATAGCTGCCGAAGCAGGCAAGCGCATAGGAAATGGCGGGAAGGGCAAGGTGACGGAACAGGTCTTTGAGGTATGCCCAGTTGACCGATTCATACTGCACACCCGCCGTCAACATGCCATTGAAGGGCGCCCACCCAAGCTTGACGCCGAAGATGAGCAGGAAGATCATCGCCAGCCAGAAACTCGGCACCGCGTATACCAGCATCGTAAAGGAGGTAATGCCGATATCGGTTTTTTTGCCGTGGTTCGCGCCGGCGATAATGCCGCCCACAACGCCTATGATGATGCTGAGCGGAACCGATGCCGCGCCAAGGATCAGCGTGTTGGCGATCTTATCCTTCAGAACGGTCCAAACATCCTCGCGATACTGGAAAGACTGACCAAAATCGAAGGTGATCATGGACTTGAGGTAGTTGAGGAACTGGATCGGCAGGGGCTTATCGAGGCCATACAGCTTTTCCATCGCGGCACGGGCTTCCGGGTCCGAAACCACTTCCTTTGAAAGCATAGCCACCGGGTCGCCGGGCATCATGCGGAACAGCACGAAGTTAAAGGTAACGACAAACAGAAATACGAACAGCGTATACATGAGTCGTTTTGAGAGATACCGTAAACTCACTTCTTCTTCATTCTCCTTCCCTTGATGGGTTTATATGATCCCGCCCGGGGGCTGTTTCACCGGGGGCAGGTCATAGCGAATTCAGACACGATGACCATTGTATTCTTTTTTGCCCTTTCGGTAAAGGGATTTTGTCGAAAAGCAAAATGATATTTTTGCATCCTAAAATTGCATGGCAAGATTGGAATGTAATAACGTTTTTATTCAAAAACAAAAACAAATGTTTGTCTCTGCTGAACGGATAATGAGCGCTCCTTGGTGGTACAGCGGGATAATATGTGATGAAATACTGCAAACAGTTGCTGCTGTATACGCAAAAATACGTAGTGACATGCTAAGTATTACAAATAATAATAAAACACCGGAGTTCCCATAAAAATATGCAATTATGCACTGTGAGATTATTATACAAGTGTGATCGACATACCGCAAGCGACAATTTGTATTAAAATTGGCATTAATTATAGGTTTACATATAAAATTCAGCAAAAAAACGCAAATTCGATTGATGATAGTTGAACAAGCCGCAGTAAATAAACAATAGAATGATAGAGAGCCAATTTGTGATGCATAAACAGAATGAAATAAATGAAAAAACCTGAATTGCATTTTTGTAAAGAGGAGCGGCATAGAAAACAGCGGAGGGAAAGGGGAATAGAGATGGTCTTTCGGTAAAACCGCCTTTCTGCTATACTATATATAAAGCGGTAAAAGGACCGGTTTTCATTTTATAGAATGGAAGGAACAGCAACCTTATGGGAATGGTACTATTGACAGCTCTGGGTGTGGGCGGAGCAACAGCCATCGGCGCTCTGCTGGGCGTGATCTTCAAAAAAACGACGCATCAATTCAGCGATACCGTGCTTGCATTCGCTGCAGGCGTGATGCTGGCGGCAGCGGTGCTGGGGCTCATCCTTCCTTCCGTTGAATACGGAGGGAAATTCGGTATCCTCATCACGGTGGCGGGCATCTTTGCCGGCGCGCTTTCCCTCAATGTGATCGACCGTCTGGTGCCGCACCTGCATAACATTCTGGGCAGCGGCCAGGAAGAGCCGCACCCGGATGCCGGCCGCACCGGAAAGGTGCTGCTGTTTGTGATGGCCATCGCCATCCACAATTTCCCGGAAGGCATCGCCGCGGGCGTCGGCTTCGGCAGCGGCAACACGGCGGAGGCGCTGCTGATTGCGGGCGGCATCGCCCTGCAGAACATTCCGGAAGGCATGGTGATCATCGCGCCTATGCTGGCCGCGGGTATCCCGCTCAAAAAGACATTCCTCTGCGCTTTGGCAACGGGGCTTGTTGAAGTGGTGGGCACGCTGCTCGGCTACTTTGTGGTGTCGGTAGCATCGGCCGTATTGCCCTTTGCCCTTGCCTTTGCCGGCGGCACCATGCTTTACGTCATCAGCGATGAGATGATCCCGGAGACCCATGCCCACGGCGCGCAGCGCTATGCTACCTATGCTCTGCTTGCGGGCTTTTGTCTGATGCTTGTTTCCGATGTGCTGCTCGGATAACAAAAAATTAAATATTATATAATATGAAAAAAGAGCGGTGAAAACCGCTCTTTTTTATGCTGTTTATTTCTTTTTTGCTGTATCGATGCTTTTGCCGAACACAAAGAAACGCTGATAAAGGTATTCAAGAATAAAGTTGGATGCCATGGTCAGCGCCAGCACAAGATATTCGTTCCAGCCTACGGAGGGGGATGTCAGCGCTGCGGTCCACCAGGTGGAAAGAGGCGTGAACACCAGATAGAAAAGGGCGGTTTTTGCCATGGCAACGGGGATGTTGCCGGCGGAACAGAAGGTGAATTTCCGGTTCAGCGTGAAGTTCCACAGCACGGAAAGCACCAGCGACACAAGGTAGGAAAGCCAGTGCTCAAGGTGCAGAAGCTCCTCAAACAGGGTGAAGCTTGCCACCTGAATGATGCCTGCGCTGGCGGAGAACAGCACGAATTTCAGCGTGCGCAGCAATTCTTTTTTTGTGTTTTCGTTTTTCATAAGGTTCTCACTTTCATAAGGAAGAATAAAAGGAATGATGCTTTATTGTAACGGAAATCGATTTTTGATGCAAGAAAAGATGTGCGAAAGCCCCGGGGAGGCCAATACCCCGGGGCTTTCGCATTTGGGTCTAGAGAGAACAGTATGAAAGAAGCATTACAGCGGAATGTTTCCGTGCTTTTTCGCGGGGAGAGATTGCTGCTTTTCTTTGCCTGCCTCCAGTGCGATGGAGATATAACTACGGGTGCGTGCGGGTTCGATGACTTCATCGATGTAGCCGCGCTCCGCGGCGGGATAGGGGCCGGAGAACCGGGCCTTGTATTCTTCCACTTTTTCAAGGCGCTTGGCCTGCGCATCCTCTGCGGCGGCGATCTCCTTTTTGAATACGATGTTGGCTGCGCCTTCCGCACCCATTACGGCGATCTCTGCGCTGGGCCAGGCGTAAACCATATCTGCGCCAAGGCTTCTACAGCACATAGCTACATAGGCGCCGCCGTAGGCTTTGCGTGTCACGATGGTCACCTTCGGCACGGTGGCTTCGCTGTAGGCGAACAGCAGCTTTGCGCCGTGGCGGATGATGCCCTGATGCTCCTGGCTGGTGCCGGGCAGGAAGCCGGGCACATCCACGAAGTTCACAACGGGGATGTTGAAGGCATCGCAGGTACGGATGAACCTTGCCGCCTTATCGGAAGCATTGACATCGATGCAGCCTGCCATCACCTTGGGCTGGTTGGCGATGATGCCTACGGTTTTGCCCATGATGCGGGCAAAACAGGTGATCATGTTTCGGGCAAAACCCTCGTGCACTTCAAGGAAGTAGCCGTTATCCACGATGGGACGGATCACATCATACATATCGTATGCACGGCGGGCAGTGTCGGGAATGATGCTGTTCAGCTCAGGCGCGACCCGCTCCGCTGCGTCGCCGAAATCCGCATCGGGAACGGAAACGCTGTTGCTCTGGGGCAGGAATGCCAGCAGTTCCTTGATCTTCTCGATGCACTGCCTTTCATCCGGGCTGCGGAAATGGGAAACGCCGCTGACATTGCAGTGGGCCGATGTTCCGCCCAGTGCTTCAAAGGTGATATTCTCGCCGGTGACGGATTTGATGACATCCGGGCCGGTAATAAACATGTGGGATGTGTTGTCCACCATCATGATGAAGTCTGCAATGGCGGGGGAATAGACCGCACCGCCGGCGCAGGGGCCCATGATGGCGGAGATCTGCGGGATCACGCCGGAGGAAATGGTGTTGCGGTAGAAGATGTCGCCAAAGCCCACCAGGGCGTTGACACCTTCCTGAATGCGGGCACCGCCGCTGTCCATCAGGCCGACGATGGGGGCCCTGTTCTTAAGGGCATAATCCTGCACTTTTACGATCTTGGCGGCATGGGTTTCGCCGAGGGAACCGCCGAGCACGGTGAAATCCTGTGCATAGGCGTAAGTCAGGCGGCCGTTGACCTTGCCAAAGCCCGTGATGACGCCGTCGCCGGGAGCGGCTTTGGTTTCCATGCCGAAATCTGTGCAGCGGTGCTTGGCAAAGGTATCGAGCTCAACAAAGGTGCCGGGATCAAACAGGAGGCCCAAACGTTCCCTTGCGGTGTATTTACCCTTGCCATGCTGTGCTGCAACGGCTTTTTCACCGCCGCCCTGATAGACGGCAGAAAGCTTCTCATAAAATCCGTTGATCAAATCGCTCATGTGTCAATCCTTTCGAGGAACATTCCAAACGATATCCAAATCCAGCGGATAGATGGGGCGGGAGATCTGCTTGTACGGGAGCGAAGCAAGATCTGCCGTGTGCACGCCGGGCGTGCTGACAACATAGATGGATTTTGCGCGGCCCGCAAACCAGGCTCTAAAATGGTTGGAGGATTTGACGCTTACGATGCGGTAATGGTCAATATCCGCACCTACCATCAGGAAGGGCGTGTTGTCGAAGGTCTGCTGGGTCAATTTTTCTGCAACAACGACCTCCACATTGCCGATACGGATCCTGGCGGACTTACCGTAGCAGCCTTTGCCGCTGACAACGTTGGTGTTGTAAACCACATTGCCGTCGGAAAGGGCGCATACATAGGCATCCTTAAAGGGGATGGGCTGTCCGGAGAGGGAGGAGGTTTTGCCGCCGAGCATGCCGCTGATGCGGCCGCCAACGCCGGCTGCATGGGCAAGGGCGGTGGTTTCGCCATCCGCAATGTAACCCATGATGCTGCCGGGGATATCCCGGTCAAGAAGCTCCTTCAAAAGCAGCGTGTTGTCGCCGGGGGCACCGCCGCCGGGATTGTCGGAGCTGTCGGCCAGCACAACATAGCCGGATGCGGTGCCTTCAAGGTCCTGAAGGGCAAGATCCACACCCTGTTTGGCGCTGATCACATGGGGAAGAAGCTCTTCACGCCTGTTCCAGACGCTTTGCGCAAGCTCTTCTGCTGCATTGTCTGCTTCCTCCTGACATTTGTCGGAGACCGTCAGGATGCTGGCACCGGCAATGGACCTGTCCGCATAAGGGAAGCCGTGGAGCAGGCTGGCATCCAAAATGCCGGTATCCGCCACATAGCCTTTTACATATTCCATGAAGCTCTTCATGGGCATGGTCATGGTGTTTCCCGTTGCGGGGGAGATGAGCAGCGGCATTTTGATCAGGCGCATATAGAGGTTTTTGCGCTTTTCGATCATGGCGATCAGCGATTCCATCGCAAGGGTGGCAGCTTCGATCCTGTCGATATGGGGGTATTGCTTCAAAGGAAAGATGCCGTTTGCAAGGCGCACCATGTCATCCGACATGTTGGCGTGGAGGTCAAGGGTAATGGTGATGGGCATATCATCGCCCACGATCTCCCTTACTTTCTGCAGGATATCCGCTTCCATATCGTCCACGCCCTCGGCGCAGCCGGCGCCGTGGAGCGCAAGGCAAATGCCGTCCACATCCCGACAGTTGGCGCGGATCCTGTCCAAAAGATCGCCAAGCACATATTCGTAGGCGTCCTTTGCAATAAGCGGCGCAGCGTTGAGCAGCGCAACGGTGGGGATCACTTCAGCCCCCGCCGCGCGCGCTACGCTGATCATGCCGGAAAGATAATCAAGCTTGTTCACTTCTGTAAAGTGCTTAAGCAGCGCAGCGTCGGCATGGTACCCGTTGCTGCTCCATTTTGCAAAATCCGCACAGCCATCTGCAAAAGTGTTGGCTTCATGGCCGATTTTTCCAACGATGATCTTCATTCCGGCGATCCTCCTTTTATTCAAACAAGCGGCATGCCACACAGTGGTTGTTGCCAAGGTCCTTCAATTCAAGGTCTTCACCTATGCATTGATCCGTTACATAATCGCATCGGGCAGCGAAGGGGCAGCCGGGCTTCGGGTTGATGGGGCTGACAAGCTCGCCCTGGATCAGCTGGCGCTTCTTGCCGCTCTTGCGGAAGGCAAGGTCGATCTTGGGGATGGCTGCAAGCAATGCCTTGGTATAGGGATGCTGCGGGTTTTCAAACAGCTCCTTGGTGGGCGCCATTTCGACACAGTGACCAAGGTACATGACCATGATGGTGTTGGAAATGTGGCGCACAACGCTCAGGTCGTGGGTGATGAAAAGATAGGTGAGTTTCTTTTCGTCCTGCAGATCCATCAGAAGGTTGAGTATCTGGGCCTGAATGGAAACGTCAAGGGCGGAAACCGGCTCGTCACAAACGATGAATTCCGGGTTCAGCGCCAGCGCGCGGGCGATGCCAACACGCTGCAGACGGCCGCCATCCAGCTCGTGGGGATAGGCGCCGTAAAGCCTTTGCGCAAGACCCACGGTCTCCATCAGGTCATCCACCTTGGCTTCAAGTTCCGCTTTGCTGGAGGTTAGCTTGTTGACTTTAAGCGGGTCGCCGATCACGTCTGCTACTGACATGCGGGGGTTGATGCAGGCGTTGGGATCCTGGAAGATCATCTGCATTTTCTGGTAGTAGCTCTTCTGCTGCTGTTTGGTCATCTGCATGATGTCTTCGCCGTTGAGAAGGATCTTGCCGGCGGTGGGCTGGTGGATACGCAGGATGGTCTTGCCCAGCGTGGATTTACCGCAGCCGGATTCACCGACAACGCCGATGGTCCTGCCCCTCTCAACGCTGAAGCTGACGTTGTTGACTGCCTTGAGCACGCCCTTGGGACGTTAAAGAACTTATCAAGTCCTTCGATCTGAAGATGCGGCTGGTTGCTCATCTTTTATTCCCCCTTCTTTTCCCAGTTTTCCTTTCCTTCGAAAAGGAAGCACTGAATTTTATGCGTGCCGTTCCAATACTCCGGCGGGTGCTCCGTTTTGCAGCGCTCGGTGCAGTGCTTGCACCTGGGCGAGAAGAAGCAGCCCTGGGGCAGGTCGGTCGGGTCGGGCATCAGGCCAAGGATCGGCGAAAGACGTGTTTCGTTGCCGGTAAGGCTTGGGATGGAGCCGAAAAGGCCGATGGTGTAGGGATGGTGATATTCGCTTTCGATGATCTCTTCCACGGTGCCCGATTCAATGAATTCGCCCGCATACATGATGGCGACCTTGTCGCAGGTCTCCGCCACGATGCCAAGGTCATGGGTGATCATGATCATGGCGGTGTTGAGCTTATCCTTAAGCTCGTTGATCATGGCAAGCACCTGCGCCTGAATGGTCACATCAAGGGCGGTGGTAGGTTCATCTGCAATGATCAGTTCCGGGTTGCATGCAAGGGCCATGGCGATGACCACGCGCTGCTTCATGCCGCCGGAAAACTGATGCGGGTATTCGCTCTTGCGCTCGGGGACGATGCCCACGAGGGTCAGAACTTCATCGATGCGCGCTTCGATATCGGCCTTGCTGAGGCCGCTGGATTCCGCGTGGACGCTCAGCGCTTCGCGCAGCTGCTCTTCCACGGTATCAAGCGGGTTCAGGGAGGTCATGGGATCCTGGAAGATCATGGAGATGCGCTTGCCGCGCACCTTGCGCATCTGCTTTTCGGGCAGTTTGAGAAGGTCTTCGCCGTCGAATTCGATGCTGCCGTTCAGGATCCTGCCGCTGATGGAGGGAAGAAGGCGCAGGATGGAAAGTGCAGTAGTGGTTTTGCCGGAGCCGGTCTCGCCAACGATACCGAGGGTTTCACCTTTGTCAAGGGTGAAGGAGATGCTGTTGACGGCACGGACGGTTTCTTTATCCGTTTTGTAAACGGTTTCAAGGCCTTTTACGTTTAAAATCTGTTCACTCATATTAGCTTCCCCCTTTAAGACTTCAGCCTGGGGTCAAGGGCATCTCGGAGACCGTCGCCCACAAGGTTAACGGCAAGCGCGGTAACAAGAAGTGCAACGCCCGGGATGACCAGGAGGTAGATGTGCTCCTGCATGAACTCCTTGCCGGCATTGAGCAGGCTGCCCCATTCGGGCTCCGGAGGCTGGATGCCGAGGCCGATGAAGGAAAGGGAAGCTGCGGTAAGGATGTTGCCGGAAACGGTCATGGTGGTCTGCACGATCAGGGGACCGAGGGCATTGGGCAGGATATGCTTTACCATAAGGCGCATATCGGAAGTGCCGTAGATTCTTGCTGCCACAACATAGTCCGAATCGATGACGCCAAGCATGGAGGAGCGGGCAAGCCTTGCAAAAACGGGAATGCCTGAAATGCTGATGGCAACAAGCAGGTTGATCATGTTGGCGCCAAGGGAGGCCACGATAACAAGGGCAAGAAGTGTGCCCGGGATGGATGCAAGCACGTCGATGGCGCGCATGAGCACGTTATCCACAAAGCCGCCGTAAAGGGAGGCACACGCGCCGATCAGCGCGCCGGCGATCAGCGAAAAGCATGCGGAAATGATGCCGATGGAAAGGGAATATTTCGCTGCATGCACGATGCGGGCGAACATGTCGCGGCCGTAGCCGTCCGTGCCGAAGAGATGCTGCAGAGAGGGACTCTGCAGGCGCTCCCTGATGACCTGCTTAGTCACAAGCTCCGGATCCACGATAACACTGGCGAAAATGGCCACCAGTGCTACGAAGATCAGCAGGTAAAACGCCACTAAAGCGGATTTATTCTTTTTGAAGCGGTGCCAAATGCCCTTTATCTGGCTCTCTTTTTTCTTTTTGTTGTTCATATTCTTACTCATAGGCGTTCCTCTCTACTTGGAGAACCGCGCCTTGATACGCGGGTCGATCTGTGCATACAAAATGTCCACAACCAGCATGACCACCGAGAAGGACAGCGCCATGACCATCGCGACAGCCATGGTGGCGGGAGTATCCTTGGAGCGGATACTGGTCAGAAGATAATAGCCGATGCCGGGCATGGAGAAGAGGCTTTCCGTTACGATCGCGCCGCCAAGAAGCATACCGAAATGGGAGCCGATGGTGGTCAGGATGGGGAGAAGGGAGTTGCGCAGCGCATGGTGCAGGATCACACGCTCCTCCTTGACACCCTTTGCACGGGCGGTACGGATGAAGTCCTGCCTGAGATTTTCCAACATGCAGGAACGGGTCATGCGAAGCTCCCTACCGGCATAGTGCAGGCCGAGTGCAACGCAGGGCAGCACATAGCAGGCAAAGGAGGTGGCGCCGAATGCGGGAAGCAGATGCAGCTTTAATGAGAACCAATAGATCATCATCAGGCCAAGCCAGAAGAAGGGAACAGAGGCAAGGGCAATGGCCATAACGCGGCAGATATGGTCCAGCATGGAATACTGCTTGACAGCGGACAACACTCCGAGCGGGATACCCACGATGATCGCAACCACCATGGAATAAACGGCGATCTGGAAAGTGATGGGGAAACGGTTGGCGATCTCTGCGGCAAGGCTGTTTTTCGTAGCCCAGGAAATACCGAGATCAAATTTGAAGATCAGGTTTTTCAGGTAGTTACCGTAGCGCACAAAGAAGGGATCGTAATAGCCAACACTTTCGTTGAAAGCCTGGATGGCCTCCGGCTCAGCGGAGGCCCCCAGGATCGCGCTGCCCGGATCGCCGGGCGAGAGTGTCATCAGACTGAAAATCACAAATGATATGGCAAGCAGTACCGGAATCATTAAGAAAATTCGTCTGAGTATGTATTTCCACATAGTTTAAAGCCTTTCTGTTTGAAAAAGGTTTAAAGGGTTCTTAGAGTTCAAAGTGTCAAAGGGAAACGGTGCTTATGCGGCCCAGGACCATTCGGCGATGATCTGATAATCAAGACGGATGAAGGCATTAAGATCTTTGGTGTAGGCAGCCATGTTGTACTTATGGCCTACGCCGATCTGCGGGCAGCTGTTATAGAGCTCCTGCAGCAGCTCAAGGCCGATGGCCTTACGCTTTTCAAGATCCTGCTCCTGACCGCTCTTGGTGAAGAGCTCGTCGATCTTCTCGTTGTAGTTGAAGGTGCCGTTGCCGCCGCTCTTACCCATGCTGGTGGAGCCGTGGACGCTGCCGTAACCGGTGATGTCGGTGCCGTAGGAGCCGCCGAGAACGCCGAGATCATATTCGCCGGCATAGTACCTGGCAGACCAGGCGGAAGCTTCGAGGGGCTCAAGCTCCACGATCACGTTGTACTCGGCAAGCTGGGCCTGGATGACCTGCGCGGGCTTGAAGAGGTAGTGGTTTTCGGGATAGGTGATGATAGAGCCCATGTGCATTTCCTTGCTGGTGTCGTAACCGGCTTCGGCGAGCAGGGCAAGGGCCTTTTCGGGATCCTTCTTGAAGGAAACGGCATCAAGGTCTTCCGCATCGGGCATACCGATGAGGCCGGGGTGCATTACGAGGGGATCGCTGTCGCAATAGCCTTCGAAGGCGACAAGGCCAATTTCTTCAACATCGATGAGCATGGCAAGTGCCTGGCGTACGCGGACATCGCTGTAGAGCTCGCTCTGGCAGTTGAAGGACATGTAAGCGGTGTGATAGGTGGGGATGTTGGTGACGTTGAGGTTCGGGTCGGCTTGCATGGTGGGAACCTGGGACCAGCTGATGTCGAGGAAGTCGAGGTCGCCGGACTGGAGCGCCATGGCGGCGGCAGCGGAGTCGGTGAGCACGTTCCACTTGATGTGCTTGATCTTGGGCGCTTCGCCATAGTACTTATCAAAAGCGGTCACTTCGATGGCGATGGAGCGGTCGATGCTGACGGGCATGTAGGGGCCGGTGCCGCACATGGCATCGCTAAGGTCGTTGTTGTGCTCGGTCACGAACTTTTCGCTGAGGATCCAGATCTCGGGAATGTAGGTCTGGAAGGGGGAGTAAGCGTAGTTCAGCTCAACGACGAAGGTCTTGTCATCGGGGGCAGAAACGCTCTTGATTGCGGCGGTGTGGTTTTTGTAGGGAGAACCCTGCATCGCGCGCTCGTAGGAGTATACAACGTCATCCACGGTGACAACATCGCCGTTGTGGAAGTAGACGTTGTCGCGGAGCTTGAAGGTCCAGGTCAGACCGTCGGGGGAAACTTCGTAGGATTCGGCAACGCGGGGAACAACTTCACCGGCTGCATGATCGTAATAGAAGAGGCCTTCATAAACCTGATACCAAACGTTCTTGGAGATGATGGCGTTGGTCTCGTTGGGATCCATGGGCTTCCATTCGGTGTTGACTGCCAACTGCAGAACACGGTCGTTGTCCTCCACAATCGTTTCGGGGGCTTCGTTGACGGGCGGTTCAACTGCGGGGCCGGAGCTGGCTTCGGGTGCAGTGCTGGTTTCCGGCTCGTCGGCGACGGGTTCATCCGTCTTACCGCATGCGGAGAATACGCATGCTACCATGAGGAGGGCGAGCAGTAATGCAAGAAGTCGTTTCATTGTCTGTTCTCCTTTTTCTTTTTTTTAACCAAACCGCTGAACAGAGTCACTGCAGCGGGTCAGCTCAGAGAGGGGGGAAGTGACATCAGATCACTTCGATGAGCATTGCCATGCCTTGGCCGCCGGAAGTGGCAGCGGTGACAAGGCCGTATTTGCTGCCGGTGCGGGCAAGGTGCAGGATGGAGCGTTCCGCAGCGATTACACCGTCTGCGCCTTCATTGACGCCGTAGGCAAGGCAGCCGCCAAGGGGATTGACGGAGTTCCTGTCAAAGCCCATTGCCGCAAGGTCATCCGTGATGGCGAGGGTGGTAACGGAGCCGTCTGCAATGATCTCCACGCTGCCGATATCGGAGACGGGAATGGAGTCAAAGCGCTTCATCAGCTTCTTTGCTGCAAGAACGGCACCTTCCGTACGGTTATCCGGCGCGGTAGCAGCGGATGCAAAACCGAGGATGCGGGCTTTGGGCTTGAAGCCAAGCTGCTTTGCCCGCTCTTCTTCGCAACAGAGCATCATAGCGGCGCCGTCGCTGTAGGCCGCAAGGGTCGCAGCGCTGTTTGCGGGGGCATCGGAAGCGATACTGACGGTGCCCTTTTTTCGTTCTTCCCAGCTGACGGGCGCAATATGCGCTTCCCAGACCACGGCATCCATGCGGCTCTTTTCTGCGGCGATCTCTTCTAAGATCTGCGCTTCGCTGTAGCCGCGCTTTTCTGCCAGTTGTTTTGCCAGCACCCGGGGATCAAGGGGTTCGGGCTGTGTCCAGCGCTCACCTTCCCGAATGCTGTCCACCACCGGGGATGCATCAAGATCCACCAGGTAGCGGGCATCCCGCAGGATGAAGGGGGCGGTGGAGTAGCTTTCAGCACCGCCGACGATGGCAGTAAGGTCGTTCCCGGTTTGGAATAGGTAATAGGCTTTCTGCAGCGCCAACAGGCCGGAGGCGCCGCAGGCGTGTACAGTGTAGCCCGGGGTATTGACGTCAAGCTCCGTCAGGAGCCAGGCGGTGCGGGCAAGGTTGTAGGGGTTGGTATCCATATGTGCGTGGCCGCAGATCACATGGTCAAGATCTTCTGTTTTCAGACCTGTCCGGTTCATGATCGCCAGCATGGCATCCTTGGCGATCTGCTGGGATGTGCGCTGTTTCAGCGCGCCGCCCATCGCGCACATAGGGGTGCGGACAAAATCGACGATGACACAGTTACCTTTCATGCCGTTTCTCCTTTAGATGCGTTCCCAGACGGAAGCGAAGCCGTGGCCGCCGCCAACGCACATGGTCTGCACGCCGTAGCGGATGCCGAGTCGCTTCATATCATAAAGCAATCTTGTGAGCATCATGCAGCCGGTAGCTCCCGGCGGGTGACCAAGGGAGATGCCGCTGCCGCCGATGTTGGTGCGCTCCATCAGGGAATCGTATGTTTCTGCGGGGTCTGTCTTGGCAAGCTCCCGCATGGTGGCGATGGTGGAGGATGCGAAGGCTTCGTTGACTTCGAAAAGACCGATGTCGCTGAGCTTCAGGTTTGCCCGCTCCAGCGCTTCGGGCACCGCCTTCACGGGACCCATCAGCAAAATGTGAGGATCAAGTGCCACTGCGGATGCGGAAAGGAAACGAAGCTCCGGCTTGATGCCAAGCTCCCTTGCCTTTTCTGCGCTCATCAGCATCACACAGGATCCGGCATCGTTTCTGCCGGAGGAATTGCCCGCCGTAACGCTGCCGCCGGCCTTGAAGCTGGGCTTGAGCTTGGCAAGAGCCTCCATGGAGGTCTCCCTGGGGTATTCATCCGTATCGAAATCCCCCACGGGCACGATCTGCTCCCGGAAGAAACCGCTGCGGATGGCGTGGAAAGCGCGTTTGTGGCTTTCACAGGCAAGAGCATCCTGCTCTTCCCGGGTCACATGGTAAGTATCGGCAATGTGTTCCGCCACAAGTCCAAGGGAAAAATTGCCGTAAACTTCCTTGGGGACGTTGTTGGTGCTGTTTTCACTGAGAGCGTCGTAGAACACGGCGTCCTTGTTCCCCACGCCGTAGCGCGCGCCGCGCAGGCTGTAAACGCTCTGACTCATGTTTTCCACACCGCCGGCGATCACGATATCCGCATCGCCGCAGGCGATCATCTGCGCCGCATCAAACACGGGCTGGATGCCGGTACAGCAGGCGCGGTAAGAGGAAAAACAGGGAACGGATTCCGGCAGCCCCGGCAGGAGCCAGCCGTAACGGGCAACGTTCATAGGGCGGGTGCTGGGCTTCGTCTGGCCCATCATGACCGAATCCACCTGAGCAGGATCGATCCCGGAACGCTCCACAATGGCTTTGAGCACGATGGCGGCAAGCTGCTCCGGCCCATAGTTCTTCAGGGAACCGTTGATGCCGCCGATGGCTGTGCGCACCGCATGGGTGACAACAACTTCTCTTTGCTGCATGGTTTACTCCTTGTTTGCGCTTTTACAGCGCACCGTTTTCGGAAAGTGCGCGGATCTCCTCATCGTTCAGGTTGAGAAGCTCCTTGAGCAGTTCTTCCGTGTGCTGGCCGAGCAGAGGCGCAGGTGTGCGCACGCTGGGCTTGGTGTCATACATTTTGATGGGATTGCCGATGATGGTCATATCGCCCACAACGGGATGGTGGTGCGGGAGGTACATTTCGCGGACCTCGGCAATGTGGGGATCCTTCGTGAGCATGGAAGCATCGTTGATGGGGCCTGCGGGGATGCCCACCGCAAGGAGCGCGTTCACGCCTTCTTCCACGGTGACGGTGCGGCTCCACTCCTCCACATAGGGGCGGATCTCTTGATAATGGGCCGCGCGGATGGGCGTGGTGCAGAAGCGCTCATCGGTAATGAGCTCCGGCTTTTTGAGGATCTTGTTGCAGAGGGTCTCGTAAAGCTTCTGGTTGCCGCAGGCGATGATGAAATCGCCGTCGGAAGCGGCAAAGGCTTCATAGGGCGCCAGCGCCGCATAGCGGTTGCCCATGCGCTCCGGGACCTTTCCGGTCTCGAAGTAGCGCAGCACCTCTGCAAAGATGGAGAAGGAAATGGTATCCACCAGCGATACATCGATCTGCTGACCATGGCCGATGACGCTGCGGGCATTGATGGCAGAAAGAATGCCGATGCATACCGCCATGCCGCTGAGGATATCGCCCATGGCTGCGCCCACGCGGGTGGGGGGATCGTCGGGCTGGCCGTTGATGCTCATCATGCCGCCCATGGCCTGCGAGAGGATATCGTAGCCGGGGCGCTGGGAATAAGGACCATACTGGCCGAAGCCGGAAACGGATGCGAAAACGATCTGATCGTTGATCTCCCGCAGGGTCTCATAATCAAGGCCGAGCTTTTTCATGACGCCGGGGCGGAAGTTTTCCACCACCACGTCGGCTTTTTTGACCATTTCAAGGAAGATGCGCTTGCCCTCCGGGTTTTTGAGGTTCAGCGTCATGCTGCGCTTGTTGCGGTTCAGATTTGCGAAATAAACGCTGGAATCGTTGCGCATCGGGGCGAAGGCGCGGGTATCATCGCCGGTGCCGGGCGCTTCGATCTTGACGACCCGCGCGCCCATATCCGCCATCATCATGGTGCAGAAGGGGCCGCTCAGAACGCGGGTCAGATCCAATATGGTAAGGTTGCTCAGCGCGCCTTTCGCGGTGCCGTTTTCGGTGTATTGGCTCATAAGACTGCCCCCTTCCTTTGCCATGATGGTTTAGCTTCTGCCTGCGTCAACGGTGAGGGTCTGGGCGGTGATGTGCCTTGCCCATTCGGAGCAGAGGAATGCGGCGGCATTGGCGAGATCTTCCGGGTCGCCAAGGCGGCGAAGCGCCGTCTGCTTGATACGCATTTCCTGGAATTCGGGGCGCATGGCCTTTGCCATGGGGGTATCGATGGAGCCGGGAAGGATGGCATTGACGTTGATGTTGTACTTGCCGAGCTCTTTGCCCATGACGCGGGTCATGCCGATGATGGCGTTTTTGCTTGCTGCATAGTTGGACTGGCCAAAGTTGCCGTTGAGTGCGGATATGGAAGAAGTGTTGAGGATTTTGCCGTATTTCTGTTCCATCATATAAGGAATGACGGCCTTGGCGCAATAGTAAGTGCCGTTCAGGTTGACGTCGATCACCGCATGCCACTGGTCATCGGTCATCTTATAGAACTGTGCATCACGGACGATACCGGCGTTGTTGACAAGAATATCGATGCGGCCATAGTTTTCCGCAACGGCTTTCACCATGGCTTCCACTTCTTCCTTGCTGGCAACATTGCATTTGTAGCCGGTTACTTCGCCGTAAGCAGAAAGCTGTTCCACCGCCTTGTTCAGCGCATCTTCGGATACATCGCATACTGCGACCTTCGCGCCGAGCTCAAGGAATTTCTGCGCTTCCGCATAGCCCAAGCCCATGCCCGCGCCGGTGATGATGGCTATTTTTCCTTCCAATGTGATTGTGCCCATGCTCATTTGTATAAACCTCCATAATATTCATTAAGCGGAGGAAGTCCACCGCCTGCATAGTTGTATTGAATTTGTTTACTGCAATACAATTTTGTGGTTCAAAATAAAGAAATGCTGAATTTGTAGTTGTAGGTTATCATAATGAGCAAAACTTGTCAACAAAAATGTTGACAATGTATTATTATAATGTTATACTTAAAGTTTATCATTCAATGAACGATTCAATGAATGATTCAACGAAGCATTGCTTGATTTTCATTCCCGATTCGGTTATCCTATTGATACAAATGAGAAAGGCAAGCTTTTTGTTTGCAAACTACAGCTTTTTATTACTAAGGAGTGAGCCGATATGGAAATGAATTCGCCAAACAAGCGAAAACAGCAGGCTAACGAAACGAAAAAACGGATCTACGGCGCGGCGACCGAGCTGATCCATGAAAAGGGTTTTGAAAACGTGCGCATTGAGGATATCAGCAAACGTGCCAATGTTTCAATGGGCCTCTTTTATAATTACTTTACTTCCAAAGCGGATGTGTTGACGGAATCCTTCATTGAAAATACGAACGGTTTGCATATGCGAATCCGGGAGGAATACCTTTTGGGGCTCAGAGGCCTCGAAAAGCTGGAAGAGTTCATTCGCCGCGTGGCGGATCTTCGCATCAATGTTTACAACAAAGAGGAGCTGAAGCAGCACTACATCAACATCATGCTCTACCCGGAGCGGTACTTTAAAACACAGGATAACAGCGCCATCATTGCCATCATCGTTGAAGCCATTGAAGAAGCAAAGGAGGATGGCATCATTAGGGAGGATGCTCCTTCGGAGAAGATCGCCGGCCGCGTCTCCGCTATCATCCGCGGGGTGACACTTGACGGCCTTTTCTTCAAAAATGCCACCAGCAGCGACCTGCAGGGCCCCATGCTGGATATTGCCATGGCATATGTCAGGTCCTTTATGAAATAAAAAACGAAAAAAAGCCCGAGACCGGCAGGAGACTGCACTCCCAAACAAATCTCCCGCCGATCCGGCCCGGGTAAGAGGAGAGACCGGACAGGCGCCGCCGCTGCGGCGCCTGTTTTCTTTGTTTATTCCACAAGTTCGATCAGGATGCCGCCGGTGCAGCGGGGATCCACAAAGGCCACCTTGCGCTGCGCAGGGTCATCGAGCCGCTTTGCGATCACGCGGATGCCGTCGCTTTCAAGCTGCCCGATCAGCGCGGTGATATCCTTTACATCAAAGGAGATATGGTGCAGGCCCGGGCCCCGCTTCTGCAGGTATTTGCCCACGGTGCCCTCCGGATCGGTGGCTTCCATGATCTCAAGGCCGCCCGCCGCAAAGTGGAGCATATGGGATATCTGCGTGGGGAAGGCCTTGGTCATGGTCTCCTCTGCGCCGAAATACTTGGTAAAAAAGGCGATGGTGGCCTGCGCGTCCGCGCTTGCAATGCCCACATGGGTAAGGGTCTCCTGTGCCATTTTTCTTTCCTCCCGTTCAAGCATAGTTGTCAAGATCAAAGAGCAGGCATCCGGCGCCGCGGGGGCAGTTCATCTGGAGTTCGCAGCTGCGCTCCAGAGTCTGTGTATCCACCTGACAGCTGCCGCCGCAGCCGGAAGCGGTCAGCTCCCGAAGCAGGACCGCCTTTCCGGCCACCGGGCAATGCTCTTCCCAGCGTTGTTCGATGTTCATGGGGATAAGCTTGCTCAGCCGAGCTCGCTGCCAACGATGGTAACGCCGGCCACGCAAAGGTGGGGACGGCCGCCCATGTTGTGGGTCATGCCGAGGCGCATGTTTTCCCGCTGGCGCTTGCCGGCCTTGCCGTGGAACTGCAGCCACATTTCATAGATCATGCGAAGGCCGCTGGCACCGATGGGGTGGCCGAAGGATTTAAGACCGCCATCAATGTTGACGGGCAAAGCGCCGTCACGGTCAAAGACACCGTTGAGCACATCCTTCCAGCCTTCGCCTTCCTTGCTGAAGCCGAGATCTTCATAGATGAGCAGCTCCGTGATGGTGAAACAGTCATGCACCTCCGCAAGGCTGATTTGCTTGCGCGGATCGGTGATGCCGGCCTCCCGGTAGGCGGCTTCCGCAGCGTGACGCGTCTCCATGACGCGGGTGAAGTCGTAATCCTGATGCCGCTCGCTGTGGGCCGGACCGGAAGCCACCTGCAGCGCCTTGACATACATGGGATCCTTGCGGTGGCGGCGGGCCATATCCGTGCGCATGATGATGGCACAGCTGCAGCCGTCGGAAACGCCGGAGCAATCCATGATGGTAAGGGGATAGGCGATGTAGGGCATGTTCATGATCTTTGCCATGGGCACTTCTTTGCGGAACATGGCCATGGGGGTCAGCGCGCCGTTGGAGTGGTTCTTGAAGGAGATGCGGGAGAGGGTCTCGCGGATCTCCTTTTCCGACATGCCGTATTTGTGGGCATAAGCGGACGCCGCGAAGGAGAACGCCGCCGGTGCGGAGAGGTTTGGGTAGGTCTCATCCGAT
>SVGX01000050.1 GCA_015056105.1 Clostridiales bacterium | reverse complement strand
TGTGCGGGCCCCCGTCAATTCCTTTGAGTTTCAACCTTGCGGCCGTACTCCCCAGGCGGAATACTTATTGCGTTTGCTGCGGCACAGAGGGAGTTCATACCCCCTACACCTAGTATTCATCGTTTACAGCGTGGACTACCAGGGTATCTAATCCTGTTTGCTCCCCACGCTTTCGTGCCTCAGCGTCAGTGTCAGTCCAGAAAGCCGCCTTCGCCACCGGTGTTCCTCCTAATATCTACGCATTTCACCGCTACACTAGGAATTCCGCTTCCCTCTCCTGTACTCTAGTTCGTCAGTTTTGAATGCACTTCCCAAGTTAAGCCCGGGTATTTCACATCCAACTTAGCAAACCGCCTACGCACCCTTTACGCCCAGTAATTCCGGACAACGCTCGCCCCCTACGTATTACCGCGGCTGCTGGCACGTAGTTAGCCGGGGCTTCCTCACAGAATACCGTCACTTCCTTCGTCTTCTGCGACAGAGGTTTACAATCCGAAAACCTTCTTCCCTCACGCGGCGTTGCTGGGTCAGGCTTGCGCCCATTGCCCAATATTCCCCACTGCTGCCTCCCGTAGGAGTCTGGACCGTGTCTCAGTTCCAGTGTGGCCGATCAGCCTCTCAGCTCGGCTACCCATCGTCGGCTTGGTGGGCTGTTATCCCGCCAACTACCTAATGGGACGCGAACCCCTCCTTAAGCGGATTTCTCCTTTGACCCCTCTCCCATGCAGGAGTGTGGTCTTATGCGGTATTAGCACCGATTTCTCGCTGTTATCCCCCTCTTAAGGTCAGGTCATTCACGCGTTACTCACCCGTGCGCCACTAAGATACCAAACCGAAATTCAGTACCTCCGTTCGACTTGCATGTGTTAGGCACGCCGCCAGCGTTCGTCCTGAGCCAGGATCAAACTCTTGAGTTTAAATCCTGATCGAACACTTCCGTGCTCGCTCATTTGCTTCTTGCTTGGCTCCAAGTTATCCTTAGAACCCTCGAGCCCTTTCGGACTCCAAGGCTCCCTCAAATTACATTGCGTTCTTTGCTTCTTCTTCTTTCAGCACTATATAGTTTTCAAGGTGCAGCGCCGTCTCGCTTCGGTTCGTTTCGTTCGTCTCACGCGACAGCTTGTATATCTTAGCAAACACTCCCCGAATTGTCAACACCTTTTTCGAAAGTTTTTTGAGCTTTTTTTCGTACCCTCGTTTTTTCCCTGTTTTGGGCACTTTTTTGCTCGGAAAATGTTTTGAGAATTATGCTTTTCATCCATTTTTCAATCCCGTTCAACATAATATAATACAATACAACACAATTTTTTGTCAGGAGGTTCTTTCATGGGTGATTATATCGGCTTTTTCGATTCCGGTCTTGGCGGCATCAGCATACTGAAGGAAGCCGTTCGCATTCTCCCCCATGAATCATTTCTTTATTACGGCGACAACGCCAATGCCCCTTACGGCGTTCGTTCATCCGATGATATCACGGCACTCACGCTTTCCGCACTCCGTTTTCTTGTATCACAGGGCGTCAAAGCCCTTGTGATTGCCTGCAACACCGCTACGGCAACCTGTATCAACACCATTCGCAGCGAGTTTTCTCTTCCGGTCATCAGCGTTGAACCTGCCGTAAAGCCTGCTGCACTGCAGCCGGGTAACGGTAAAATTCTGATGCTCGCAACGCCTATAACCGTGAAACACGATCGGTATCTTTCTTTACAAAACCGAATGCCCGATCCGGATCGGATCATCAATGTTTCATGTCCCGAACTTGTCGACCGCATTGAGCAGGGCATTTTTACGGAAAATGGCTATGATGATATCCTTGACCGCTGCCTTTTCCCTTGGCATAATAAAACAATAGACAGCATCGTGCTCGGTTGTACACATTTTATGTTTATCAAACAGGCTATCGTGCGCTATGCCGCAATGCATTTTTCCGGTGCTGCCACCATTTACGACAGCAGCAAAGCGACTGCTCTTCAACTGGCACGTGTTTTGCAAAGACACGGCATTTCCGCTCCCGCTGAAGCAACGGGAACTGTTGTTTTTCACACCAGCGGTGACATTTCCCGTCTGATGCCCCTTTTTTTAAAGCTATTGGAACAAAAATAATCATCTTGGAGAAACACATGATCAGAAAAGCCACTGCAGCGGATATCCCTGCCGTTTCCCGCATCTATGAGGATATCCATACCGCAGAGGAAGCAGGTCTTCTCACCATCGGGTGGGCACGGGGCGTTTATCCAGTCGCCGAAACAGCTCTTGCTTCCCTTGAAAAGGATACGCTTTTTGTGCTCGAAAATGAGGGCGTCGTATATGCCGCTGCAAAGATCGATCAAGAGGAAGTCCCCGTTTACGCCAATGCAAAATGGGAGTTCGATGCCCCTGCTTCCGAAATCATGATCCTGCATACCCTTGTAGTATCCCCCTCCGCTATGGGAAAAGGCTACGGCCGCCAATTCGTCGCTTTTTACGAGCAATACGCCCTTGCGCACGGTTGTCATTACCTTCGTATTGACACAAATGAACGCAACAACGGCGCCCGGAAAATGTATGCAAAACTCGGTTACAAGGAGATCGATACCGTGCCCTGCGTGTTTAACGGAATCCCCGGCGTGCGGTTGGTCTGCCTTGAAAAGAAGCTTTGATGTATCGATTACAAAACACACAAAGGACAAGGTGTTTTGCCTTGTCCTTTATTGTGCATTCATTTCTGTTTACTTGTGTACTTTCCCCAGTACGATCTTCTTCATGGGCTTCGTTTCCGCAATGGGGCCGCCGCCAAGGCATACATCCCCATCGTAAAGCACCGCCCACTGACCGGGCGTAACAGCCCGCTGCGGCTCATCAAAATCGATATAGCAGCCTTCACCATCCATTGTGACACACACGCTCTGATCAGGCTGGCGATAGCGGAATTTTGCCGTGCAGCGGAAGGTCTTTGCGGGTGCTTCCCCTGCAACAAAGGACATCTTCGGCGCATGGAGTGCAAGGGAGAACAATTCCTCACGCTCGCCCTGCTGCACAATAAGCAGGTTGCGCTGCATATCTTTGCCAATCACAAACCAGCTTTCTCCACTGCCCTCCTTTTGTCCGCCAATACCGAGACCGCGCCGCTGGCCAAGCGTATAATACATAAGCCCATCATGTCTGCCGATGATCTTCCCTTCCAATGTCACGATATCGCCGGGCTGTGCGGGAAGATACTGCATCAGAAAACGCTTGAAATTGCGTTCTCCAATAAAGCATATGCCGGTGGAATCCTTTTTAAGAGCGGTAGCAAGCCCTGCTTCCGCCGCGATTGCACGCAGATCTTTTTTCTGCAGATCACCGATAGGGAACATGGCCTTTGACAGCTGCTGCTGGTTGAGTCCCGCAAGAAAATATGTCTGATCCTTCCCCATATCCGCTGCACGAAGCAGCTTTACCTGCTCTCCATCCCTTGCAAGACGGGCATAATGCCCCGTAGCGAGGGTCTCCGCACCGGTGGCAAGGGCAAAATCGAGAAAAGCCTTGAACTTGATCTCACAGTTGCACAGCACATCCGGATTCGGCGTGCGCCCCGCCTTGTATTCTTCAAGAAAGTAGGAAAAAACCCGTTCCTGATATTCCTTAACGAAATTGACCGTATAATACGGGATCCCGATAGCCTCGCTGACGCGGCGCACATCCTCATAATCCGCCGTAGCGGTACAGACGCCATCCTCATCCGTCTCTTCCCAGTTTTTCATAAACACGCCGACCACGTCATATCCCTGCTTTTTAAGAAGCAGCGCAGCAACGGACGAATCCACGCCGCCTGACATGCCGATGACCACCCTGTTTTTCGTATCAAACAAATTCATGCTGCCTCACTCTTTTTCCACAATCAATCCCGGATTGCGAACAAGCTTATTGCCAAGATATATATTTTCTATCGCGCCAAGCTTTTGGCCGTTTTCCAACATCCATACACTCGATACCTCCGGGATATCTGTCAGCGTATTGACAATGCCGTAGATCAGCATGCTTTCGCGCCGTTCCGCGGCGATGGCATGATCCTTGTCAAGATAGACACGCATTTTTTCAGAAAAGCCCGCTTTCCAGTTGATCACAGCAATACCATCCACCACATAGATGGAATCGATATCCGCTGCGGTAAATACGGAATAGGGTATGCCCGGCCCCGCCGAGTCGCTGAAAAGCTCCTCCAGTCTGGTAAGAGGATCATTCACCTTCGCATGCGGAATTAGACGCAGCACGGAAAAGAGCACATTGCCGTCCGCATTCGGGAAATAAACATACACGATATCACCGATTTTCCCGGAAAAATCGCTGCAGGTAAAAGTTTTTCCGCCAAGCGTTTCCACGATGTGAAGTTCCGTTTGCGGCAGTGTCTCTTCCGCCTGCGTTTCCGAATCCGGCACTGTTTCAGACTCGATTTCCGTCATTTCACCGACAGATACCCGTACGCCGGTCACATTCGGAATAAAGCCCGCGACGGTCAGCGTCAACACGCTGCAAAGCGCTGTGGGATCGTATTCCTCCTCAATGGGTTCGATCACGATCTCGATCGTACAGGTGCTGTTTTCGTCCGGTTCACCCGTTTCGGTATAGCCGCTGTATGTTACGGCGGGCGGGCATGCCAAGGCAAAGCTTTCCGGCAAAGGCGCATCGTATTCCTTCTCCGGATCACCTGCCGCAAGCGCCTCGATCAGCACCTCCGTCAGCTCGCTTTTTGTGATCCGCTCCGGATATGTGATCTCCACCCCCCGGGCTGCAAGCAGTTCATCCTCTCCGCTGACGGGGAAATACAGCGTGACAGTCTCGGTCAGATATTCCGTATCCTCATCGATCTCAATGCCCGCACCAAAGGCCAGGTAAGATGCATATGTACTTTTGGTGGAACGGACATGCAGGCTGAGATCCTTCGGTGCTTCCGCGCCGCCGAGAGGATACCCGTAATAACCCCTCTCCATTTCAAAAAAGCGAATGTTGACCGTTTTAATCGTTTCCGTTGCCATCAGGCTTGCCGCAACGGATGCCCGAAGTTTGAGCCAGGTTTCATCATCCGGAAAATAAAGACCTTCAAAAAACAAATTGCAGACATCACCGCTCTGTTCGATCCGCACCAACTCCATCCATGAAGGGATACTGCGCTCCGTGGAGATGTTTCGCGGCCCATCCATGAGTGCCTCCACGATCGCCTGTGCGCGGCTGATCTCACCGCCGTAATACACGGTGCAGTTCTCCGTCTTGAAGTCTTTTTTGTCGGAAGAAAGGAAGTAGAGCGTTGCATCAAAGGAGCCCATATCTTCCCCTTCGTTTGGTAAAGGCGGCATCGTATCGCTCAGTTCCATCGGCGGGGGATAATCCTCCGCTGTCATACAGCCGGCAAGAGGAAGAAGGAACGACAAAACCAGCACAAAAGCAGCCATTCGTTTTATCATCATACTTTACCTCCCATCGCAGCGGCAAAGGAAGTGTAATCTACCCTGTAGATCTCGCCTTCCTTCTGCATGCGGATCCGCTTGTGCCGGGTGATCTCCTTCCCATCCGAAGTGCGCACCACCGTTACATCCGCTTCCGCATAGGCATAGTTGACATTGCTGCCGAAGCTGTAACCGGACATTTCATAGCCCGTGATCCGTTCCATTCCCTGCACCATTTGTTCAAAGATCTCAAAAGTCAGCCTGTTTCCGCCTTCTCTCTCTGAAAACCAAAGATATGCTTTTTCCGTCTCGCCGCAAGCAAGATGCCTGAGCACGCATTCCAGTGTGCTTTCGGGCGTTGCGATCACGGATTCTTCAAAGGAAAGCGGTTCCAGAAGGCTGGAGCTGAGTTCGTTTTCGTTTTCTATGCCAAGCTCATCGTAGTGGATGCGTTCGCTGTCGTTTTCCTTCCGTTCCACAGAAAGAAGAACGCGCAGATTCGGGTCATAGGCCGTAACGGAATTGACGATGGAGTAAAGCCCCATCCGCCGTTCTGTAAGCATCTCGCTCTTCGCTTCCTTCATCCGGAGATCATATTCCGCCTGTGAGATCAGATTCTGAGAAAGCAGTACCTTGGTTTCCTGCTCCGCCGCGGAAAGAACATCGCTGTTCAGGTAATCTTCGGAAAGAGTTACATACAGGATATTGTTGTCCTTTGTCACCTCGACAAGATCCGTATCCTCCCGAAATGCAATGGTCAGATTTGTACCCTTCTCAATAAGATTCATATTGAGCAATGCCCGCACGATGGCTTCTTCCGGGATCTCGTTGATGTGCACGGCTACTTCGGAATAAACCGGCACAAGGTACGGTTCCCCGGACAGGCGATAATAGAGGGATGTGCTCACATCCCGCTGAATGCCGGCCCCGGGGTCGATATCGGGCAGGTTTTCTTTCACGCTGTCCTCCCGGATGCTCCTTGCGGTCGTGCAGCCCGTGAACATCGTACATGCGAGAAGCAGCGCTGTCACAGCGGTAAAAAAACGTGTTTTGCTCATGCTTCTCCGCCTCCCGCCGAACGCATATTATCCGCAAGGGGGAACCGCGCCGTAAAGGTGCTGCCCTTGCCGACCTCGCTTTCTACTTCCATATATCCGCCGTGGGCCGCAACGATCTTTTCCACAATGGAAAGGCCGAGTCCCGTACCGCCCGTGCCGCGCGAACGCGCCTTGTCCACCCGGTAGAAACGCTCAAACAGATGCGTCTGTGCCTCTTCCGGGATGCCGATACCGGTATCCTTCACCCGCAGCAGCGCTTCGTTTTCTTCCACCGTTACGGCTACTTCTACACTTCCTTCATCCGTATACTTGATGGCATTTTCAATAAGATTGGTTGCCACCTGCTCAAGGCGAAGGTCTTCTCCCATCACCGTTACTTCCCTGACAGCCATATGCAGCGCCACGCCCTTCTTTTCTGCGAGAGGCGTCAGCCGCTTTACGACCCGCTCCGTTACCGCATCAAGCCGTACGGGAACCGTTTCAAGATCACCGCTTTCCGTCTCATCGATTTTAACGAGACGAAGAAGATCCGTAATGACCCGGGAGAGCCTGTCCACCTCGTGGTTCACATCCTGAAAAAATTCCTTCATCATGGCAGGGTCCGGATGCTCTTCGTAAAGGATCGTTTCCGAAAGCACCTTCATAGTGGCAAGCGGCGTCTTCAGCTCGTGAGAAGCGTTGGATACAAACTCATCGCGCACCCGGTCATGGGCCTCGATCTGTTCGCTCATGCGGTTGATGGCGCGGCCAAGCTCTGCCGTTTCGTCGGTACCCTTTATCTCCACGCGCACGCCGCCCTTTTTCCCCATGCGGCGAATGGCGTTCGTCAGTTCCACGATAGGCTTTGCCACGATGCCGGACATGCCAAAGCTAAGGAGCACCATCAGGATCATCACGAGGAAAAACGCCAGGGATATTTTCATCATGATATCGTTTACGCTGTCTTCCACATCCTGCAGCATGGCAGAAAAAAGCACGGCGCCCACATAAAGGCCGTCGTGTACGATAGGTGCGGTATAGTAGACCGTCCAAAAAGATTCCGGTGTTCTCCCCGCGACCGGATCGCGGCTGATCCTGTGGAAGCCATAGGAGGATTGTTTTGCACCGATCAGCACATCACGCACCTCGCGGTAAGGCAGGTGAAAGCCGTTTTGATAGGATGCAGAATCCACTAGCACCACCGCATCCGTATCGAGCACAAGGATACGCCCGTTCATATTCTGCGCCCGCTCCAAGATCAGCGCATACACGCTCTCCGTATTTTCCGCGCCCATTTCCGGTGCAAGTTCAAAGGCAAGGCGCACCGTTTCTTCGGACTGGGTCTCCGTTCTTTGGCTCACCAAAAAGGATTCCACCAGCCCGGATGTCACATAGGCGATCACGAGCAGCGCAACCGTTGTTACGATCAGATAGACCGCGACCATCCGGCCGCGGATGGAGCCGCGGGATTTATTGCTCTGCAAAGTAGTATCCAACTCCCCACTTCGTCATAATATAGACCGGCTTCGTGGAATCCTTTTCGATCTTTTCCCGCAGGCGGCGAATATGCACATCCACGGTGCGCACATCGCCGAGGTAATCAAATCCCCAAACGATCTCAAGCAGCTCATCCCTGCTGTATACGCGGCCCGGGTTGTTCATAAACAATTGCAGCAGATCAAATTCCTTTGCGGTCAGATTCACAGGTTCACCCTGTGCCATTACACTGCGGTTGCCGATATTAATCACAAGATCCCCGGCGCTCAGTTCAAGTTTCGGCGCTTCCGCCTGCACGCTCGTGCGCCTTAAGATGCTCTTGATGCGCGCTTTGACTTCAAGGATATTGAAGGGCTTTGTCATATAATCATCCGCGCCGTATTCAAGGCCTAGGATCTTATCCATATCCTCGCCCTTGGCGGTCAGCATGATGATCGGGACATCGCTGGTCTCACGGATAGTCTGGCAGACCTCAATGCCCGAAAGCTTCGGCAGCATCACATCAAGAAGCACGATATCGTAGCCGCCCTTGCGCATCTTCATGAGCGCCTCTTCACCATCCGCAGCGCTGTCCGTTTCATAGCCGTCCTGTTCAAGGGAAAACTTCAATCCCTTGAGGATCAACGGTTCATCGTCGACAAGCAGAATGCGTTTTGCCATAGCGTCCTCCTTTCCCCTAAAAAACAGGGGCTGTGAATAAAAGAAAAATGAATCCATATATAGATTATTTTATTATACCATATTTCGCCCGGTTTGAAACTGCGATTTCTGTCAACCGAAAAAACCTTTATGAACCTTTTGAAAAGAATCCTTTTTTTCGCCGTTTTTCGTAAATTCGCCTGTACAAAGCGCAGGCTGTTTTGTTATACTAATATTTAATTGTAATCAGGTGCCGCCGGCGATCCTGCCGCGGCACACATTTCGCAGGAAAGGATCTCCCGCTTTGTTTAAGAAACTTGCTGCATGTATTGCCGCGCTTATGGTGGCGTTCACACTTGTGCCTTCCATGTCATTTGCGGACGGCTTCGACCCCAATGAAGTCTCTACCCCCTACATTGTGCTGATGGAGGCTTCCTCGGGCACCGTTCTTTTTGAAAAGAACGCCCATGAACATTCCTTTCCCGCAAGCACCACAAAGGTCATGACCTGCATCCTTGCCCTTGAACAGTGCCCTGATCTCGATATCACCGTTACCGTCGGTGAAAATGTAGAGACCCGCGGTTCCACCATGGGTATCGTCCGCCGGGAAGAACTTTCCATGCGCTCCCTGCTTTACGGTCTGATGCTCCGCAGCGGCAACGACGCCGCCAAAGCCATTGCGGAACACATCTCCGGCTCCGAAAGCGCCTTTGCGGATCTTATGAATCAGAAGGCTGCCTCTCTCGGCATGACGGATACCCATTTTGTCAAATCGAACGGTCTCCATAATGATGATCACTACTGCAGCGCTTATGATATGGCACTTCTCACTCGCTATGCCTTGAAGAACGAGGAGTTCCGCAGCATCGTCAGTGCGCCCACCTATGATGTCCCTCCCACCAACAAGGATTCCAACGGCTATCAGCTTACCAACTCCAACAAGCTCATCTACACCAAAGAAGGGGAAGAGAGCTATGAATACCATTACGCAACGGGCGTCAAGACCGGCGATACGGATTATGCGGGCCGCTGCCTTGTGGCAAGCGCCGAACGTGACGGTGTGGAGCTTATCCTTGTACTCTTTGGCGATTATTCCAACAAGGTCAGCACCAACTACCGGTTTGAAAACGCCGCAAAGTTCTTTGACTGGGGCTTTGCCAATTATGATTCCCTGGATCCCACCCTTTTGAATCTCGAAACGGAATTCGCCTTCCCGGTGACCGGTTCCGATACGGCGGAGCTGACCGCTGCAGCAAATCTTGACGGTATCACCGTCACCGATAAAAAGGATGTGATCGCTGCCATCGAAGCGGACCCTTCGCTGATCGTGCCGCAGACCGCCCTTACCCGCAAACTGGAAGCGCCCATCGCCGCCGGCGAAGTGATCGGCACCGTAGCCTACCAGTACCAGAGCGCAACGCTTTTCTCCGTTGATCTTGTGGCAGTATCCGCCGTTGAGCCTGCGCCCATCGAGACCGTTCCCGAGCCCAGCGCAAGCCCGCTTATCGCCGGCACGCCGGATATCGATACGGAGGAAGGCGACAAGGAAAAGGGAAGTTCCCTTGTATTCTGGATCGTGCTTCTCGTGGTGCTGCTTGTGATCGTTCTTGCCGCAAAGGCTGTTGCAACCACAAGGCGCCGCAGGCGCCGTGCCCGTAAGCGCAGGGCATACCGCTCCAATTACCCCCGGCGCTGAACAGCAAAATCATCAAAAAGCAGCTTCAAATCGCAAGCTGCTTTTTTTTGAACAAACAACGGGTGCGGCACAGCCACACCCGTTTTGCTTTTTTATTCTGCGTGTTCCTTGGAATAGTTGATGCAGTTCTGCGGATCATCCACCCAAAGGCGCTCAAGCTTATAATATTCTCTCTCTTCGGGATGGAAGATGTGCACAAGAATGGTGCCGAAATCCACAACGATCCAGCGCCCTTCCTGGTAGCCTTCCTTTCGGCGGGTGATCATGCCCTTTTCTGCAGCCTTTTCTTCCAGTTCGTCGCAAAGAGCCTTGACCTGTGTGGTAGAACGACCGCTTGCAATCACGAACCAATCCGCAATGATGGTCTTATCCCCCACGTGCACCGCAAGAACATCTTCCGCTTTCTTGTTGTCAAGCACAGCACAAATTTCAAGGACCTGTGTCTTGATGTCGATCTCGTTCACGTTGTTACCTCCGTTTTCGGTATTCTGATCTATAGTTCAATTCGTTTTGTTTTCTTTTTCTTCCATCATTTTACGAAAAGCCTTCCGCGCCGTTTCCCCTTCCGGTTTGATGTGCTTCTCTTCCCTGACAAGGTGCTCATGCACGCTGTCCATACAGGCAAGCACCGCCCGGTCAAGGTCTTTCTCCGCAATGGCGCGGAGCGCATCCACCCCCGGGTAATCCCGCGTCGGTTCAATCTTATCCGCAAGGTAGATGATCTTGTCAAGCAAGGTCATGTTTTCCCTGCAAAGCTGATGACAGCGGATGGCATCCAGTATCTCTTCATCCGCAATGCCGTATTCATCCCGCGCAAGCAGCGCACCCAGCCTGTCGTGCAGAAGCTCCGGCACTTCCCGCTCGTAAGTATCGGGCTTAAGACCGTATCTTTCCGCAAGCAACAGGAGGAGCTCCTGCTTAAAACGGGCGCAATCGTGAAGCAGTCCCGCAAGCCGCGCCTTTTTCCCATCCGCACCGAAGCGGTGCGCAAGTGTGATGGCTTCCCGCATCGTGCCGATACTGTGCTCATACCGCTTTTTATTCAACGAAAGCCGCAGTTTTTCCTGCATTGCCGACACGGTTTCTTCCTGATAATACGCATTTTCGTAAACGATGCGCTCCACTTCCGACGGAATAAGACCTGACACGGGTTTTGCTTCCGCAATATACTGCCGCACCATGGTGGAAGAAACATCCTGCCCCACAAAGGAGGCGAAGAATACTTTTGCATGAAAGCGCCGGCGCAGCACCGCTGCCGCTTCCTCCAGCGTGCCTTCCACACCGGGGCGCGCCGTCGCGATCACCGTCACAAGGGAAAGAAGCGTTTCCGCTTCCCGCCAGGAAGGCAGATTCTGCAGCATATCCTCCCCTACCATCAGGAATATCTCCGCGTCGGGATAAAGGTACAGAAGCCCGCGCACCGTATCCACGGTATAGCTTTTTCCCTCCCGATGCAGCTCAAGCCCGGAAGCTTCCAGCCCTTCCGCATCCGCAAGGGCAGCTTCCGCCATGCGAAGGCGGGCAGCCGCATCCACATTTCCCGCAAGCTGCTTATGGGGCGGATCTTTTGCCACCGTCAGCAGCACCCTGTCAAGGCCAAACTGCACCCGCACACGGGCAGCGAGATCGATGTGCCCGTTGTGAATGGGGTTAAAGCTGCCCCCGAAAAGGCCGATCTTCATGGCACTCTCCTTTCTTTCCCGAAAAGCAGGCCGTAAGGAAAAAACCTGCATTCGAGTGTATATCTTCCATGCCGTGCAGGAACACTTTATTATAGGCACAAACGCCAAAAAAGTGAGGTGTTTTTTTCTGAAAAACAAACGGCTTCTGATGCGCTGCTACAAGCGCAGATTTTACAACGGCCGCAGCCTTGTCGCCCGGGTTGTGGATTTCGTCGCCCTTCGTATCATCATTCTTGCGGCATGCTATCTTTGGTTCATTACCCGTATCGACAACACGGTGATGGCGGCGGTGCTTTCCTTTACCGCCCTTGCTGCCATATCTGTCGCGGCAGAGATCATCAAAAGCATGCGGCTTGCCCGTTTTATCGACAGGGAGCGGGTGCGCGTCGCCCACGGAATCTTTCGGGAAAGGCTTCTCATCCTGCCGCGGCAGGAGTTCCTTGCGATCATAAAGGCTTATCTTGCGGAACACCGCGCCTGCTATCCGGATGACTGTCTTGTGTTTATCACACAGTCCGCTATGCCCGTCAATGAAGATACGGTGCTCAAAACCTACCGGACGGCAGAAAAACGGGGACTTACCGCCGCCGTGATCTTTTCCGCAGCCCCTGCCGCAAAAGAAGCCCTTGCCATCGCAGGGCGCTGCGGAAGCGTTTCCATCGGTTTTGTCACGCCGGATGCGCTCCTGAAAAGCGCATCCGCCACATCGTTTCTTCCGACGCCCGATGCGGTGGATGAAGCCATCCTTTCCGCTGCCGCAAAAGCAAAAGCACTGCGGCGCAAGACCGCTTCCGAGCCCTTCGCATCCGGCAGGATGCGGCGCTATATCCTTGTGGCGGCGGCGCTGTTTGCCCTGTCTTTTTTCGTAAAATATACGATGTATTACAGGATGCTTGCGGCGCTTTCCTTAAGCTTCGGCGCGCTGGCATTCTGGCTCAATCTGTTTTCCCCGGCACAGGAGCCCGGCGGTGCGGTTTGAAACACACAGGCGGGCGGGAGTTTCCCTGCCCGCCTGTAAACTTCCTCAGATCTCAATCTTCGGTTTATCCTTGGAACGACGATAGAGCACGATCTTTCTGCCGATGCACTGCACAGGCTCTGCATGCAGGCGTCCCGCAAGGATCTCAATGGCTTCCTTGGCGGTCACATCCGCTGTCTCAAGCACGCTGATCTTAATGAGTTCGCGCGCTTCGAGCGCATCGTCAAGCTGTGCAGTCACGGCGGGCGTTACGCCTTCCTTGCCGATCTGGTAAAGCGGCTGCAGCGTATTTGCCATGCTGCGAAGCGCCGCGCGCTGTTTGCTGGTGATCATATCTTCTTTCCCCCTCAACGTTATTCCACAAAATCAAATTCCCATTCGCCCATGCGCACGGTGCTGTCTTCCGTGGCACCCGCTTCGCGCAGCGCATCGATGATGCCTTCCTTGATCAGGAACTGCTGGAAACGGCGCATGGATGTCTCATCCTCTGCATAGGTGGTATCGAGCAGATATTCGATACTGCCGCCCGTGAGAACGAACACCTCCCCATCCTTTTCAATGTGGAATCCCGGCTCGTAACGGTGGGTCTCCGCAAGATCCTCTTCCGCAAACTCATAGGTCTGGGGAAGAGTATCAAGAGTCCTGAGGATCTCATCGAGCAGGGCATCAAAGCCCTTTGCCGTAGCCGCAGAGACAGGAAACACCTTGACATCGCTGCCATCCTCCTCAAGCTCTTCGAGGAAAAGCTCCAGATTATCCTCCGCACCGGTCAGATCCATCTTGTTCGCCGCCACGAGCTGCGGGATCTCCGCAAGCCGCTCGCTGTACTGGCGAAGTTCGGAGCGGATACCAAGGTAATCTTCCATCGGATCCCGGCCTTCGCAGCCGGAGATATCCACCACGTGCACCAGCATCCTTGTGCGCTCCACATGGCGAAGAAAATCATGACCGAGGCCTGCACCCTCCGCCGCGCCCTCGATAAGGCCTGGAATAT
>SVGX01000049.1 GCA_015056105.1 Clostridiales bacterium | reverse complement strand
AGGTTGCAGCTTTCATAAGGAAGCAGGGGCTGTTCGCCGCAGGGGTTGGTAGATTCGATCTCGCCTGCCGCTTCGAGCACCACGTTGTCGCGGTTCATGCGGTCAAGGAAGATGATGCCCGGCTCGCCGTTGTTCCATGCCATATCCACGATGAGTTCGAACACTTCGCGGGCATTCTTGCGGTCAACAACGGTCTTATCCCGGGGATCGATAAGGTCATATTCCTCGTTGCGTTCCACCGCTTCCATGAACTTTTCGGTAAGGCCCACGGAAATATTGAAGTTCGTGATCTCGGCAGTATCCTTTTTGCACTGCACAAAATCGATGATATCCGGATGGTCCACACGGAGAATGCCCATGTTGGCACCGCGGCGGGTACCGCCCTGCTTGACGGCCTCCGTTGCGGCGTTGAACACCTTCATGAAGCTGATGGGGCCGGAAGCCACGCCGCCGGTGGAGCGCACCGTTGCGCCGGAGGGGCGCAGGCGGGAGAAGGAGAAGCCGGTGCCGCCGCCGCTCTTATGGATGAGGGCTGCGTTTTTCACCGCCTCGAAAATTTCAGGCATGGAGTCCGCCACGGGAAGAACAAAGCAGGCGCTCAGCTGCCCAAGGGGCTTGCCCGCGTTCATCAGCGTGGGCGAGTTGGGCATGAAGAGAAGCTCCGTCATGGCGGTATAGAATTCATCGGACAGCGCCTTTACATCTGCGGTTTCATCATAGTTTTTGTCTGCCGCGGCAATGGCATCCGCCACGCGGCGGAACATGCCTTCCGGCGTTTCGATCAGTTCGGAATTTTCATTGCGCGCAAGGTATCTGCGCTCGAGTACGGTCACAGCATTTTTGCTCAGGCGTGTCATGATGGTTGCTTCCCCTTTTCTATGTAATATCAATTATCGTTGCAGCAGCACAATATCTGCGCCACAGGGCGTTTTTCTGGCCCAAAATATTGCGTCCGAATCCATTATATAACACAAGATATAGAAAAGATAGTCTTGACAACACAATATTTGTCCCTTTTTTCAAGTTATTTCAGCGATTTTTTCGTTCCGGTAAAAGCAGAGCTTTGAGCGTTCCCTTTTCTTCCTTTGAAACCGAGCGGGATTCACAGCACTTTCTGATGGTTTTTCGTTTCACTTCCCCATCCCGGATGCGGTTTTCGATCACGGGAAATGTCTTTCCGGGGAATTTCACATAACATATGGATATAGCCCAGGCAGCTGCCATCTTCACATAATAGCCTTCATGGACTGTGTTCGCCGCCGCGGCAAGCACCGCATCCACCCATTCCGCTGTGATATAGTGAGAAAGCAGCAGCACCAGCGCAAAGCGCACTTCATATTCCTGTTCAGAGGAAAGATACGGTACAAGGAAACGGTAATATGCTTCTCTATCCTTTTTTACCGTTTTCAGGCTGCCGCAAAAGGTATCGCAAACCGCCCAGTTGTTGATTTTCGGAATAAAATATGAGATGTATTGACGCCGTTTTTCCTCATCACACTTCATTTTGGCGATGACAAGCCCCTGCAGCAGCCGTTCCTCATGGGAATCATCCCTTGCAACGGCAAGGTATTCCCCCGCGCAGGGCAAAAGCGACTTTGCCATCCTGCGCAGCTGCGGCAATCTGACGCCGTGGGTCCCCGTTGTGCCCGGCATCAGCGATTCGTTGAAGCGGCGGTAGCTTTCATCCCCCGCCGCTTTCAGTTCAAGCAGCAGCGCTTCATAATCCCGCCCGGTAAACATGTTGTTCTTCCTTTCTTTAATTTATTGTCCGATGATCCGATGAAATAAAGGAATGCAGACCGGCGGTCTGCATTCGCATTTTATCCGCAAAGCGCGGGCAGTTCCAAAAGGGAACGAATGATATGATCCGGCATAGGATCATAAACATCCGCGGCATGTTTCCCTTCCCTGTCAAGAAGCGCGGCTTTCATGCCGATCCGCTTCGGTCCGAAAACATCATCCGTATAGCTGTCGCCCACAAACAGGCATTGTGCTTTGTCCCAGCCCGTTTCCCGAAGGATGGTCTCATAAAAGGCCGGCTCCGGCTTATAGACGTGCATCCCCTCCGATGTAAACACATTTTCGAACTTCAAGCCATTGGCTGCAAGACAGTGGGAAAGAGAATCATCATCCGTAGTGGAACCGATGGCACAGTCAACACCCATTTTTCGAAACGCCGCAAGCGTTTCGTTCACATCGGAATAAGCTTTTCTTTCACCGAAGAGAGAATCGAGCATGGGATACACCGCCGTGTCCGCATTCGCAGCAATACGATAGCGGCGAAACATTTCCGCAAGGCTCAGGATGAACCATGTTTTTTCATCAAGAAAGCATTCCGACTCCGCCATCATCCGCTTTTTATGCGTTTTCCATTCCTTGTAAAACACCTTGGGATCATGTTCCGCACCAACATCAAGAAGGATCTTTTTCGTCGCATCAAGGGAACCGCTGCCCGTGGAAACAAGGGTGCCGAAGCAGTCGAAAATGATATGCCTGACCATTGCTGCGCCTTTAATCGAAAATCCCGGTGGAAAGATAGCGGCTGCCGGAATCAGGCAGCAGCGCCACGATCAGCTTGCCTTCGTTTTCCGGACGTTTTGACAGTTCCGCCGCCGCGTGGAGCGCCGCGCCGCTCGTGATGCCCGCAAGGATGCCCTCCGTACGGGAAAGAAGCTTTGCCGCCGCAAAAGCATCCTCATCTTGAATGCGGAGGATCTCATCGTAGATATTCGTATCGAGAACCGCAGGGACAAAGCCGCCGCCGATGCCCTGCAGACCGTGGGGCCCCGCCTTGCCGCCCGAAAGCACCGGCGAACCTGCAGGCTCCACCGCCGCAATGCGTACGGCGGGGTTCTTTTCCTTCAAATAGCGGCCAACACCCGTGATGGTGCCGCCCGTGCCCACGCCCGCCACAAAGATATCCACCTTTCCACCCGTATCTGCCCAGATCTCCGGGCCCGTGGTCTCATAATGGATGCGCGGATTGGCGGGGTTGTCAAACTGTCCGGCAAAAAATGCACCGGGGATTTCCTTTGCAAGTGCCTCCGCTTTTTCAATAGCTCCCGCCATCCCCTTTTCTCCGGGTGTCAGGATCAGCTTTGCACCGTAGGCCGCAAGCAGACTGCGCCGTTCCGCGCTCATGGTGTCGGGCATGGTCAGAATAACGCGGTAACCCTTCGCCGCGGCGGCCGCCGCAAGGCCGATGCCCGTGTTGCCGCTGGTCGGCTCGATGATCGTGGCGCCGGAGCTGATCACGCCCCGTTTTTCCGCATCCGCGATCATGGCAAAGCCCACCCTGTCCTTGGCGCTGCCCGCCGGGTTCATACATTCAAGCTTTGCGGCGACGCGCGCCTTTGCACCCACCGCTTCCGTATAGGAACGAAGTTCCACCAGCGGCGTACGGCCGATGATCTCCTGAAGACCGCAGTATATCCTTCCCATATTTCCTCCTGCGCTGTCACAGCATAACATTCATTTTCATAATGTTTGATATGAAAGATACCCATGCCCCCTATTCCACAGCAGGGAGCTTTGTGGTATTATAGCACAATCCAAAAAACAAGGAAATGCATTGCGCTATGTTTGACAGATTAAAAAGCGATATCCGCTGCGTTTTGGAACGCGATCCCGCAGCCCGCAGCGGTTTTGAAGTATTCCTTTGCTACCCGGGCTTCCATGCGGTGCGCAATCACCGCTTCGCACATTTTCTCTATACCCATGGGTTCAGGTTCTCCGCCAGGCTCGTATCGGAACTTTCCCGTTTTTTCACCGGCGTTGAGATCCACCCGGGTGCCGTTATCGGCAAAAAGTTGTTCATCGACCACGGCATGGGCGTCGTGATCGGCGAGACCACCGTTATCGGTGACAACGTAACTCTCTACCAGGGTGTCACCCTTGGCGGTACGGGCAAAGAGAGCGGCAAGCGCCACCCGAACATCGGCAGCAACGTGATGGTCGCCTCCGGCGCAAGGGTGCTTGGTCCCATCACCGTGGGTGATTATGCCAAGATCGGCTCCGGCGCGGTGGTACTTCGGGATGTGCCGCCCTATGCCACGGTGGTGGGCGTCCCCGGCCGCGTGGTAAAGATCGCCGGCTGCCCCCACACAGCGGACGGTTCACCCGCCTGCAGGCCCGATGAAAAGGATATTTCCCGCATCAAGGACTGCCCAAGTATGAATATGCCGCCGAAATCGAAGGATCCTATCGACCTTGATCAGGTAAATCTGCCCGACCCGATCGAAATGGAGCTCACGCGGCTTCGCAGCCGCCTTGCGGCGCTGGAAAAAGCTCTGGAGCAGCAGACAAAAAAAGAATAACGGTTAAAAAAGCGGCAGAAGCCGCTTTTTTTGATTTTACTAAGATTCACATGTGCCGCCGAAATCCATATCCACGGAAAGGATGCAGACATAGGTGGGATCCATCTCCTTTACCGCATCGGCGATACGCTTTGTCAGCCTTTGCTGCTCCGCAAGGGAAGTTCCCGGTCTCACCACGATATCAAAAATCAGATTTGTGCGGTTCTCTCCGGATACCATGCGGAAATCGTGAAAGCCGATCGCCGGGTCGATCTCCCGAAGAAGCAGGGCGATCTTCGCCTTCGTTTCATTCAGAAGTTCGTTGTCCACTTCCACCGGATCAAGGTGCAGTGTCAGAAGGATGCCCATCTCCGCACCGATCTCCCGCTCTGCGGTGTCGATGACCTCATGGATGGTCATGATATCCGAATCCGCACGGACCTCCGCATGGGCGCTGGCGATGCGCTTCCCCGGGCCGTAGCTGTGCACCATCAGATCATGGATACCGATGATGCCTTCATAGGAAAGGATGCGGCGGTAAAGCTCCGAAACGGTCCTGTCATCCGGTGCTTCGCCCATCAGAGGGCTGATAGTATTCCGAAGGATGCCGATGCCCGCATAGAATACGAAGCCCGCCACCAGAACGCCGATATAGCCGTCCAGGTTGATCCCGCCGAAATAGCCGATCAGGCTTGAAACAAGGATAGCGCCCGTGCTGACCACATCGGCAATGCTGTCGCTGGTCGCGGCGCTCATGGCTGCGGAATCGATCCTGCGGCCGATGTTTGCGGTAAAGCGGCTCATCCACAGCTTGATAAAAATGGAACAAACAAGTACCGCGATCATCGCGAAGCTGAAATCTACCGGCATGGGAGAGATGATCTTCAGAATGGATTCCTTGCCGAGCTCAAACCCCACAAGGAAGATCAGAAACGCGATCACAAGCGCCGCAATATATTCCATCCGCGCATGGCCGTAGGGGTGCTCCTTATCCGCCGGGCGGCCAGCCAGCTTTGCGCCGATGAGCATCACCGCGCTTGAGCCCACATCCGCCAGGTTGTTCACCGCATCCGCCTGAATGGCCACGGAGCCGCTCATAATACCGATCAGAAATTTCACCGCGCCAAGGAGGATGTTGCAGGCGATCCCCACCGCCCCGGCAAGGATACCGTAGGCCTCCCGCACGGAAGCATCCCCGGTATTATCCGGGTTTTTAATGAAAAAACGAATCAGAAGCTTTGTCATATTTCCCCTTCACAGCCCTTCCACCGCCGCGCTCAGAACATCGCCGATGGATTCGTGGATGGCAAGATCCGCCCGGGAATCGTAGGGCGTTGTGCCCTTGTTGATGAGAACGAGCTTGCTGCCCCTATAGTATTCAATCAGTCCCGCTGCCGGGTATACCGCAAGGGATGTACCACCCACGATGAGCATATCCGCCCGCATAATATGGGTCACAGCGGCACGCAGGGTCTCTTCATCAAGTCCCTCTTCATAAAGTACCACTTCCGGCTTAACGATGCCGCCACAGCCGCAATAAGGGATACCTCCGATGGCAGCGATCTTTTCCGGGCCGAAAAATGCGCCGCAGTCCATGCAGCGGTTGCGGTAGATACTGCCGTGGAGCTCATACACCTTTTTGCTGCCGGCCTTTTGGTGCAGTCCATCCACATTCTGGGTGATGACGGCAGTAAGCTTTCCCGATGCTTCAAGCTTTGCGAGTGCCCTGTGCGCCCGGTTCGGCTTCACATCCGTCACAAGCAGGGAACTGCGGTAATAGTTGAAAAACGTTTCCGTACGCCGCATAAAGAAGCTGTGGGAAAGCAGCACCTCCGGCGTTTCGCCAAAGGCACGGATAGCGGTATAATGCCCGTCTTTGCTGCGGAAATCCGGGATCCCGCTTTCCGTTGAAACGCCCGCACCGCCAAGAAACGCGATCCTGCCGGAAGAAGCGATCATCTCTTTGAGTTTTTCGATATCGCTGTGCATTTCCTCCCCCTCCTTTTCCGTGTTTTGTTATTTTACCATCCTCTTCACCGGGTGTAAACCGAAAGAAAAGACACGCCGAGGGTATTTACTTTACCCTTCTTTTTCGGTACAATCATACATGTATGCATGAAATTTTTCCTTCGCCAATGAAGGTAAACTTGCACTTTCTCCCCTTCATATAATTCAAGGAGGTTTTTATCACCATGAAACTTACCGAAATGCCCCGCGAAGCGCTTGTGCGCTTCCATGCGGAAATGCTGGAAGAATACCGCCGCTGCCAGGCCAAGGGTCTGAAGCTTGACATGTCCCGCGGCAAGCCCGGAAAGAAGCAGCTTGATCTTTCCAACGCCCTTCTTTCTCTGCCCACGGAAGATGCCTGCGTGTGTGACGGGATCGATGCCCGCAACTACGGCACCATGGATGGTCTTCCCTCCTGCCGCGCTTTCTTCGCGGATGTTCTCGGTGTAAAAAAAGAAGAGGTCTTCGCTGCCGGCAGCGCCAGTCTTACCCTGATGTACGGCGTCATTGCAAAGGCGTTTACCCACGGTCTGCTCCATTCCGAAAAGCCCTGGTGCAAGCTTGACAGCGTCAAGTTCCTTTGCCCCGTTCCCGGCTATGACCGCCACTTCACCATCTGCCAATCCTTCGGCATTGAAATGATCAACATCCCCATGACCGCAGATGGCCCCGATATGGATCTTGTTGAGGAAGCGGTAAAGGATCCTGCTGTAAAGGGTATCTGGTGCGTGCCGAAATATTCCAACCCGGAAGGCATCATCTACAGCGATGAGACCATCGCCCGCCTTGCTTCTCTGAAGCCTGCCGCATCGGATTTCACCATCATGTGGGACAACGCCTACTGCGTGCATGAATTTGCCGGCGAGTTCATCCCCTTTAAGGATATGCTCACCGAGTGCCGCAATGCGGGAAGCCCGGATATGGTGATCGAATTTGCCTCCACCTCCAAGATCACCTTCCCCGGCGCGGGCATCTCCTGCTTTGCCTGCAGCGAAGCCAATATGGCCTATATGAAAAAGCTGCTCAATGCAGAGTGCATCAGCTTCGACAAGGTAAACCAGCTGCGCCATGTGCAGTTCCTGAAGGATAAGGAAGGCGTTCTTGCCCATATGAAGAAGCACGCCGTTCTGATGAAGCCCAAGTTCGATACCGTCATCGAGCTTCTCGACAGGGAGATCGCGCCCCTCGGCTTCGCATCCTACCATCGCCCCACCGGCGGCTACTTTGTCAGCCTCAACACCATGGCCGGCTGCGCCAGGCGTACCCACCAGCTCATGAAAGAAGCAGGCGTTGTGATGACGAATGCCGGCGCCACCTTCCCCTACGGAAAGGATCCCGATGATGCCAACCTGCGCATCGCGCCGAGCTTCCCGCCCCTTGCGGAACTGCAGGAAGCCATGCAGGTGCTTTGCGTATGTCTGAAGCTTGCCGCCGCGGAAAAACTGCTCGGCTAGGGTGAGCAAAGAATATCCCGAACAGGCAGGTATCCCCTGCCTGTTTTTTTCGCTGCGGTACTGCTTTTATCCCGTGTTCATAATTCGTACACGGTTCTACACAAAAATGATGCAATCGGGATATTGAAAATCCAAATTTGCATTTTATAATGAAGCCAATCGGAACACTTTATAAACAGTACGGAAAGGAGACCGATATGGAAAACAATAACCGAAATTGGTATGAGACCCCCGCTGCGGCAAACAAGACCGAAAACAGCGGGCATGATAATCAGCACAGCGGCGGCGCATATTCGCAGATCCCCAATTATCAGCAGGGCGGCGCACAGTATATGCAGAACCCCTACGGGCAAAATTATGCCTGGCAGCAGCCGGAGGAACCGCCGAAAAAGGAAAAGAAGCGCCTGGAAAAGAAGCCCGTTACCATGGGAAAACTCGTTGCCTGCATGCTGGTGATGGCCCTTTTGGGCGGCGGCATCGGCGCGGGCGCCATGTATTTGATCGGACAACGGAATGCGGATACCGCGCAGCCGGGCGACAGCATCACCGGGAAAAACGGCAACGCCTTTGTTCCCCCATCCTTTGAAAACGCACAGCAGGAAACAGCACAGGGCGGTGCTTCCCAAAACGCAGCGGATAGCGAAGCGCCTTCCGCCGGCCTGCAGTTGATCCCGCCTTCCGGCAGCAGCGTTTCCGGCGACAGCGGTTCCATCATCCGCGCCGCCATGAGCAGCGTGGTGGGCATCGATATTGAGCAGGAAGTCTTCACCGGCAATTACGGCTACGGTTTCGGCATGGAGGGCGGCGAAAGCACTTCCGAGACCGTTGGCTCCGGCTCCGGCGTGATCATCACTATGGACGGCTATATCGTTACGAACAGCCATGTTGTTTCCGGCGGTGAGACCATCAAGGTACACCTTGAGGACGGCACCGAATACACCGCCGAGCTTATCGCGGATGACAGCTATACCGACCTTGCCGTCATCAAGATCGATGCGGAAAACCTGCCTGCAGCCGTTCTCGGCAATTCCGGCGAGATGCTCGTCTGCGATGAGGTATATGCCATCGGCAACCCTCTCGGCGTATACGCGGGCAGTGTCTCCGAAGGCATTATCAGCGGCCTTGACCGCATCGTCAAGATCGAGGGCGTGGAGATGACTCTGATGCAGACCACCGCGGCGGTGAACCCGGGCAATTCCGGCGGCGGCCTTTTCAACAGCAGAGGCGAGCTGATCGGCATCGTCAACGCAAAGAGCAGCGGCAGCGATGTGGAAGGTCTCGGTTTTGCCATCCCCATCGATTCCGCAAAGGGCATCATTGCCGATATGATCGACCTCGGCTATGTGACCGGTCGGCCTTACCTTGGCATCAGCATGCAGAACATCAGCATCCGCACTGCCAGCCCGGGCGGCATGAACGGCGGTTTCTTCCCCTTCGGCGCCTTCGGCAGCTACGGCTATGTGAACCGGGTGCAGGTAGCAAACATTGAAGCGGGCAGTGCCGCGGAGCAGGGCGGCATGCAGGTGAACGACATCATTATCTCCATCAACGGCACTGAAGTGAGCGGCTCTTCCGAACTCAGCATGCTTCTTTATGAATATCAGGTAGGCGAATCGGTCACAATAACCGTACAGCGCGGCACCGAGCTTCTCGATCTTTCCATTGTGCTCGGCGAGCGCAGCAACTGATACTTTCAGGTCATCCCGCGGTTCGTTCCCACGTTCCGCGATGACATACCCCCCATCCATCATAGGCGTACCGATTTCCCCAACGGTGCGCTGCAAAAGGAGCGGCATATGCCGCTCCTTTTGTTGTGTCGTTTTTATTGTATTGGTTTTCCGCACTTCAGGAGGATCAGGTATTCTTCCGTATCCTCCTCTTTCTTCTTTTCCCCGGCAGGGAAAAAGCCGTGCCGGGCATAAAAAGTGATCGCCCGCGTGTTTTTTTCCAGCGCCCAAAGCCTGTCCGCACCGAAAGCCGCCGCATGCCGCAGCAGCACACTGCCGATACCCTTTCCCTGCAGCACAGGCTCCACAAAAAGCTTCCTGACCTCGCTGCCTTCCAGCCGAAGGAAGCCTTTCACGACACCGTCATCATAAACAAGCGTTTGCGCAAGAAGCTCCGGCTTTTCGCGGTATTGCGCCGCAAGGGCGGGCACCTGCAGCTCGGAAAAGTAAAAATCATCATTGCGGAAGATGGGATAAAAGTTCAGCCTGTAGTTGAATATCTCGATCTCCGCAAGCCGCACCACATCATCCGCTACGGCGGTTCGGATCCGTTCCATATTTCCCTCTTCGGCGCGATCAGCTGAGCTTGATGTAATCGGTTACCGTAAAGCCGAAGCTGCCGCCGCTGCTCAGGAAGCACCAGCCGTCAAAGATCATATAGACCGTTACGGCGCTGCGGTTGGGAAGCAGGCGGATGACCTCGCTCGAAGTGCTCATCCCTTTGCGCAGGTTCACTTCCGCCGTAGTGGAAGTAAGAATGGGCGCTACGCTTTCGCTGACCCTTGCGATTCCCTGCGAACCGGAGCCTGTGACCTTGATATACGCTTTGTAGGCAAAGCCCACACGGCCGTTGAAGACCGCATAGTACCAATCATCCGTTTCGCCGAGGATGGAGATGGTATCCCCCGCTTTCATCTTCGCGATCACGGTACCGTTTGTGGTGGAGGGCCTGTCGCGGAAATTGACATCCCCCATCGCAGCGCCCGCGGCAAGCTGCACGCCGGTGTTTTGTGTTTCGCCGGATGTGCTTTCACCCGTACCGCCTTCCGGAGTAACGCCGGGGGTGACACCCTCGCCCGGCGTCTGCGTGGCCTCTCCCACCACCTTGACATACTTTGCGTAAAGGTAACCCCGGGTGCCGTTATATTCCACCTGATACCAACCATCCGCAAGGGAATAGAGCGTGATAGGCTGGCCTTTTTTGATCTGGCCGATCTTTTCGGAAGATGTGGAGGGCCCTTCGCGGAAGTTGACGCTGCCGGTGGTCTCGCCGATGCCAAGGATGGCGGGCACGGTCAGTTCCGGCGTTTCCGCCGTTCCGCCGTCGGTTTTGGGCGGCGCCGCTTCCGGGATTTCCGCAGTCACCGTTACATATTTGGAGCTGATATAGCCTTCTTCTCTGCCGACCATTACCTTATACCAGCCGTTTTCAAGGGCGATAAGCGTAAGGTTCACATCTTTTTTGAGCGTTCCAATGGATTCGTAGGATGTTCCCGGGCCTTTGCGGAAGTTGACATTGCCGCTCGTAACGCCTTTGCCCGTTGTGACGACAGGTTCGCTCTCCTCTTTCTCCGTTTCAACGATGGGCTTGCCGTCGCTGCCGAGGGATACTTCCTCTTCTGTCACGGAAACGTATTCCGCATAGATATAACCAAACTGACCATCCACGACCGCCCTGCACCAGTCACCGTCGGTGAAAAGCACATAGACCGCCGTATTTTTGTCAAGCTGGCGGAGCCTTGCGCTGGCAGTGGAGGCAGCTTCGCGGAAATTGACGGCGCTGCGGGTAACGGTGCCGGCCTTGGCTCTGTACACCGCTTCCGGCGTTTTCTCCGGTTCCGGGGCGGGATCCGGCTGCTGCACGGTTTCCTCGATCTTCACATACTGTTCGATCACATAGCCATAGGTACCGTCAATATTCACATAATACCAGCCGTCCGTCAGGGTGTAGGCGGTAAGCTCCGTCCCCTTCGCAAGCTTTTTGATCCTGCTGTAGGAAACGGCAGGACCCGTGCGGAAATTGACATCCTGCGCGGTAATGCTGCCGATGCCGATGATCTTCGCAGTGCTGTCATCGGGCGTAACGCCTTCCGACGGGCCGCAGGAAGGCGACGGTGTCGGCGCAGGCGTTGGTACCGGCGTCGGCGCGGGGGTGGAAGTGATGCTCACTTCAAGGTAACTGCCGCTTACATAGCCTTCCATGCCGTCAAGGATGGTATAGTACCAGCCGTTTTCCTTGCCGTAGAGCGGGATCTCGCTGCCCTTTTTGAGGGTGCCCCAGTAATCATAATCGGAGCCGGGGCCCTTGCGGAAACGCACATTGCCCGTCACAACTGCGGTGCCGATCTGGGGCAGCACATTGGGATCGGGCGTTTCGCCGGGCTTCGTGGGATCCTTCATCTCGCTGACGGAGATGGTGGAAAACCTGGCGCCCGGATAGTAGAAGGAAAGGATCTCCTTATAGTTCCAGCCCTCGTTGGCACGCTGCTGGGCGCCGCGCTGGCTCATGCCCACACCGTGGCCCCAGCGGGCGTGGTAAATGACATATTCGCCCTTCGCCGCATCGTACTCGCCCCAATAGGTGCGAAGGGTGGCGTTTTGCACCACGCCGTAGGTGTAAAGATCGGAAACGTTGAAATCGATCTCAATGTTGTCATAAAGGGTGTCGTCTGCGATAACGCCGAGTTTCACCTTCATGCGGGTCATGTTGCGGGTGACGTTTTTATAGCGCGGCGTATGCAGTTCCACAGAATCGATGAGTTCAAGACCCGTGGCCGTCACGCCGATCTCGACGGAGGCCTTTGCAAGCAACATGTCATACAGCGCCCGGGTGATGGAGCCGGTCCTGTTGATGGGGATCCTAACCGTTTCAAGAGGGCTCAGCTTATTATTGAAGTCATATTCGTCGATGCTGATGCCGTAGCCCGCATCACTGCCCTTTCCGGTGCTCCAGGCATAGGTGACAAGGTTTGTCTCGCCGCCGTTTGACGCGGCATAATACGTGCAGAGCATATTGCCGTTCACGGTGAGGATCTCCGTCAGCGTGGAATCCACCGCCGCGATCACGTTTTTGTTGGATGCGGTATAGCCCTTGTAGACCTGATCGGAAGAGGTATCGCCGAGATAGTATTCCGCGCTGCCGGTCTTCATGTTGGTCAGAACATAGCACTTTGCGGCGATAGCCTGCGCCTTGAGCGCCTCGATGGGGAAGGAGTTGCTCATTTCATGCCCGACCACACCGTAAAGATAGTGGGCAAGGGGCACCACATTGACCACCTGCAGAAAACCGCTCGAAAGCACCTTCACATTGAAGTGCCCAAGGTAGGAGCGGGAATTGAAATACATATGCCCCGCAGAGGGTTCCATCTCCTCGCGCATGATGGAGACCGTCGCGCCGGTATAAAGGTCGCCGAGTTTTGAGTGTGACACGGTGAGCGTTCTGTCCATATTGGCGCGTAAGGTCAGTGTACCGCCGGAAAACTCCACCCCGTTTTCGTTTAGGAAATAATCCCCCGTTACGCTCATGGAAAGCACGGTGGCGTTGTTGGTGGTAAGTTTTACCTTGATGGTACTGTAGTCCGCAGCCGCATAAGCCGCCTTCGGGCTAATGATAAAGAAGCCGAGAAGCATCGCCGCAGCGGCAAGCAAAGATATGATACGTTTCATTATCCCATCAATCCTTTTTTCGGGGAAAGAAATCAATTTCTGCCCCATTATTCTATATTTTTACACAATATATTGTAGCACGAACCTGTCTGTTTGAATAGAGCCGCGGCCTTTCTTTTCGAATTGTTTACTATTTTGGTATTATTTTCCCGGACATCCCACAAAAAACGGGCGTGCTCCCGATCAGGAGCACGCCCGTTTTTTTGTTTTTCAGCTTTCCATCTGTTTTCCCATAAAGTTTGCCGCCGTCTCGCAGACCTTGAGCTCCGTGTTTGTCATGGAAACGCCCGCATCCCGGCTCAAAAGGACCACCGCACCGATGGTATCGCCCGCGGATAGGATGGGCACCACCGCCGCGGAGCGGTACGTTTCGCCGTCGTCATCCGCCGTGATGCGCGGCAGTGTGCCGCTGCCGCTGCAGGCGAGCACCTTCTCCCGTCGTTTCATGATCAGCTCCACATCCTCATGCAGCGGCTTTTCCATAAGATCACGCTTACTTGCGCCCGCCACGGCGATCACATTATCCTTATCGCAGATGACCGCCGTATGCCCCATGGCAAGATGCAGCGATTCCGCATACTCCTTCGCAAAGTCGCCCAGTTCCCCGATAGGCGAATATTTTTTCAGAATGACCTCCCCTTCCCTGTCCGTAAAAATCTCCAGCGGGTCACCCTCGCGGATACGCAGGGTGCGGCGGATCTCTTTCGGGATCACAACGCGCCCGAGTTCGTCTCGACGTGTCAACAGAGAGGCAAAAAATTTTTTCTGTACGAAACTCGCACCTATATGCGAGCTTTGTACAATTTTGTCGAAACTTTGGAGGCGTATTGCGTTGTGTGTAGGATATACCTCGT
>SVGX01000048.1 GCA_015056105.1 Clostridiales bacterium | reverse complement strand
CAGCAGGGAAACAAACTGGGGCACGGCGATGGTGGTCACGAAAATGGTACGCCAAAGCTTCTTCAGCCTGATTCCCTGCTTGTTGATCATGATGGCGAGCAGCATGCCGAAGATATAGTTGGTGAAGGTGGCAAAGAACGCCCAGATGAAGGTCCAGCCGGTCAGGTTCGAGAAGGTCCTGGACTTCACGGGATCGTTCCAGATCATGTTGGCGAAGTTTTCAAAGCCTACCCAGGTAAACAGGTTTCCCGGAGGCTGGTGGTTCTTATCGTAATTCGTGAAGGCGATCAGCACCATGAAGATGATGGGCAGGATCACGAAGGCAAAAGCCGATACCGTGGGAACGGTGAGCAGCGTGACATGGAATTTCTGGTCAAAAAGCGCTTTGCAGTCCTCGATGATGGTGGCGGGCTTTTTGCCGGCCTTGATGCACTGTTCCGCTTTGTAGGAAGCCTTGATGTTGGAAACATAAAGCATCAGCCCCACGAGCAGCAGGATGATGCTCATTACGCTGTAAAGAAGGATGAGCATGGAGTTGTCGCCCTGCTCATAGCGGTAGATCTGGGCAGCTTCGTCCCAAACCTGCACTTTGGTCGCGACGCCGAGGGTATCGATATTCTTCAGGTATTGCCAACCGAAGGAGATCATGTACCGGATGGTGCCGGCCTGAACGGCGAGATAAAGAAGACCTTTTACGATCTGCTTATGCGCGGCGCAGCCGATGCCCATGATGAGATAGCTGAGTTTTGTCCAAATATCACCTTCCCGGAACATCCGGCCAAAGTTGACCGCCGCATCCCGCGCTGCGCGAAAGAACCACATGAAAATGCTGCCGAGTAGCTTGCAGCCTTTTACAATGTTTTCCGGAATGTGGAGGATAAACTGCCAAATGCGCCGGAAAAATTTATGAAGCGGGTTCCGGGTAAACTGTTCCGTCGTCTTCATTGCGTACCCCCGATTTTGATTTCAGTTCTATTTCACAATAATTGCCGTAAATGAACCGGCTTAAACAAACAGCCGCATAACGCAGAAAAGCAGGCTGAGACAAAATGCCTCAACCTGCCGTGTTGGTATGTTTCAGCGATTACGCAATGATCTGGGCGACCATGGCGTCAAGCTGCTCCTGCAGGGAGGCTGCGTGATCCTTGGCTTCCATGGCGGTGCCGAAAGCTTCGGCGGGCGACCAGAAACTGCCAAGCACGTCCTTCTGGGAAACGGCGTAGGTGCTCTGCGCGGCGAGAGCGGCAAGGGCGGGGTTGGACTGCACGGCATCGCTGGCAGCGGCATTGATGTTGGAAGGGCCCATGGCGCGCGTTTCAAAGCGCTTTATCTGGTTTTCTTCATTGGTGAGCCACTCGGCAAGATCCATGGCATCGGTGGGGTAAGCGGTAAGGGAATTCACGCCCATGAGCTTGTAGCCGCCGAAGGAGGACATCTGGACCTGCTCGCCGTCCATGGTGAAGGTGGGGAGCTTGCTGGCACCGAGGTTTTCGCCGAGGATTTCGGTGAGGGCGGCGCTGTTCCATGCGCCGGAAACACCGGCGCAGATGGTGGAGCCGAAACCGCCGGTCAGAACGGCATCGTCACCGGTCATAAAAGCGGGATCTGCGGTGAAGGCTTTGATGGCTTCAGCGGCGAGGAGACCGTTTTCATCGTTGAAGTTGCAGGTCTGCCTGCCGTCAGCGTCGAGACCGAGGCTGCCCCTGGCAAGGAAGAAGGAAGCAATGTACCAGCCGTTGGAAACATCCATGAAGACCTTCTTGCCGGCGTTGTTGGCAGCGGCGAGAAGACCGTCAAGGGTCTGAACATCTTCCTCAGTGAGGACGGACTTGTCGTAGTAGAGGAAGTAACCGTTGTCAGCGGTCATGGGGTATGCCCAGAGCTTGCCGTCAAGGGTGGCGGACTCAACGGAGCCGGCGGCGTTGGCAGCAACGATGGTATCCTTATTGCGGGTCACTTCGTAAAGGGCGCCGGCGCCCACAAGGTCGCGGATCTGGTCATTCGAAAAGGTGAAAACATCGGCCGCGGCAGCGGGATCTTCAAGGTAACGTGTCTTGGCATCCGGCTCGCCGACAACGCCGAGCTCAATGGCATATTCCTTCCCGGGATGAGCAGCCTTGAAGGCTTCGATCATTTCGCCGAGCATTTTCTGGTCCTCCCGAGAACCCCAAACCTTCAGGCTCACCTTCTCCTTACCGGCGGAAACTTCGGGAGCTTTGCCGGTTTCGGGAGCGGTTTCTTCGTTCTTCCGGCAGGCGGCCATAGCGAATAGCATCATGGCAGCAAGACCGATTGCAAGAATCTTCTTCATCGTTTTGTGACCCTCACTGTTTTTTGCATTATTCTTCTCTTCCGGCCGAAGAATTATACCGTCAGGCAAGGCGGAAAGGAAGAAACACCTGCAAAAGAAAGGCAGCAGAGAGCCGCATGCTGCGCGGAACAAAAAAACGGCGTTGATCAACGCCGTTTTTTTCAAGGTTTTTCGTTTCTGTGCGGTTTATTTGGAATGATAAGCGCAAAGAACGCTGCGCTTGCTTTGAAAATGGATTCAGGACTTTTCCCCAAAATCATATCCGCTTCACGGAAGCGCCGGGAAGCAGCTCGCCCCGAAGCGTCACATGGCGGGCAGGGCAGTCTTTTTCGATCGCGTCAAGCAGCAGTGCAACGCTTTGTTTGGCGATCTCCTCAGCGGGCTGGCGAATGGTGGCCAGGGTGGGGTTATAGTAGCGCACAAGGTCGATGCCGTCATAGCCGATGATGGAGATATCATCCGGCACTTTAAGCCCCGCATCGGCAATGGCCTTGGCGGCGCCTATGGCCGTCACATCGGACATGGCAAAAACGGCCGTGAAGCGCTTGCCGGCCCGGAGGACTTCTGAAATGGCCCTGTAGCCGTCTTCCATGGAGAAAAGGCAGGTGAAATAGCGCTCCATGGAAAGTGTCGTGCCGTGTTCGCGGAAGCTGTCCAGTGCGCCCTGATAGCGAAGGCCAATGTTGTTGAATGCCTCGCGTCCACCGCCAAGCACGGCGATATCCCGATGCCCCATCTCAAACAGGTAGTCAACAGCCTGTTTGGCAGCGGCCCGGTCATCCACAGTGATGCTGGAAACGTGTTCAAGTCCTGCGGAGGCAGCGCTTTCGGTGGAAAACACGCAGGGAACGGGGATGCTTTCAAGCTCCTTTTCCCGGCCTGCGCCGCTGCCGCCGAGGAAGATCACGCCCCGCACCTTTATTTCGTTGCAGACCCTGCGGGCGGCGTCGATCTCGTCGCTGCGCTCATCAAGGTAGGTAACGCGGTATTGGAAACCGCCCTCTTCGATGGCGCGCTCCATCTTTTCAAGGATGCTGGCAAAGAATGCGTTGTTCGTACCGCGCACCACCACGCTGATGGCGTTGGCACTGATCTGCTTCAGATTTTTTGCGTTGGCGTTTGGCGTGAAGTGGTATTCTTCCATCACGGCGAGCACGCGCTGTTTCGTTTCTTCTTTTACATAAGGGTGGCCGTTGACCACGCGGGATACCGTGCTGATACCGACGCCGGAAAGCCGGGCGATATCTTTGATCGTGAGGTTTTTCGTTTCCTGCTGGCGCATGCTGATTACCGAATCCTTCCTGATCCATTCCCGGTTTTCAAAAATCGGGTAACGTTTTCAGATAACGTTTTCATGTATTGTAGCATCGGCTCCGCAAGCTGTCAATAGGTGCTATATGAAAAGGTTTTCATTTTTTGCAGAACAAAACGGAATATTCCAAAAAGCACCCTTTTTCAAGGTGCTTTTTGACAGACGGCGCATGTTTCCATCAAAACGCACTTCCTTTTGGTCGGCTGATGTTTCGGAAAGAAAGGCGATCAAAAAGGGAGATGGGCAGAAACGGTTTTTTCGCCACGCAATATCACGTTATTTGCTTTCATGACTGCCGGAAGTGCGATGTCCGGCGTTTTTTTTCGGTTCCTTCCGGTATTTAAAGCACAGATAGCCGATGTAATCCATAAGATCATCCATTGCTTCCGGCGGAAAGGAGAGCGGAAGTCTTGCATAATGCGAAGCAGCCTCATAGGGCTTTGGCTCATCGGTAAGACCGAGCAGATAATCAACGGAAACATCAAAGTACTTTGCCATTGCGATCTTGACGCTGTCAGGGGGTTCGCTTTTATCTCTTTCGTATGAAGAAACAGAGTGTTTGTTGATATTTAAAACGGCCGCCAGCTCATCCTGCGTTATGCCGGCATCCTTTCGAAGATCAAGAAGTCGTTCACCTATCATGCAAGGGCTCCTATCCATAATTCTTTGCACTTTATAGTGTAGAGCGGAATGCGATTGTTATAAGAAAAATAGAATATTTAAACCTAAAAAATGAAAATAGTTGATTTTAAATCTACAAAATGGTATATTGATAGATAAATAAAACACTTTTTGTGGATTTGGGAGGAAAAAATGAGAAAAGCATGTTCGATTTTTTTGGCGGCTTTTTTGCTGATTGCTCTTGTTCCGGCGGCAGCGCTTGCGGAGAATGCCTATAAGGCCTATATCGGCGAAACCGGCTATGAATCTCTGGAAGCTGCGGTGGCTGCCGCCGAAAGCGGCGATACCATCACCCTTGCGGAGGGCGAATTTACCCTTTATCAGAAATCTTATGGCGGCAAAGGCATCAACACCTATACCAAAGGTAAGGACCTTACCTTTGTGGGTGCAGGCAGCGGTAAAACGAAGTGGTACATCGGCGCAAAAACACCGGATCCCAACAATTTCGGCACCGAATACAACGGTGATTACAGCTTTGACGGCGCAGGCACCGTTACCTTTAAGGATATGACGCTGCAGTCCGGCAACGCAAACTATCTTGGCTTTATCCGGATCGATAAGACCGTGGTGGAGGATTGCGTGCTCAACGGCCTCACCTTCTATTGGGGCTATACGTCCGCCACCTTTACCCGCACCACCTTCAATGCGCCCGAAAACGAATATGCCATCTGGACCTACAGCTCTCCCACGATGACCTTTGACGGCTGCACCTTCAACACCTCCGGCAAGGCCATCAATACATATACCGATGCGGGCGCCGGAAAGCATGATATCACCGTCAATTTCAAGGACTGCACGGTAAACGGCAATACCGCTTCCGGTACGAAGGATAAGGCTGTCATGAACATCAACGACAGCAACATGGGGAACTACAAATACTACATCAATTTCTCCGGCACCAATACCGTCAACGGCGTTACCGTGGATGATGAAAACAAGGATTATCCCAAGGACCCGGCGGATGCTACCTGGTCCAACCTGTTTGAGTTCAACATGAAATACGGCAACGGCAACTCCGGCCGCACTCAGGTGAAGATCAACGGTGAAACCGTATGGGAAAACGGTGAAATGGTCTCCCACAGCTATGTAGGTGCCCATAACGCGGAGGATTATACCCTTATCTACGGCGCATGGGCACCCCTCAACGCCGATTACGAGCAGCGCAGCGTATCCATCGTGTGCAGCCTTTGCGGCTTTGAAGGCACCTCTACCGAAACAAGGGCGATCCAGAAGACCATCCCCACAGCGCCTACAGGTACCGAACTTGCCGGCGGCAGTGCCGCGGAAGCACCGGAAACGCCGCTTCTTCCGCCGCAGACCGGTGACGGGAATGCGGTCCTGGGTATTGTTATGATCGTAATCGCAGCGCTTGCGGCGGCGGTGGTTACGGTAAAACGGGCGAAAGCATAACGCTGCGGTACCGTAACGGCTGCAGGGCAAATACAGCCCCATCAAATCAGAAAAACAAATGACAGAAGATCAGCCCATCCGTGTACCGCAGGAAAGCGGCATGGATGGGCTGATCGGTTATTCGGGAAGGAGGCAAAGGTATGTTTGCGGATCATGCTGCGCCGGCACATATTATGACCGAGGATACGATGGATGCCTTTGTTTCTTATGAGACCGAACGCGGCGCTTCCGCAAACATGGCCCGCCGGCTCTCCTGTGCCATCAAAGCTTTCTATGGTTTTTTGCCTGCGGACAAACAGGTCACGAAGGAACGGCTGCTTGTATGGCGCAAAAGCCTGGAGGAAAGCGGCTATGCTTCCATGACCGTGCAGAACTATGCCAAATACATAAACCGATATCTCAGTTATGCGGGCTGCGATGCGCTATGCTTCAACCGGGGCAGGGCGAAGGATATTGCGGGCATGGTATTCGGACACCTGACTGCTATAGAACCTGCCGGGACAAAAAACCGCAGGGATATTGTATGGCGGTGCAGCTGCAGCTGCGGCAATGCGGCAGAGGTGACGGCTGCAAGGCTGCTGTCGGGCAATACGCTCAGCTGCGGATGCCTGCAGAAAGAACATCTTCAGCGGGTCAATCGGTATATCGACAATACAAGTTTGCGGCAGTCGCTTACGGAACAGGTGGAAAGCACGCGGTCGCAGAGCGGCTATACGGGCGTGATGTCCAGGCGCGGCAAGTGGCAGGCGTATATTAACTATAAGGGAAGACGCCATTCTCTCGGCACATACAGCGTCCTTGAAGATGCGGTAAAAGCGCGCGCAAAGGGCAAGGCACTGGTGCGGGCAGATGCGGAAGGGCTGCTTGATTTTTATGAAGAATTGCATAAGCTGGATCCGCAGCTGCCAAGCCGTGAAAGCGAAGGAAAAAAGAAATTTCCGCCGCCTGAAACGCGAAAGAATGTTTCTCCCGCACCGCGGGCGAAACGCGGGGACAACAAGAGCGGCTACACGGGCGTATCACTGATCCGCGGACGCTATGAAGCGCGGATCTGCCACAGGGGAGTACGGTATATCCTTGGGCGTTACGACAGGACGGAGGATGCGATAGAGGCCCGTATACGGGCAGAGGAGGATCTTCGAAAGGATCCCGATGGGTTTGCAGCGCGGTATCGGGAAAGCTGCAGGCATCATGACATCGGAAAGAAATGAAAATGCCATCCGGGTCTGCGGAGTTCAGACCGGATGGCGTTGTAGGCTGGATGAGCGTGTGTGAAAAACAGCATGGCAGGGGTACTCCGAAATACGCCTGCGGGCGTAATCTTATTCCGGCCATCGGCAGGCCGTGCTTGCATTCCATGCTGCGTGCGGCGGCCTGTGCCGCAAAACCCGGGGCGGGAAAAAGCAATACTATTGCTTTTTCTGATCCGCCCTTCGAGTCCCTCCATCAAAAGCTCGCTCCAAAAACAATAAAAACACCCTTTCGGGTGTTGCAGAGATGCCAAGAGGGGGGGGAAGGACTGCATGGGTAAAGGGACTCGTTTTGCGCATCGGCAACGCCTTACTTGCGCTCCGCGCTGCGTGCGGCGGCCTGTGCCGCAAAACCCGGGGCGGGAAAAAGCAATACTATTGCTTTTTCTGATCCGCCCTTCGAGTCCCTCCATTAAAAGCTCGCTCCAAAAACAATAAAAACACCCTTTCGGGTGTTGCAGAGATGCCAAGAGGGGGGAAGGACTGCATGGGTAAAGGGACTCGTTTTGCGCATCGGCAACGCCTTACTTGCGCTCCGCGCTGCATGCGGCGGCCTGTGCCGCAAAACCCGGGGCGGGAAAAAGCAATACTATTGCTTTTTCTGATCCGCCCTTCGAGTCCCTCCATTAAAAGCCCGCTCCAAAAACAATAAAAACACCCTTTCGGGTGTTTATTGTTTTTGGAGCGGGTAAAGGGGCTCGAACCCTCTATCTCAGCTTGGAAGGCTAATGTGTTACCATTACACTATACCCGCCTGTCGAAACAGCTTGGTGCGGGCGAAGAGACTCGAACTCATACACCTTTCGGCACCGGAACCTAAATCCGGCGCGTCTGCCAATTCCGCCACGCCCGCATTCGCGCCGAAAAGAAAAATGGTGACCCGTCGGAGATTCGAACTCCGGACACCTTGATTAAAAGTCAAGTGCTCTACCGGCTGAGCTAACGGGTCAAATCTGGCTGGGGTGGCAGGATTTGAACCTACGGATGCGGGAGTCAAAGTCCCGTGCCTTACCGCTTGGCGACACCCCAACGACTCCGGCGCACCGTATGTGATTGAAAAATGGGGTGGCTGGTGGGATTCGAACCCACGACCTCCAGAGCCACAATCTGGCGCTCTAACCAACTGAACTACAGCCACCATGTTTGGCGCGCCCGCAGGGATTCGAACCCGGGACCTACGGCTTAGAAGGCCGTTGCTCTATCCTGCTGAGCTACGGGCGCACATCCCTTTTACAAAGCGCGTGCCGTTTCCGGCAATGCGGCAGCGGTGCCTCTGCCGACAGTAATGTATTTTAACAGATTCAAGGGAAACTGTCAATCCAAAGAAAAGAAAATGTGGCGGGAAAATAAAAAAAGTTCCCGCATTGCTGCGGGAACCGTGTTTTCATGTTCTGCTCTTCCATGTGGTGGGGGAGAACAGCAGCAGGAAGGGGAAGATCTCCAGTCTGCCGATCAGCATATCCGCCGTCAGCACAAGCTTGCTCATTACGGAAAAATCTGCGAAATTGCCCATTGGCCCAACCATGCTGAGACCGGGACCCACGTTGCCGATACAGGCGAATACCGCCGTTACAGTGCTTTCCATGTCGTAATTTTCGAGGGCGACGGTAAGGATGGAAACGATGCAGATAAACACGAAGGCGGTCATATAGGCAAACACCCCGTGCACAACATGATCATCAAGCAGCTTGCCGTCCATACAGACCGCCTTTACGGTACGGGGGCGGAGCATCCGCTGCATGGCGCCCTTAAGGGATTTTCCGAGGATCACAAGGCGCGCGACTTTGATGCCGCCGCCGGTGGAGCCCGCGCATGCGCCGATGATCGTGAGGAAAACGAGGATCATGCGGGAAAGCTGCGGCCAAAGGTTGAAATCCACCGTGGCAAAACCCGTCGTGGTCATGATGGAAGAGACCTGGAAAAAGCTGTGGTGCAGCGCTTCACCGAAGCCGGAAAACTGCGGCATGGTATTGATGGCGATGGCAAGGGTGGAACCCAAAATGATGCCGAGATAGATGCGGAGCTCTTCATTTTTGAATGCCTGTGCCATCCTGCCGCAGAGCACCAGATAAAACACATTGAAGTTGATGCCGAAAATGAGCATAAACACGCCGATAACGATCTGCAGATATAAACTGTCATAGGCAGCGATACTGGCGTTCTTGATGGAAAAGCCGCCGGTGCCCGCGGTGCCGAAGGCCGTTGTGACCGCATCGAATAAAGGCATGCCGCCAAGGAGCAGCAAGACCACCATGACAACGGTCAGTACAATGTAGATCAGATACAGGATGCGGGCGGTATGGCGAAGCCGGGGCGTCAGCTTGCCCACGGAAGGGCCGGGGCTTTCTGCCCGCAGAATGTGAAAGGTCTCGCCGGTGCCCTTTGACATGGGGATGATGGCAAGAAGGAACACCAGCACGCCCATGCCGCCGATCCAGTGGGTGAAGGAGCGCCAGTAAAGGATGCTCATGGGCAGGCTTTCGATCTCGCCGAGGATCGTTGCACCGGTGGTGGTGAAGCCGGATACCGTTTCAAACCAGCAATCGATAAATTTGGGGATGGAACCGGAAACATAAAACGGAAGCGCACCGAACAGGGAAAGAACGATCCAGCCGAGGGCGGTGATCACAAAGCCCTCCTTCGCGTGGATATCGCCGCCGAAATGGGCGCTCCATTTCCCGCTTTCCTTGCCTTCTTTTCTGCTGCAGACAAGAAGCAGCAGCATGCCCGCCGCCAGCACCGCAAGGATGGTGATGCCGAAGCCCTGAAAAGCGGCGATCTCCTGCCGGTACATGGCGATCAGCAGCGCGGGGACGAGAAGGATCCCTTCTATACGCAGAATATGACCGATATAGAAACCGATGGCTTTTATGTTCATGCGTCTTCCCCAATGAAAATATCCCTGAGTTCGGCAACCGCATGGTCCGCCGTGGTCACGATGATGACGTTATCCCCTTTGCGGATCTCATCCGCACCGGAGGGAATGATCACCTTTCGCTGGCGGATGATGCTTGCAATGAGGATGTTTGGCTTGACGCGGAGCTTCATCAGCGGCGTATCCGTATAGTCCGTATTGTTTTTCACAGTGAATTCCAACGCTTCCGCCTTGCCGTCCACAATGCGGTAAAGGGTGATCGCGGAAATGCCGGTGGTATCATCCATGGCGCGGACATAGCGGGTGATGGCGTTGGCGGTCAGAAGTTTTGGGCTGACGATGCTGTCGATGCCGCGGCTTTCGTATACGTTGTTGTATTCGGTACGGTTGATCTTCGTGACGGATTTGGGCACACCGAGATAATCCGCAAACATGGAAACGATAAGGTTTTCTTCATCCATACCGGTAAGTGTGACCACCGCATCCATCTTGGCGATCCCCTCTTCAAGCAGCAGCTCCTGAATGGTGCCGTTGCCGTTGACGATGGTCGCTTCCGGTAGGGATACGGAAAGGTCGAGACAGCGCTGCGGATCTTTTTCGATGATGGTCAGGTTTACCTTGCTGCGGATAAGGCGCTGCGCAAGGTATTTTGCGGTGCGGCTGCCGCCGATGATCATCACGTGCTGTGCCTTCGGGGAATATACGCCCAGGTTTTTGATCAGGCGCACAAGGTCACCCGCATCCGCGGCGATGGTGATCTTGTCGCCGAGTTCAAGGGTGAAATTGCCTTTCGGAATGGTGATAACACCGCCGCGGTCAACGGCACAGACCAGGGCGTTCACGTTGGCAAGGTTGCGGAATTGGTCAAGGCGTTTTCCCGCAAGCACATTGCTTTCTTTTATTTTCAGCTCCACCAGCTCCACGCTGCCCTTTGCGAAGGAATCCCGCTTGAGGAAGGAAGGAAACTGCAGCAGACGGTAGATTTCAAGGGCCGCCTGCTTTTCCGGGTTGATGACCATGGAAAGGCCCAGCTCGTCCTTCAAAAAGCCGATCTGCTGATCGTATTCCGGGTTGCGTACGCGGGCGATGGTATGACGGCAGCCGAGCTTTCTTGCCACAACGCAGCATAAAAGGTTGATCTCATCCCCGGATGTGGCGGCAATGAGAAGATCGCTCGCGGCAACGCCGGCTTCAAGCTGCACTTCGACGCTTGCACCGTTGCCGTCCACTACCGCAACATCCAGCGTTTCCTGTGACTGCAGAAGCACGTTGCGGTTGCTGTCGATCACAACGATATCGTGCCCCTCTTCCGAAAGGCGTTTTGTTAGTGTATAGCCGACCTTGCCGTCGCCTACGATGACGATCTTCATCCGTTGCCTCCTGAATAAGACATTGGTGGGAATGTTACAGTTCTCTTAAAACAAGCTCTGTGATGCCCGGGTTTGCACCGGGCAGGATGCGCTTTACCTTTGGATGAACGGCATACTCTTCCCGGATGAATTCCCGGATTCCCGTGCCGCTGTTGTGCCCGTGAATAAGCCGCAGGCGGTAGCAGGAAGCATCCGCCCGCCGAAGCGCCGCATCCACGGCAATCTTTGCCTGTACACGGGTCTTTCCGTGCAGATCGATGGTATGGAAACCCGGCTGCATAGCGCCTCCAAAGGATAGAAATTATCCTTTATCATACCATACAGCCGGGGGAAAGAACAATGGGTATTATCAGCTTTCTGCAGGAGCTGTCCAGCCCTCTGCAACGGCTTTTGCAATGAGCCTTTTCTTTGTGAAGGTGTAAAACACAAAGTGGGTAAGGCTTGTAATGGTCCATGTAATGGGATAGGAAAGGAACAGCATGAAGAAGGTGGGGTTCAGGGGCAGTACAAGGTATACCCACACCACACGGAGACCGCATGCGCCAAGGATGGTAACGATCATTGGCCCGAGGGATTTGCCCATGCCGCGCATCATGCAGGCAAGGGAGTCCATGAAGCCGCATATGGGGTAGGTAAGGCCGATAATGGTAAGGCGGATGGCGCCGGCTGCGATCACGGCAGGATCCGTGGAATAAAGCCCAAGAAGGGTATTTTTGAAAATGACGCTTGAAACGCCCACAAAGGAGCCGATCACAAGCACAAGAAGCAGTGTGACGGAGCAGATCTTGCCGATGCGGTCATAGCGTTTGGCGCCCATATTCTGGCTTGTGAAGGAAAGGGCTGCCTGCGCAAGGGAATTGACGGCAACGTAGATGAAGCCTTCGATATTGGCCGCGGCGGCGCTGCCCGCCATGTTGATGGAGCCGAAGCTGTTGATGGCAGACTGGATGACGATGTTGGAAAGGGAGAAAACGGAAGCCTGCAGGCCGGCGGGGACGCCCACACGGATGATGGCCGCCGCTTTTTCTTTGTGGAAAGCGAGCTCCTTCAGGTTCAGGTGGTAGCAGCTTTCGCTGCGGATCAGGCAAAGGGCAATGAGCGAAGCGGAAACATACTGGGAAATGATGGTAGCAAGGGCTACGCCCGCAACGCCCATATGAAATTTGATCACGAAAAGAAGGTTCAGCACTACATTGAGTGCGCCGGCAACGCTGAGGTAATACAAGGGGCGCTTGGTGTCACCCACCGCGCGGAGGATGCCGCTGCCGAAATTGTAGAAAAGGCTTGCGGGAACGCCGAAGAAATAGATGCGCACATAGGTGGCAGCCTGATCGATGACATCCGCCGGAGAGCCCATGAGCTGCAGCAGGGGGGATGCGAGACTAACGCCGAGCACTACGCAGGCAATACTGGAAACAAGGCTCATGAGAACCGCCGTGTGCACGGTATCATGCACATTGCTGAACTCCCTTGCACCGTAGTGGCGCGCGACCGTAACGCTGACGCCCACGGAAAGGCCCATGAAAAGGTTTAAGATCAGGTTGATGAGCGGACCCGTGGAACCCACGGCGGCAAGGGCGGTGGGTCCCGCAAAGCGGCCGACCACCACGATATCCGCAGCGTTGAACAAAAGCTGCAGCATACTCGAAAGGATCAGCGGCAGCGAAAAGGCAAGTATTTTTTTGAGGACTGGGCCGGAGCACATATCCATTTCATAGCGTTTTTCCATAGCGATCCACCTCATGAAATCAATACATAAAAATCGGGGAAACAGCCATCAATCCAAAATATATTCCTTCAAAAAAGCGATGTCAAGAAGGGGTACGGTCATTTTTCAGCAACGGGGAAAAAGCGGTGCAGCGCATCCAGTGCATCAAAACGGGTCCTGTAAGGGCTGACTTCGGAAAAATGGCGGCGCGGCTGCGTTTCAAGGCGTACCTCCCGAAGGCGCTCCACAGGGAAGCAGGAAAGGGAATCGCCCTGGGAAAGGGCGCAGAGAAGCTGCCATTCATCCCGATGGAATACGAGGGCATAGGGGCATGCGCGAAAGCGTTCCGTACTTTCTGCCGGCAGAAAAAAGGTGACCTGCTGCCGGGCATCAATGGCCCTGGCAAGGGCCGCAAGGGAAAGGAACAGCGTGTCATCCTTCCGGACGGCGGCATAAAACGGCTCCGACCGGGACAAAAGCAGGGAAGCCTCTTCCTTTTCAAAACGGGCGGCGAGGGAGTTTAGGAGCGTCTGCCGCCGTTCCTCCGTTAAAAAGGAAGCGGTGCTTACCGCTGCCGCAAGGGCAAATATCATGTCTTCATCCGCGGCGGCGTGGGCGTAATAGTATCCGCGGCGGGTGGTAACGATAGGCTCGCCCTGCTGCTGGAGCGCACGGACGGCCCTGTAAACGCTTCGCCGCTCCGCCGGGATGCCTGCTTCTTCCAGGCGCGATGCAAGGGAAGAAGCGGTCAGACAGTGTTCGCTGTCTGTCTCCTGTTTCAGCAGGCTGAGGATACGGGTGGTTTTCCTTACTGCATCACGCATGGTATGCCTCCTCTCGAACGGTACCGACATACACCGGCAATTTTATTTTATCACTTTTTTCTCCCGCGGAACAGCATGGGTTTGCCGCGGCGTGGATTCCTTTGTATAATGATAGAAAACGATGAGAAAATGAAGGGAAAAGCATGAAGGAAGCGGATTTTCTCCGGGAATTCCGGATCAGCCTTGATGAGCAGCAGCTTGCGGCGATGCGTGCGGCGGGACGGCATACGCTGCTGCTTGCTGTGCCCGGAAGCGGAAAGACCACCGTGATCACCGCCCGCACAGGCTATATGCTTTTCTGCCGGGGCATCGACGCGCAAAACATTCTGACAGTTACCTTTTCCCGTTCCGCCGCACAGGAGATGCGCCGCCGCTTTCGGGAAACTTTCTCCGTTTCGCAGGGCGAAATGCCGGCCTTCCGCACCATTCACAGCCTTTGCCGCGGCATTCTTCTTTCCCATTGCAGGGAAACGGATACATCCCTGCCGGAACTTCTGACGGAGCGCCAGCCTCTGATCAGACAGCTGTACCTGCGCCTTTTCCCCGATGCGGAATACCCGGACGATGCGCTGCTCCGGCAGCTCGATTCCCGCATCACCTATATCAAAAACATGCTCCTTGCAGGGGAAAAGATCGATGCCATCGAACAGGAAGGCATCGACTTCCCCACGCTTTACCGGGCATATGAAGCGGCGAATCGGGAAGCGGGGCGCATGGACTTCGATGACCAGCTTCTGATGGCATACCGCCTGCTCAGAAAGGATGCGGCGCTGCTCGGGCGGCTTCGTGCCCAGTATCCCTATATCAATGTGGATGAAGCGCAGGATACCTCCTATATCCAGCACCGCATACTGTACCTTCTTGCTTCGCCCGGGGAGCTGTTCATGGTGGGGGATGAGGATCAGAGTATATACGGCTTCCGCGCAGCTTATCCGGAGATATTTCTGCGCTTTTTGGAGATCTATCCCGGTGCGCAGCTGCT
>SVGX01000047.1 GCA_015056105.1 Clostridiales bacterium | reverse complement strand
TACCATGCTTCATGATTCAATCCCCCTCTTAGTCGACCACGACAACGCCCATGCTGCGGGCAGTGCCGGCGACCATGCTCATGGCGGCCTCAACGCTGGCGGCGTTCAGGTCGGGCATCTTCAGTTCAGCGATCTCGCGAACCTGCGCAGTGGTGATGTTGGCCACCTTCTGGGTGTTGGGACGGCCGGAAGCGGACTCAAGGCCGCAAGCCTTCTTGATCAGAACGGCTGCCGGGGGCGTCTTGGTGATGAAGGTGAAGGAACGGTCCTGGTAGACGGTGATGACGACCGGGATGACCAGACCAGCCTGCTTGGCGGTACGCTCGTTGAACTCCTTGCAGAAGCCCATGATGTTCACGCCGTGCTGGCCGAGAGCGGGGCCTACCGGCGGTGCCGGCGTTGCTTTGCCGGCGGGGATCTGAAGCTTCACATAACCTGTGATCTTCTTTGCCATTGAAGTATTCCTCCTAAAATAATGTAGTGCAAGCGGCTTTCTTTTAAGAAAGTCTCCTACCTATGCAAACCCCGAAGGGTCATACACAAGCTTTGCGCGGCAAGCCGCGCTGCGCGCCGCAGGGGCGGCCGCGATCGTTTAAAGTTTCTGTACCTCGATGTAGTCGAGTTCCACCGGCGTGCTGCGGCCGAACATGGACACCACCAGCTTTATCTTCTGGCGGTCCGGGTCCAGTGCCTCCACGGTGCCGATGAAGTTTTCAAGGGGACCGCTGATCACGCGCACGCTTTCGCCCACCGCGATATCCAGCTCGATCGGGATGCGCTCAACGCCCATGGCGGTGACTTCTTCATCCGTAAGCGGGATGGGTTTGGATCCTGGGCCGACAAAGCCGGTGACGCCGCGCGTGTTGCGCACGACATACCAGGTCTTGTCGTTCATGATCATTTTGATCATTACATAGCCCGGGTAAACCTTCCGCTGGATGACCTTGCGCTTTGCATCCTTGATCTCGACGACCTCTTCCGTGGGATATTTGACCTCAAGGATCATATCCTGCAGGTTGCGGTTTTCGACGGTCTTTTCAAGGTCTTCCTTTACTTTGTTCTCATACCCGCTGTAGGTATGGACAACATACCATTTGGCTTCCTCGGACATGGCTTCTCCTGTTCCTGCCTGCTCAGATGCGGCCGAGGAGGCTCATCCCCTCGCCGAACACGAAGTCAAGCACGCCGATCACGATGCTCATCAGCACAATGAACGCAATGACGGTAAGGGTGTAGGAAACAAGGTCCTTCTTGCTGGGCCAGGCGATCTTTTTCACTTCGCCGAAGACTTCACGGAAGAACTTGCCTGCGCGGGCAAAGAAGCCGGGGCCCTTCGCCTTCTTTTTGAGGTCCTTCTTCTCGTTCTTTTCGTTCGCCATTGTTATTCTCCCTTTAGCGGCTTATTTGGATTCCTTGTGGGTGGTGTGCTTGCGGCAGAAGCGGCAGTACTTGCTGAACTCAAGACGATCGGGATCGTTCTTCTTGTTCTTAAAGGTGTTATAGTTCCTCTGCTTGCACTCGCTGCAGGCCAACGTGATCTTAACGCGCATGATGTTTTCCTCCTGAAAGTATCAAACGGCTTTCCGTTTGTGGATTTTGCAAACCTAAATAAACCCCCCAATCGGGGGTTGCCCAATTACTTTAGCACAAGGCTGTCCCGTTGTCAAGAAAAAGTACGAAAACATCTTGGTTTTTCTCGGTTTTTTCCCACGGAAAAAGGGGCTTGTGGAAGCCCCCGCAAAAAAACAATATATGTTGTGGTCTAACCCTGCCGTTTGATCTTCACCCAATAGCCGCTGCCGTTTTTATCCCGCACAAAACGTTGGAAACCCCGGCTTTCAAAGGGTGCGGCGGGACAGGCTTCCCCGGGCAGCGCATAAAAAACGGCGCGTTTGCCTTCCCATGTGCCGTGGCCTTCAAGGTAATAGCGGCGGCTTCCGGGCCAGCGTACCCGGCGGAATGCGGCATCCGGAAAATCCAGAGGAAAAAGCGGCTCCGCCTGCCCTTCCGCCCTGCCCACGCCGGACAGCTTTTCCCCCGTGCCGCTGCGCATCTCCCTGACCGCCGCCTGCCATGCGTCATCCTGCACACGCCCGGCGGGTACGGCCCGCCGCGGCTGCCGCTGCTGCCTTGCCGCAAGGGGACGCGGCACGAAGGGCGTTTCAAAGGGCGCATCCGACGGGAAGTGGCCTGCCGTTTCCGTCCCTTCCGGGAAAAGTTCCTCCGCCCGCTTGAGGATCTCCCGCAGCGCTTCCGACTGCGGTACCTCCGTACCGGGTACCTCCGTACCGGGCACCTCCGTACCGGGCACCTCCGTACCGGGCTCTTTTCCTTCCGCGGCGCCTTTTTCGGCGGGTACAGCGGCAGAAAGGGTTTCTTCCGGCAGCGCTTCCTTTTCTTTTCCCGTTTCCGTTGCCGCCGCCTTTGCTTTCGGCGCGGCACGGCGAAGGCTGCGCAGCGGCTCCTTGAGCCGTTCTACGGTGCGGCGGTCAAAGCCGCCCCGCACCCCTTCCGCCACGATGCGCTCCTCACCGTTTTCGCCGGCGGCGCAAAGAAGCAGCAGCGCCGTTTCCAGGGAGTGCTCTGCCCTGCCCTGTCCTTTTTCAAGGGGGATGCGCACCGTTTCCCCCTTTGCGGAGGCGATGAGCGCAGCTGTAGGCTCCGGGGCATCCCGCCTTGGTTCCGGGCGAAGAGAAAGGGAGACGGAAATACCTTCCTTTCCGCTTTCCACCCTTGCCGCACCCCGCCGCACCCCGTAAAAGGGGATGATGCTCTGACAGTTCCCTTTCGCCATATGCCCGCCTCCGCTTCCTGTTTTGCGGCGGCAGCGCCGCCTCTTTGAATTAGTATATGACGCACCTGCGCGGGTATGTTATAATAAAAAAAAGCGGCCGCGCCGCGATCCCCTGTAAAGGAGGGTTTTTGATGAAACAGCAGAAAGACCGGAACGGGCTGACCCTTTCCGAATTCCTTGCCGCCTACGATCCGGACAAATACCGCCACCCTTCGGTGACGGTGGATATGGCGGTGTTTACCATGCTCCAAACGGAGGGCGAGTGCGACCTTGCCGTCATGCTCATCCGCCGGAAGAATCACCCCTACATTAACGAATGGGCGCTGCCCGGCGGCTTTGTGGAGATGGATGAAGAGCTCAGCGATGCCGCCGCCCGGGAACTTCGGGAGGAGACCGGCGTCACGGGCCTGCCCCTCCGCCCCTTCGGCGTGTTCGGCGGGGTGGACCGGGATCCCCGCACCCGTGTGATCTCCGCCGGCTTCCTTGCGGTTGCGCCCATGTGCAGCATCGAACCCGCCGCCGGCGACGACGCGGCGGATGCTTCTCTTTATGTGGTGGAAACGAACCTCGAAGCTGCCGCCGTCAGCGCGGAGACTTACCGCATGACGCTTTTCGGCAAGCGCATCCTCTGCGCTCGTGCCCAGCTTCGCTATGATGCTCTCGGCGCGCAGGCGGCGCCTGTGCCGCGGGAGATGGCCGGCGACCTTGCCAGCGATCACGCCCTCGTGCTCTTCAGCGCCCTTCGCGCCCTCAACGAGCTGCCCCGGGAACGGGTGGCAAGGCTTTTCACAAGGGATTGTCCCGATCTTTTCGAAGATGCCCTTGAAGCCCTTGACCGGGCACTCAGCGTGATCCCCAGGGAAGACGAAAACGATTGAGCGGAAGGAGCGCGCCGAATATGTACCGAACCCTCAAACCCCTTGCGGCGGGGCTTTCCTTTCTTGCCGCCCTGCTTGTGATCCTCGCCATGCTGTTTACCTCGCTGCAGCTTGTGATGCACGACGAAGGCTGGCTCCGCTCCCGCTACGAAAGCTACGGCACCGCGGATGCGATCGGCATTTCCACCGATGATATCACCCGGGCGCTGATGCAGCTTGTGTACTACATGGAAGGGGATGTGCCCTCCATTGATCTGACCGTTACCGAAAACGGACAAGAGGTCTCCATGTACAACGACCGGGAACGGCTGCACATGGTGGATGTGCAGGTGCTCTATCAGAATTTCCGCACGCTGCGCAACTTCGCCGTGCCTGCAGCGGCGGTGCTGCTCATCGCCGCCGGGGCCATGCTCGAAAAGGGCAGCCGCCTTCGGGTGTTTGCCAGGGCGTATCTTTTTGGCCTTCTCACCTATGCAGCGGTGATCGCGATCCTCGGCATATGGGTGGCGGTGGATTTCTCCAGCTTCTGGGTCAAGTTCCACCATGTGTTTTTCACCAATGATCTTTGGCTTCTTTCCTATGCCACGGACCGCATGATCCGCATCTGCCCGGAGCAGCTTTTCTACGATATCGTGGTGCGCTTCGCGCTCCTGTTCATCGCCGCGGCGGCCGCCCTCGGCATCGGGGCGGGCATTGCTGCAAGGAAGAAATGATCCGTTGAAGAATTGACAGCTATCTTCCAACCCGTAGGGGCGGCCATCGGCCGCCCGTGCCGGGTGCAGCGGAAATACGCGGGCGGCCGATGGCCGCCCCTACAATGGTTTGTTTTGTGCGCTCGGCCGTATCCTGTTGTCACTTTTTCCGCATCCAACATTTCCGCCTCATCAGTCAGCTTGCTTCGCTGCGCTGACAGCTTCCCCTTAAGGGGAAGCCAAGTATGCGGTGCAAGGTGCCCGCTTGCCGCAGGGCTGACAGAGGGATTCTGTTGCAGCACCTTTCCTCTCATCGTTCCATCAACGCACCCCACACCATCACCTACCAACCCAAAAAGGAATTTTTCACCATGCAATACGAACAGCTTGCCTCGGAAGGCGCCATGCGCTTCCGGGAAAAGGAGCGTCCGCTGCTCCTTGCCATTGAAACATCCTGCGATGAGACTGCCGCCGCCGTGCTGGAGGGGGCAAATCTTGTCCGTTCCATGACGGTATTCACCCAGATCCCCCTTCACGAAAAATACGGCGGCGTGGTGCCGGAGATCGCCTCGCGCAGCCACGTGGAAAAGGTGGGTGCCGTTACCGATGCCGCCCTCAAACAAGCAGGCATCACCATCCGCGATGTGGATGCCGTTGCCGTCACCTACGGCCCGGGCCTTGTGGGGGCGTTGCTCGTGGGCATCAGCTACGCAAAGGGCCTTGCCTTTGCGGCCGGGAAGCCCCTTGTGGGCGTGAACCACATCGCCGGGCACATCGCGGCAAATTACCTTACCTATCCCGACCTTGAGCCGCCCTTCGTATGCCTTGTGGCTTCCGGCGGGCACAGCCACATCGTCCGGGTGGATGAACGCTGCCGTTTCACCCTCCTCGGCTGCACAAGGGATGATGCCGCCGGCGAAGCCTTCGACAAGGTGGCGCGCGTGCTGGGGCTGGGCTATCCCGGCGGGCCGAAGCTCGAAGCTCTTGCAAAAGAAGGCGATCCGCATGCCTTCCGCCTGCACGCCGGCTTCAACGACAAGCCTAACCTCGATTTCAGCTTTTCCGGCCTTAAGACCGCTGTGATCAACCTTGTACATACCGCCGAGCAGCGGGGAGAGAATCTCCGCGCCGTGGATGTGGCCGCATCCTTCCAGCATGCGGTGGTGGAAACGCTGGCGGAAAAATCCGTCCGCGCCTGCCTTGAAAGCGGCATGAAGACCCTTGCCCTTGCGGGCGGCGTCAGTGCAAACAGGGCGCTCCGCGAAGCCATGGGACAAAAGGCGGAACAGGCGGGGCTTCGTTTCTGCTGTCCGGATTTCCGCTTCTGCACCGACAACGCGGCGATGATCGCCTGCGCCGGCTACCATGCCCTGATGGCAGGGCAGCTTTCGCCCCTCTCCCTCAACGCCGTGCCGGGCCTGCAGCTTGCTTCGCCGGAAATAAAATAAACAAAAAGGCTTTGCCGGAACAGGCAAAGCCTTTTTTCGGTTCACAGTAAGCGGGCAGCAGCCGGCAGATCACTGCCCGCTGTCCGGATCCGGTTTGACGCAAGGCAAACCCACATCGACTGCACCCCGAGGGTGTAATTTCACAACGGCGCAAGCCGTTATTTCACTCGCCGCAGGCGAATTTCACTTTTTGCAAAGCAAAAAATATCACAGCTGCGAAGCAGCTATTTTCCCCCTTCCGACAAATACGCCACGATGCCTTTGGCGATCCCTTCCGCCAGCAGGCCCTGGTATTGTGCCGTCTGCAGAAGGGCTTCTTCCTCCGCATTGGAAAGGAAGCCGCATTCCACGATCACCGCCGGCGCTTCGCTTTCCCGAACGATGTAATAGTCCCCCGGGTTCGCGCCCCGCTTCGTAGCGCCCACCGCTTCTGTCACCGCGGCGATCACCTGTTCCGCAAGTTCCTGCCCTTCGGACGCGCCTTTCATATAAAACGCCATCGGTCCTTTTACCGTCGGGTCGCCGAACCGGTTCATGTGGATGCTGACCACCGCATCCACCCCCGGCGCATTCATGATCGCCTTTCGCGCCCGAAGATCCGCATTCTTGTTTTCCCCGAGAGCGTTTTCATCCTTCCTTGTCATAACGGCACGCACGCCTTCCGCCGCAAGCCGTTCCCGGAGAAGCTCTGCCACCTTCAGGTTCAGCGGCGCTTCCGCCACACCGCTTTTTGTGCCCACAGCGCCGCCGTCGATGCCGCCGTGCCCCGCATCGATCACCACGGTCCATTCCGACTGGGCGGTCTCTACCGCATCGTCGGCGGAAGGCTCCGCCGTCGGCAGCGGCGCCGCTCCCTTTTCCTCTATGGCACCCGCGACAAAGATCCCCACGATCACCGCAAGCGATGCTGCCATCAGCGTTTCCGCCCCGTGGCGGAGCCGCCGCATGTGCTTTCCCTTTCCCATAAAATCACCTCATGGTGATCCTATGCGCAAAAAGTGCGGCTTATAACGCGCCGCCGCTCCACTTTCCCGCACTTTTTTTGCCTTTTCTGTGCGCGCCGGTGCATATGCACTGCATTCCTTATGTGTGATTATTCTGAATATTCATCTTGACAAACAGGAAATATCCACACTCTCCACATAGTTATCCACACCCTGATGCCGCTTTATCGGTGGATTTTACGGTTTTTATCCACATTCACCACAGTGCATAATCCCCTGCTGTGCACCCTTGGGTATGCATACGGCCCATGCATCCGCCAAAAAACGGAAAAAACCGCGCGGCAAGGGCACTTTCGCCGCTTTTTGCCGCTGTATCGATATGCGCACCCTTTTCCGGCCATGCATGGATATTCCCGTTGAAAAAAAGGCCGTTCCCCCCTATAATAAAATAGATGGAATATCGAGATCACAACCAAACGAATACGGCGATGTTTTCCGCTGTCGCCGCCGCCATGCCGGACATCCCCCGCCGCGACCCGCGGCAGATGAGCCCGCTTGTTCTCGCGTACATCGGCGATACGGTGTACGATCTTTTTGTGCGCACTTTTTTGGTGGAATCTTCCGACTTCACCGCCCACAAGATGCACATGGCCGCGACGAAGCGGGTCTGTGCCGCCGCACAGGCCGCTGCCTTCCGCCGCGTTGAACCGCTGCTGACGGAAGAGGAGCTTGCCGTTTTCAAGCGGGGCCGCAACGCCCACATGGGCACCGTTCCCAAGCATGCGGAGATCGCCCATTACCGGGCTGCCACGGGGCTTGAAGCCCTCGTGGGCTACCTTTACCTTTCCGGGGCAGATGCGCGCCTTGAAGCGCTGATGCGCATCGCCCTTTCGGATGCACCCGACCCGGCCGAAGCGCCGCAACGATCCTAAAGGAGGGCTCTTTCCATGGCAAAGACCGAACTTAACGTAAGCCTTATCACCCATACGCCGGATCCCGTTTTGACCGTTGCCCTTGCGGGCAGGCTCTGCTACAGCGCAAGCGAGATCCGCACCCTGCATGAGGGCATGCGGGAAAAAGCGCCCCAATTTGTGGAAAAGCTTGTTTCCCTCGGGCATCTTTCCCCCTTTGAACACGTTTCCTTCACCTTCGGTGCGGAGGGCGTTTCGAGGGCGCTCCTTGCCCAGATCACCCGCCACAGGATCGCCAGCTTTTCCGTGCAGTCCCAGCGCTATGTGAAGCAGAACGGCGGCAACTACCTTGTGCCCCCCTCTGTCGAAGCCCTCGGCGAGGAGGCGGTGCGCCGCTATGAGGAGCAGATGGATGTCATCTGGGGCTTTTACAACGAATGGCTCGCCCAGGGTATCCCCGCGGAAGACGCCCGTTTCGTGCTGCCCAACGGGGCGGAGACCCGCATGGTCTTCACTATGAATGCCCGCGAGCTCAAGCACTTTTTCTCCCTGCGCTGCTGCAGCCGCGCCCAGTGGGAGATCCGCCGCCTTGCCTGGTGCATGCTGGGCCTTGTGAAGCGGGAAGCGCCGGAGCTGTTTGGCAATTCCGGTCCCTCCTGCGTCAAGGGCAGCTGCCCGGAGGGAAAAATGAGCTGCGGCAAACTGAAGGAAATGCAGGCCCTTGTCGGAGAGCTTGATGCGCTTGCTGCAAAGGGTGCCTCCGATGAAGAGATCCTTCTTTGGACGCTCCAGAATATCAAGAACGAAAACTGATCCGCCGTTTCGGCAGAAAGTGAGATAGATCATGGCATACAACAAGCGCGGCAGCAGAGAAGAATCCCCCGTTCGCTTCAAGGATGGGCAGCCGGTGTTCCGGGAAGAACGTGCCTATTATAATAAGAAAAACAACGACCGTTCCTACGGCGACAAAAAGCCCTACGGCAAGAAGCGCTTTGAGGGAGAGGAAAAGCCCTTCGGTAAAAAGCGCTTCGGCGATGAGGATGACCGTCCTTACGGCAAAAAGCGCTTTGAGGGAGAGGACAAGCCCTATAAAAAGAACCGCTTTGAAGAGGATGAGCGCGCCGAGCGGGAAAACACCCGCCGCAAGGGCCGCGATCAGCAGGCGGAAGAAGCCCCCAACGCCCGCGAGGATGAGCTGCCCTATCTTGTGATGGGCCGCAACGCCGTCCGCGAGGCCATCCGGAGCGGCCGCAGCATCGACCGCATTCTCGTATCGAAGGACCCGGACGGTTCTCTTCGGGAGATCCTTTCCTTTGCCCGGGACCGCAACCTGCGCATCGACGAAGTGGACCGGAGCAAGCTCGATTCCCTCTGCATGCCCTTCGGCCACGGCGGCAAGACCGGCAACCATCAGGGCATCGTGGCACAGGTGCCGGGTGTAGAATACTGCGATATTTCCGATATGCTGGATGCGGCGCGGGAAAAGGGCGAAAAGCCTTTTATCATCCTGCTTGACGGCATTGAGGATCCCCACAACCTCGGCTCTATCATCCGCAGCGCGGTGTGCGCGGGCGCCCACGGCGTCATCTTCCCCAAGCGCCGCGCCGTCAGCGTAACGGCAGCCGCCAGCAAAGCTTCCGCCGGTGCGGTGGAACACTGCAAGGTGGCAAGGGTGGCGAACCTTTCCGGTGCCATCTCCCGCCTTAAGGATGAGGGACTCTGGATCGCCGGTGCGGACATGCAGGGCACGCCCATGGGGAATGCGAAGCTTGAAGGCGCCATCGGCCTTGTGATCGGCGGCGAAGGCGAAGGGCTCAGCCGGCTTGTGCGGGAAAGCTGCGATTTCATGGTATCCGTTCCCATGTATGGGGATTTTGATTCCCTGAACGCTTCCGTGGCGGCAGCGGTGCTGATGTTCGAAAAGCGCCGTCAGGACAGCGTCAGGCGCTGAGAACCGAAAGGAGCTTATGCAGAAGATCGATTATGCCGAACTGGCAGATGAAGCACTCGTCAGCCTTTCCCGGGAGGGCGACCGGCTGGCGGATGACGAGCTCTGCGAGCGCTACAAAAATACCGTGCGCGTCAAGGCTCGCCCCTATTTCCTGATCGGCGGCGACCGGGATGACCTCATTCAGGAAGGGATGATCGGCCTTTACAAGGCCATACGGGATTATTCCCCGGATCACAATGCGGTGTTCCGCTCCTTTGCGGAAATGTGCATCCAGCGCCAGTTGATCACCGCCATCAAGGGTGCCACCCGCAAAAAGCATGCGCCCCTTAACACCTATATCTCCTTCTACGGCAGCACCTTTACCGATGACGAAAAGGAGCGCCCCCTGCTTGATACCATGGAGGGCGTGCGCTCGGAAAGCCCGGAAGAAGCGATCATATCCAAGGAAACGGCGGCGGCCATCGAGAAGAGCCTCGAAACGCTGCTGACGGAGCTTGAGCGCAATGTGCTCGAGCTTTTCATGGACGGCCATTCCTATCAGGAGATCGCCGGGCGCCTTTCCTGCGGCACCAAGACTGTGGACAACGCGCTGCAGCGCATCAAGCGCAAGCTGGAAAAGAATCTTGGCGAACTGTAAGTAAAGGCGGTGCGCACAAGACAGTTGACAGGCACAGCAGTTGCCTGTTCTTGGTTATTCGGACAAACTAAGATAGTATAAATCAGTTAAACAAATTGTGATTTATAGGTGTGAACGATGAATATATGCCAATGGTGTGCTTATAAAGAAACCGAATGGTTATTATATAAATCATCACATTGGTCTGTTTATTTAGCGGATGTGCAGGACTATGCAGGCAGATGTATTTTGGTGCTGAACAGGCACTGCGGAAGTCTTTCGGAACTAAATATTTCTGAGTGGATTGACTTGAAAACAATCATAGATAGATTAGAATACGTCTATAAGGAAGTATTAGGAGCTGAACTGAGTAATTGGAGCTGTTTACTGAATAACTTTTATAAAGAAACCACACCCAATCCTCATTTACATTTACATGTGAGACCGCGATACAAAAAGCCTATTGTAATTAACAATCACTCGTATGAAGATATAGAATTTGCTCACCACTACGCTCTGAAAAAAGAGACTTCATTACGCAATGAAGATAAAAAAACACTGTACGAACGAATGAAGAAACATTTCGATTAGCAAATTCCGGTTTTTCGAACAGACGTAAGGGCGCACTTTTATACACCTTTGGGTGTAGTGCGTATTAAGCGGTTGTGCTCCGCACCAGTGCACAATAAGAAAACCGACCTATGATCGCGCCATAGGTCGGTTTAACTGTTTTACGGACACCCGCCGAAAGGCGCCGTGTCGCTGCAGTTGGTTTTTTTGCCGCATTTCTTTATTATCCGCGGGCGGCCAATGGCCGCCCCTACTACGGCGGGAGGCTTGCTTTCGGGTTGTTTCGCTCTGAGCGGGTGACTAATGGCCGCCCCTACGGCGGGAGGCTTGCTTTCGGGTTGTTTCGCTCTGAGCGGGCGGCCAATGGCCGCCCCTACGGCGGGAGGCTTGCTTTCGGGTTGTTTCGCTCTGAGCGGGCGGCCAATGGCCGCCCCTACGGCGGGGGGCTTGCTTTCGGGTTGTTTCGCTCTGAGCGGGCGGCCAATGGCCGCCCCTACGGCGGGAGGCTTGCTTTCGGGTTGTTTCGCTCTGAGCGGGCGGCCAATGGCCGCCCCTACGGCGGGAGGCTTGCTTTCGGGTTGTTTCGCTCTGAGCGGGCGGCCAATGGCCGCCCTACGGTGGGAGGCTTGCTTTCGGGTTGTTTCGCTCTGAGCGGGTGACTAATGGCCGCCCCTACGGCGGGAGGCTTGCTTTCGGGTTGCTCAGCCTTCTTGCATCGGGCGTTTTTCCATTGCTACCCCCATCCTTCTCTGCGCTTCGTTCCAAAAACTTCTTTCCTTCACTTTTTCATTTTCCCCTTGCAACTTCCCTTAGGTAAGAGTATATGATACCCTTACAATAACCACCCCTTTCGGGGGAAAGGAGGCACTGCCATGAAGATCGGCGAGGTCGGCACGCTGACGGGGCTCACGGAGCGCACCATCCGTTTTTATATGCAGAAGGAACTGATTTCTCCCCACACCGAGTGGCGGGGCGGCAGGGAATATACGGATTTTTCCGAAGAGGATGTTTCTCTTTTGAAGGCCATTGCCACGCTCAGGGAGCTTTCCTTCTCGCTGGAGGAGATCCGCACCATGGAGCAAACGCCGGATGCGATCCCTTCCATCGTGGCGGCAAGGCGTGATGCCGCAAAGGAGCAGCTCCATCTGGCGGAAAACGCCCACGCGGTGCTTCTCAAGCTGGACGGCAGCGGCGTTCGGGATATTTCCGCCCTTGCGGAGCGGGCGCGGGCGGCCGCCGCGGAAAAGCCCCACCCCATACCCCCCACGCGCCCGCGGGAGATCAACGAATCCGGCATGGGCGACCGCTGCGGCCATGTGCCCTTTGAAATAAAGGAAAAATGGAACTGGGGCGCTTTTCTGATGCCCGTGTGGTGGGGCCTTTACAACCATGTGTATCAGGCGCTTCTCACCTGCATCCCCGTGTTCGGCTTCTTCTACCTGTTCCACCTTGGCGGCAGCGGCAGCGAACTTGCATGGAAACACCGCTACTGGGAAAGCGTGGAGCATTTCAAGAAGATACAGCGGCGCTGGGCCCTTGCGGCGGTGCTCATCACGGCATCGCTTCTCGCCCTTAACATTGGTATCTACATCGCCTCAAACCGTGAAGCGGCGCGTCTTGAAGCAGAAGAAGCTGCCATGAAGGAAAAGCTGGCGGCTTCCTTTGAAGCGCTGCCCGAGTGGCATGCTTTCCTTGCGGGCAGAAAGGAATGGACGAAAGAACACATGCGCGCGGCGGAGGAGGCAGGCACTGCCTACGCCCCCAACCCTTCCGATCTTTTCTATTTCGAGGAAGCGGAATACTACCGCATTCTCTACTCCCATTATTTCGATTTTCAGGCCGCCGGGGCGGACATCTCCGATGCGGGCGAGGTGGTGTTCCCGGGCGAAAACGAGGCCCTCAGCTACCGGGTGCAGGTGCAGTTTTCCGACGGCAGCGAATACGAGATCCTCTGTGAGGGGGATGAAAACGGCAGCCTTCTCACCTTCAGCGCCGTGCCCGATGACGCCGCCACAGAGCAGAACATGACCTACATCAAGGCTGTGAAGGCGGCAGGTGAATTAAGAGCAGCTTACATTGCAGAGCGGACGGCGGAGGTCATCGCGCATCCCCTGTTCGTTGAGACCTTCGGCGAGGATCACACCTTTGTCAACGGTCCCTTGCCGGGCTTTGAAAGCTACGGGGATATTTACAACGGCGGCGAGCTGGAGATCGGCGGTTTCTATGCGGAGGTCATGTCCGGCGGAAAGCTTTACTATGTGGAGATCCCCGCGGAGCTTGACGGTACGGAAGGGGAGCTCAGTATCCGGGAAGCGGAATCTGTGCCCGACATGTCCGGGAAGTGAGCGGTTGACATTTGGCGGAGCCGCAGCGGCCGCTTCCCCAGCGATATAATCTGATAAAGGTGTAGGGGCGGCCATCGGCCGCCCGTTTGCACCCTTCCCCGAGAGCATCACCCCGGCCCCTGCGGGGGAGCGAAACAGCGGCACGCTCGGTTGCAGCCGCCGCAACCATTTGGTATAATTGACCGCAGGGAGCTATGTTCCCTGCGGTCATTCTTTGTGTGCATACCCCCATCGGGGGACCCGGTATTCGGTTTTTCGGGAGGATCGGTCATGGCAGAAAACAGCGGCATCTACATCATGGGCGTTGGCGCAGCCAATGCGGATCTTCACGGCATGAGCCGCCGTGCGGTGCGGCTTCGGGACTCGAACCCGGGGCATATGCATGTAAGCGTGGGTGGTGTGACCCGCAACATCCTCGAAAACGCCGCAAGGCTTGGCCTTGATACAAAGCTCATCAGCGCCGTCGGCGATGATCCCCTCGGCGAGCTCATCCTTGCGCGCAGCCGCGCCGCAGGCATGGATGTTTCCCATGTGCAGCGGGTGGAGAACCGCGCCTCCAGCACCTATATCACCATTTTGGAACCCTCCGGCGAGATGTTCATCGCCCTTTCGGATATGAGCATCCTTGAGACGCTTTCCCGTGAATACCTGGAAGCGCGGCGCGATCTTCTTGCAGGGGCGGCGGCCATCGTCTGCGACCCCAGCCTGCCGGAGGAGACCATCGATTTCCTTCTCACCCTCACCCGGGATGTGCCCGTGTGTGTGGACCCGGTTTCCACCGCCTATGCGGAAAAGATCAAGCCCCACATCGGTCGGTTCCATACCGTAAAGCCCAACAGGATGGAGTTGAAAGTTCTTTCCGGCATCGATCCGGTGGATGAAGCGAGCATTCGCAAAGGCATGGAAGCGCTGCTTGACAGGGGCTGCAGGCGTGTGTTCGTCACCATGGGAGCGGAGGGCTGCCGTTATCTTGATGCGGAGGGCCGTTTCCTTTCAAAACGCCTTCGCCCCATTCAGGATATGGCAAATGCCACCGGCGCCGGCGATGCCTTTACCGCAGCGGCGGTCTACGGCCTTGTAAAGGGCCTTGATGCGGAGGAGACGCTGTCTTTGGCCCTTGCGGCGGGAAGTGTTGCCATCCGCAGCGCGGAGACCGTGAGCCCGAAAATGTCGGTAGCGGCGCTGCGCGAGACCCTGGCGCAGGATGGAATAGACGGAAGATAAGTTTTTTCGTATAAATTTTCGGAAAAAGGCAAAAACAAGCCTTGACAACGCATGAACAACGCGCTAAAATGGTAAAGCACGTTAAAAGTGCGTATGCGCCCGTAGCTCAGCGGATAGAGTGCCCGGCTACGAACCGGTAGGTCACAGGTTCAAATCCTGTCGGGCGCGCCAACAAAAAAAGCACCCCTTTTGGGTGCTTTTTTTGTTGGCATGCTTGATTCGAAAGGATTTGAAGCCGCGACCGCGCTTTTGCGCGGGGAAAACGCTGCAGTGCAGCCTCGTCGTCGCAAGCTTCGCATCATTCGCGGCAGCACACAGTGCGCCCTCTCATTCACTGCGCTGCTCCTCCTCTCCGCAAAAAGTCACGCTCCGCTCGCCTGCTCGGTTGCAAGCGCCCTCGCTGCGGATTGCTGTCGCTACCAACTTTTTGCGGTGCCGTTTTATACGGAGCGCAAGCAAGCGTGCCGATGTGAGCCAAAGAATAAAGAATCCTGTCGGGCGGCAGGTATTACCGCCAAGCACCCTTGTGGGTAGTTTTTCGTTTCCGCCATCTGCAGAACCATTTCCAATTTCGTTCTCTGATGCCGCTTTTCATTCACGGCACCGTCTCCCCCCTGCCCCGCATGGGGGCTTTTCTTCCTTTCAATACATATCTTTACAAATTCGAAAAGCCCCTGTTTTCGGCATTTTTTGCCCGGATTCAATGCCAGTTTGGCAAAGTTGTTTCCACCCTCTTGATTTCCTGTATAAATCATGTATGAGAGAAGGGCGTGTGTTTTATGTACACATGCCACTTTAGCGTAGCACAGCGATGATGCATCATCGCGCCCTGCGATCACCTTGTGTTATTTACGAAAAGCTGTGGCAGGAAAGCCGCCAAGAGCTTCCCCGCCTTAACACCTCATCCACCCCGCATACGCTCGGCACTAACGGTACGAAA
>SVGX01000046.1 GCA_015056105.1 Clostridiales bacterium | reverse complement strand
AGCGCCATATCGGTAAAGAGCTGGCGGGTAATACCCTCCACAAACACGATGGGCACAAAGACGCAGACGGTGGTGAGGGTGGAGCTGGTGATAGCTGCTGCCACCTGTGCGGCACCGGATACGGCTGCCTTTGTGGCGGAAAGCCCCTTGGCGCGCAGGCGGTAAATGTTTTCGATGACAACAACGGAGTTATCCACCAGCATGCCCACGGAGACCGCAAGGCCGGAAAGGGAGATCATGTTGAGGGTCACGCCGGAGAAATACATCAGCACGATGGCAAAGATGACGCTGATGGGGATGGAACAAAGGGTGATGAAGGTGGGCTTGAGATCCTTGAGGAACAGGAACAGGATGATGATCGCAAACACCGCGCCCCAGATGAGGCTGGAGTAAATGGCATCGGTGATGAGGTAGATATAATCGCCCTGATCCATCAGCGGCACAAAGGAAAGGCCTTCGTATTCTTCCTCAAGAGCTTCAAACTTCGCGAGCAGATTGTCGGAAGCTTCCGCGGTGGCGGCAGTGGACTGCTTCTGGAAGGTGAGCATCACGCCGTCCGCGCCGTTGATGCGGCTGTAAGTGGTGGAAGCGTTATCCGTCACAAACACATCACCCACATCGGAAAGGTAGATGGGGTCCATCCCTTCCATGCCGAGGTCGAAAAGGAGAAGGTTTTCCATTTCGTCCACGGACTCGAACTCATCGCCCACGCTGACGAGCCAGCTGATGCCGTCTTCCTTCACATAGCCGGCAGGCATGGCGAAATCCTGTGCCGCAAGGATGTTGGCGGCCATCTCCATGGTGATGATATTCTTAAGATCCGCCTGTTTATGGGCGTCTTTTTTGGCTTTTTCCAGCTGTTCAATGCCGTCCTCTACCTCTTTGAGGGCATCTTCCAGCTGTTTTTCGCCTTCCTCCAGCTTCGTGGCTGCGCCCGCCATCTGGTCAAGGGCCTTTTCCCGCTCCTCCTCCAGCATGGCGTAGGCGTTTTCGATCTCCGCTTCGCCGTCCTTAAGCTGATCCTTCGCGTACTGCAGTTCGGAAAGACCCGCATCGACCTGTGCGATACCGTCCTTGATCTTAGCGATAGCGCCGGGGATATCGCCGCGGCCCATGCCCATGCCGGCAAGGGTATTATCGATGGTGGCAAAGTGGCCGTTCACCTGCTCAAGGCCTGCCTTTGCCTGCTGGTAAGCCGCCTTGGCGCCGGCGCGGTCAAGGCCCTGCGCTGCAAGGCTTGCATCCACCTGGGAAAGCGCGGCCTTGGCCTGGATATAGTTGGGGTCGCCTTCAAGGGCTGCGATCTGCTGCTGCTTTTCCTCTTCGGAAAGCGCGCTGTTCCCGTTGATGGCCGCAATGGCAGCTTCCACCTGCGCTACGGCAGGGCCGCAGGTATCGATGACGCCGATGGCGCTTTCAAGGCCCGAAACGGCACTTTCCAGCTCCGTTTTGGTGGCCGCAAGGGTGGAAAGGGTGCTTTCAAGCTGCTGCAGTTGTTTGAGGTTGCCGTTGAGCTCATCCTTGGTGTCGTTGAGCTCGCGGATGGTCCTGTTGATCTGCTTCCTGCCGGAAACAAGCTCTTCCTCGCCTTTGGCGATCTCTTCCCTTGCCTCATCCAGCTTTTCATCCAGCTCCGCTTCGCCGCCTGCAAGGGCATCCTTGCCCTTTTCGATCTCTTCCTGTCCCTTTTCGATCTCTTCAAGGGCATCGCTGAGCTCCGCTTCCGGCTCTTCGAATTCCTCATCGATGAGGGCAAACAGCTTTTCGTTGAGCGCGGCGATCTTCTCCTCGCTCAGAACCACATTCATGCTTTCGGTGATGATACCGCTGGCGGAAACGCTGGCAATGCCTGTGGTTCCCTCAAGCTCCTGCAGGAGGGTGTTATCCACAAACTCCGAAAGGGCAATGGTATCCATCCCCTCCATGGAAACGGCGCTGACCATTACAGGCAACATGCTGGGATTGATCTTGAGGATATAGGGGGTACCCACGGTATCTTCCCATGCGCCCTCCACGGTGCTGATCTTCTGCAGGATATCCACCGTCAGCGCATCAAGATCCGCATCCTCAGTGAATTCGAGGCTGATCATGGAATAGTTTTCCGCAGATGTGGAGGATACCGTCTTGATATTTTCAAGGGTGGCCATCTGCTGTTCAAGGGGTTTGGTGATGGCTGTTTCCACCTTTTCCGGGGTAGCGCCCGGGTATGTGGTCATCACGATCACAAAGGGAAAATCCATGTTCGGCAGCAGGTCCGGCGTCATCTTCAAAAATGCAACAACGCCAAGCACGATGACGGCAAGCACCGCCACGAACACGGTAAGGGGTTTTTTGACACTAAATTTAGACATATACGCTTCTCCTGGTAATAATGAGGAAATTGCCTTACTGCTCCGTGGAACAGGCTCCGTTTCTGATCAGTGCAAGGGCCGAAAGAAAATCCGCAAAATGCTTTTCCCGGTTTTCATGATCGCTGAAAATGCGGGCCATGCTGTTACGGGTCAGCACCGCCACCATATCAAGAAGCACGGTCACCGTCCTGTCGGAAGGATCTTTCAACTTGCTTCTGTCCACATAGGAAAGACCGGTTTTCACGATATTCCTTTCGTTTTCAAACAACCACTCAAAGGAATAGGTGCGGCTCATTCTGAGGCAGGAAAACAGGTTTTTAAACAGAGCCTCTTCCCCTTCCCGAATACAATAATCCATCGCAAGGGAAACGATCCTGGGCACTACGGCAAACACATCAAATTTGCCTTCCACAAAATAGTTTTGATAAATCCCTTCCATCACGCTGCAGTAACCTCGCATGATGTATTCGATAAGATCATCCTTATCCTCGAAATACTCGTAAAAGCTGCCGCGGGATATCCCCGCTTCCTTTACGATGCGGTTGATGGAAAGATCATCATAATTGCGATCGCAAAGCTCCTTTTTTGCGGCATCCAGCACCGTCTGCTGCTTTTCCGGCGGCAGGTTCAAAAACCGCTCTGTCGGCATGTTTCCTCCTTGAGTGACACCCTGTCATTTTATGTGCTTTTTTTCGCCGGCATCACTGCCGGCGCATACCGTAAGCTATGATAAAGCATGTGCCGCGCATCTGTCAATGCGCGGCACAGTATGTTCACAATCATTTGATGCAGAAGCTGTATTGCTTCACTCCATGGTATTAAGGATGCCGAAGAAAAGCACGCTGCCCTCGCTGCGGATGGCATAGAGGAAGGGCCTTGTGAGGATCATTTCCGCCCTGTCTGTCGGCATAGGGCTGCCCGCATAGTCGATCCGGGTATAGCCCGCGGCCTCCACACCGTTTTCATCGATGCCGATGCGCGAGCACTGCTTCACGCCGCCCACCCAAAGGGGCATTGTGTTTTCCTCTTTGAGAAGGCCGGAAAAATCCGCCGTTTCCATGTTGAAGGCTTCCTTCACGCCCATCGCCCCAAGGGCCTCCGAAAGCTCCGTTTCCGCCGCATAGGAAAACTTTGGGATCTGCCAGACTACCTCGCCCGCATAGCTTTCCGTGCTGCCCGACAGGATAGCGGCAATGGCATTTTCGTCGCGGAGGACATCATAGGGCGTGAGCCCCTCATCGGGCAGTATGAATATCATGGAGCCGTGCTTCAAAGAAAGGCTTGATACGGTGCAGGAAGCGCCCTCTCCTTCATAGCGGGAGAATATATGTACGCCGTAGGTGGCGTTCAAAAAATCGCATTCCGCTTCGCTGCCGTCCGCATTGGTGAAAATGTCCGCTGCGGTTTTTTCTTTGTCGAAGCGATCGATCCATTCATCTTTATAATAAACGGTACTGAGCAGCATGAGCGCCGTTTCGGGGTCAACTGCGAAGGCAGACCCATCGCCGCCCAGCCTGCCGCCGGTCTTTTCCTGCACCCATGCGCCGATCTGCTCCCCTGCCGCAGCGGAAGCAAGATCACTCTCATAAAATTCCATACCGTATGTTTCCGCAAGTGCTTTTACCGCGCCCGCATCCATTGTCTCCCCAAAGCCCCGGTCAAGCCAAAAGGAACCCGCGGAGCGGATCTCACCCATCTGATCTTCAACATTAAGGTTGAAACGCAGTTTTCCCGTTTCAGAGGCGATTTCACTTTCCGCCATTCCAAGGGCAGCCAGGATTTCTGCCTTCGTTTCACCCCCGGCACTTCCCGCAAGGGCGGCAAGGGAAAAATACAGACCGGCAGGAGAAAAAAGTGCATTTTCGTCATCCTTCTCCAAAAGCGCGGCACGCACAGCCTTTGCGCTGAAAGCGGCAAGGGTATCGGTGTATCCCTCCCGATACTGTTTTCGCTCCCCTACGGGTGCGCCGTTCTTTTTCATGCCCCGCGCTTGTGTTTTCACCGGTTCCGCAAGCAGCACCGCACCCGAAGCAGAGGGAGCGCTTGTACAGGATGCGGCAAATATGAGCACCAAGAAAAAGGGAAATATACGCAGGATATGTTTCATGGGTACCTCCCGACGGTTCCGGTTCTTTCTAAAAATTAAAACGCAGAAAAAATAAAAAAGGTTGCACCGATGCAAAATTGGCCACCGCGATCGTTCCGGGGTTTGCCTTTTTGGCGGAAGTGCCAATAAAAATCCGCACAGCCTTCGCTGCGCGGATTTTTATTTTGCATATTTATTCGGTGTAATATTCGCCGCGGCGGTAATCGTAAATGGCACCGCGGGTGAAAACATCGATGTTTTCGAGCACCTTGCCCGTGCCGATGGCCACGCAGGAGATGGGATCTTCCGCGATATAGCAGGGCACCTTGGTGTGTTCGGAAATGAATTTGTCGATACCGTAAAGGAGCGCGCCGCCGCCCGTCAGGCAGATGCCGTTTTCTGCCACGTCGCTGGCAAGCTCCGGGGGCGTTTTTTCGAACATGGTGCGCACGCTTTCAAGGATAGCCTGCAGCGGCTCCTCAAGGGCGTCTATCATTTCGTTGCTGCCCACCACAATGGCCTGGGGCAGGCCGGAAATCAGGTTGCGGCCCTTGACGTCGATGAAAAGCTGCTCCCTGCGCGGGTAAGCGGAGCCGATGCGGATCTTCATTTCTTCCGCGGTGCGCTCGCCGATGAGCAGGTTGTGCTTTTTGCGCATATAGCGCACGATGGCATCGTCGAACTTATCGCCGGCGATCTTGATGGAATCGGAAAGAACGGCACCGCCCAAAGAGATGAGTGCCACATCCGTGGTGCCGCCGCCGATATCCACCACCATGTTGCCGCGGGGCTCCGCAATGTCGATGCCCGCGCCGATGGCGGCGGCGATGGGCTCTTCGATCAGATAGGTATGGCGGGCGCCGGCTTCTTCCGTCGCATCGATCACGGAACGCTTTTCCACTTCCGTTACGCCGGAAGGCACGCAGACCACCACGCGGGGTTTGAAGAACACGCGGCTGCCCACCACTTTCTTGAGGAAGTAATGGAGCAGGCGCTCTGTAATGTCATAATTGGAAATAACACCGTCACGCAGGGGACGCACCGCTGCGATGGTACCCGGGGTACGGCCAAGCATGCGGCGGGCTTCCTCACCGATGGCAAGGATGCGGCCGGTGATCTTTTCCACAGCCACCACGGAAGGTTCGCGCAGCACGATGCCCTTTCCGCGCACATATACAAGAATGCTCGCCGTACCAAGATCGATACCGACGTCATTGAATTCAAAAAGGCCCATGTTATAGAAAACTCCCTTCAAGAGCAAACGCAGTTTCAAAGCGGAAAAGACCAAAAAAACAGGCTGTCCGCATATTATCCGTATTATTGTATCATTTTATCATAAATGGAACAAGTACGCATGTGGCGAAATTTGAACATTTTATGAAAAAAGCCCTGTCATGCAGCGATTTGGAGATATGGCCCGTTTGTATCCAAAAAACGCGGATGCGCGCCCGGTCTGCGGGGCGCGCATCAAGAAGCGGTAATCTTAAATCACGGTATCGGCGCCGAGCATCGCCGCGCCGAGAATGCCCGCATCGTTGCCGTAGCGGGCAGGTTCAATGCGCGCAAAGGTATCGAAAAAGCACTTTTTCTTCACGCTCTCGCGAAGGGGATCAAAAAGGAAATCCCCCGCAAGGCTGACGCCCCCGCCGATGGCGATCACTTCCGGATCAAGAAGGTGGATGACGGAGACCACGGCGGAGCTGAGTGCATTCACGTAATCCCCAAAAATTTGCGCCGCAGCAGGATCATTTTCCCGGGCACAATCCACCACAAGCTTTGCATTCACACGGGCGGGATCGCCGCCGCAGCGCCCGTAAAGAAGGCCCCGCTCGCCGGATGCAAGGGCTTCCCTTGCTGCGGTGATAAGCGATGTGGCGGCACAGTTCGCCTCGATACAGCCCCTGACGCCGCAGCTGCACATCCTGCCGCTGATATCAAGGGCCATATGGCCAAGTTCCACGCCGTGGCCCATACCGCCGCGCCAAAGCCTGCCGCCGATGATCACGCCGCCGCCGACGCCGGTGCCAAGGGTCAGCAGCACTGCCGTTTTTGCTTCCGAAAACGCGCCGCCGTAAAGCTCCGCCACCGCCGCCGCATCCGCATCGTTGATAAGGAGCACGGGAAACTCCGGAAGCTGCGCCTGTACCTCCGCCCAAAAGGGCACATTGTGAAGGTCAAGGTTATAGGCATCCAGCACGCATTCCGCATTGGGGTCAATGCTGCCGGGCACAGCAAGGCCCACGGAGACCACTTCCTCTTTCCGGATGCCGCTGTTTTCGATGAGCGAATACACCATGCCCGCAAGCTTTTCCGCCAGCGCGCCCCGGTAGGCTTCCTTTTCAAAGGGCAGCGTAAAACGGCTTACGATGGCGCCCTTTTCATCCACAAGTCCCGCGGCGATATTGGTACCGCCGATATCAAAACCGATCCTGTACATGTCTTTTTCCTCAGTTTCTGCGTATTTTTTGCCCTGCGGGCTTTTTTACTTTTTATTGAGCACTTCCGCTGCCCTGCGGCTGAGCTCTTCCCCGGCATCGTAGCCGATGCGCCGCAGGCGGAAGCTGCGGGCGGCGATCTCTACCACCACGGAAAGGTTGCGGCCCGGGCTCACCGGGATGCGGGTGGTAGGTACATCCACATCAAGGATGCGGTCATGGCGCATCTCCGTTCCCGTACGGTCATAGCGGGTATTCTCATTCCAAAGCTCCAGATCAATGCAAAGATCGATGGTCTTTTCCGCATTCACCGCACCCACGCCGAACAGATACCTGACATCCACGATGCCGATGCCGCGCACCTCCACCATGTGGCGTGTCAGCTCCGGCGCGCGGCCTGAAAGGCGGTTGGGTGCCACGCGGGATATCTCCACCACGTCATCCGCCACAAGGCGGTGGCCCATTTTGATCATTTCCACAGCGGTCTCGCTCTTGCCGATGCCGGAGGGCCCCCGGAGCAGCACTCCCACGCCGAACACATCAAGGAGCACGCCGTGAACGAGGATGGTAGGCGCAAGCTCACGGACCACATAGCTCAATATCATGTGGCCGAGATCATCCGTGCGCATATCGGAACCGAACACGGGCACCGCCATCTTTTTCGCGCAGTCAAGGAGCGCTTTGGGCGGCTCGTTGCTGCGGGAACAGACGATGCAGGGGATCCTGTAGCCCATGAAGCGTTCCATGCGCGCATACACATCATCGTAGTCGAGCATCTTGAGGTACTGCATTTCCGCATTGCCGATCAGCTGCACCCGTTCCGGTACAAAATGCTCGTAAAAGCCCGTGAACTGCAGGCCGGGGCGGCCGATCTCACCGGTGGCGAAGGTCACGCAGCCGTTTCCCGGTTCAAGCACCCGAAGATCAAGGCTTTTTGCAATTTCCTCCACCCGGAGGCACACGGTTTTCTGCATAAAAATGCCCTTTCTCGCCTCAGCGGAGAATGATGTTGTCGATCAGCCAGGCGACACCGTTTTCCGCACAGGCAGGGATCACAATATCCGCCTTTTCCTTCACGGCGGGGTTTCCGTTTGCTACGGCGGCACCAAGTCCCGCCCACTCGATCATCTCAAGATCGAGAAGGTTATCGCCCACGGCGCAAACCTCGCTCCTGTCGATGCCAAGGTGGTTTGCCACCCATGCGGCGGCGCTGCCCTTGTGGGCATAGGGATCGTTGAACTCAATGTAATTTGCAAGGGAGCCAGATACCTTCGCCCTGCCCTTGAATCGCTCCATCAGCTCCGGGATCATCCGCTGCACCCGCTCCGGATCCGCAATGAACAGCACCTTGGGCACGTTTTCCCAGCGTTTTTCGAGAATGTACGGATCCGCCGTATGGGGCAGGTCAAGGAAGCTCCAATAACGGGTGGACCAGTGGTTTTCCTCCCGGTACACGATACCGTCCCCCTGATAAAGCTGCGCGTGCACCTTGAGCTCCTCCGCAAGCGTCAGAAGCTCATGCACCAGCTCTGAAGAAAGAGATGTGCAGAACATGGGCGCGTCGGTGCGGGTATCGTAGATGAGCGCACCGCCGTAGTTGATGGTCGGACCCTGCATACCGATCTGTTTGCGGATGGCCTCCGAGCCGAAATAGCCCCTGCCCGTAGCGATGGTCACATAGACCCCCGCTTCCTGTGCACGGCGGATAGCCGCAAGGTTTTCGGGCGGCACCACACGGGCCACATTCGTGAGGGTATCGTCAATATCGAGAACAAGAAGCTTATACATCGTTTTTCTCCTGTTTTTCTTCGTTATGGAAGTAAGCGTAGACCGCCTCCGCTGCCGGGCGGCTTATGCCCTTCACGGCGGCAAGCTCCTCTGTCGTTGCGGCGGCGATGGCATCCCGCGAAATGAAGGCATCAAAGAGCGCCCGCTTGCGTTTATCCCCGATACCGGGGATCTCATCAAGGGTGGAAAGCAACGCCGTTTTCACATGCAGGCTGCGGTGGTAAGTGATAGCAAAGCGGTGCGCCTCATCGCGGATGCGCTGAAGCACATGCAGCGCCGGATCGCTTTTTGAAAGGATGAGGGGATCCTTTTCATCGGGCAGAATGATATGCTCATCCCGTTCCGCAAGGCCGATAACGGGGATGTGGGAAAAACCGAGGGTTGAAAGCACCTCCACCGCAACGTCGAGCTGGGTCCTGCCGCCGTCGATGACGATCAGATCCGGCGCGGCAGGCATTTCGCCGCCCCGCGCGATCGCATCCTCCGTTTCTTCCTTCAGGCGGGTATAGCGGCGCGTGAGCACCTCCCGCATGGCGAGAAGATCATCGCCGCCCGCATCCTGTTTGGTGCGGTAGCGGCGGTATTCCTTCGGGGCTGCCTTGCCTTCAAGGAACACCACCATGGAGGATACGGTATCCCGCCCACGGATGTGGGAATTGTCGAAACACTCCATGCGGTAAGGCACTTCATCAAGGCCGATCAGGGCGCTGAGCCTTGCCATGGCGCCGCCGGTGCGTTCCCATTCCCTTGTTTTCAAAAGCCGCTGTTTTTCGATCTCCTCCCGGCCGTTGCGTTCCGCCATCAGCACCTGCTGCAGCTTTTCGCCCCGCTGCGGACGAACAAGGCTTACCGCCCTGCCCCGCTTTTCACGGAGCCACGCCGCCAGCGTTTCATGGTTTTCCGGCAGATCCAGCACGGCGATCTCCCGGGGGATCTCGATATCCTCCGCATAGAACTGCTGCAGAAAGGCGCCGGTGATCTCTCCGGCGGATTCGCCGCCCGCCGTCATGCGGTAGCGTGCGGAGCCGATGATATCATCGTTTCGGACGAAGAGGGCATGGATGACCGCCTCTTCCCCATCCTCCACAAGGGCAAACACATCCCTGTCCGCATCGCCGGTGCCCATGGCGCGCTGTTTTTCCCCGAGGGCGCGGATAGATTCGATCCTGTCCCGGTACTGGGCAGCCTTTTCAAATTCCATTTTGTCGGAAGCCGCCAGCATCTCCTTCGTGAGCATATCGATCACGGGCTGGTTTTTTCCTTCAAGAAAGCTGCAGACGCTTTCAAGCAGCGCATGGTATTCTTCCCTTGAAACATTGCCGCTGCAGGGAGCGCAGCATTTGTTGAGGTGGTACATCAGGCAGGGGCGTTCCCCCCTGGCGATGGAGCGGGATATATCCTTTCTGCAATGGCGCACGGGGAAGAAATCCCGGATCAGGTTCAACGAATCCCGAAGTGCTACAGCAGAAAGATAGGGCCCGAAATAGCGGGCACCGTCGTTCTTCACCCGCCGCACCACCTCAAAGCGCGGAAAGGGCTTTGTTTCATCGAGCCGCACATAGGGGAAGTGCTTGTCATCCTTCAAAAGGATATTGTAACGGGGCTGCAGCGTTTTGGTGAGGCTGGCCTCAAGCGTGAGGGCCTCCGTTTCGTTTTTGCAGAGGATGTATTCGAAATCCGCGATGTGGGATACCATGGCCGCCACCTTGGGGGAGCGGTCTTTTTCCGCACGGAAATAAGAGCGGACGCGGTTTTTGAGGTTCACCGCCTTGCCCACATAGATAATCTCGCCGGCGGCATTGAACATACGGTACACGCCCGGCGAATCCGGCAGCAGCTTCAGTTTTTCGCGGATCATTTCATTCATTTTGTTATTATAGCACGGCACGGCGCTTTTAGGGAAGAAGCGCCGCGCCGAAGTATGCAGACATGTTTTTTATTTGTGAAAGAAGCGCACCCTGTCCGAAAACACCTTTTGGATAAGATCGCAAAGATGGCTGCAGCGGCCGCAGGAAAGATCATACACCGAAAGGCGCTGCGGCGCCAGGGAAACCAGCAGGTTCACAATCTCCTCCGCTGCGCCGGAAAAGCCGGCGCAGCCCTCGCACTCGATGCGCGAATCCGTATCATCGGCAATGATACAGGTGCCGTCCGCATACAGGATGAGCGATATCTCCTCAAGCCGCGGCTGCTGCGCTTCGAGCAGGATGCGGAGCACCTGCAGCAGCTCCCTGCACTTCCCTTCGATAAGAAGATCCAGCGCCGTTTTCGCATGCCTGCCGAGGGAGCGCACATATTCCTTCATCCGAAACAGCAGAAAGCCCTCCACATTCAGCCTGTCGTGAAGGGAAAGATAATCGCGAAGCTGCAGGGAAAGCGCTTTCACGCCCTCCTTTCCCAGCTCTTCCCTTGCAAGGCGCTGCGCATCGTAAAGCACCTGCCGCTTTTCCCGCATTGTCAGGGACATTTTTCCCACAAGCCCTGCCAGCTGAAACCGGGCCGCATCGCAAAGAAGCAGCGCCGCCAGCGCATCCGCAGCGGCATCCCCGCCCCGCTTATCCTTCACGGTAAGCAGCACTTCCTGCGGATGGCCTCCGGGCACGATATCGACCGCCTCCCCGCCTTTCACCTGCGAAAGCCGCCTTTTGAGCAGCTCCGCCAGGTCCGTTTTGCAGGCAAATGATTCCACCGTCACGCTTTGCATCGTCTTTTTACGCTCCTTGCTCCGGACATTGTGCCCGGTTTTGCTTCGGGGATTCTTTCCATGCCCCTTTAAGCAGAATATGCTTTATTATGCGCAGCTGCCATCGCAAAGGGCGCTGTCAATTTTTGTCCGGGTATTCATTTTTACCATCGGCAGAAAATTATAATATTCCGCTGTTTTGATTGACTTTTCCATATCCGCGTTCTATATTTTCCCTATAAACCGGACATACTGTCTGTCCGGAGAGTCATCCCGAAAAGGCGGTGTTTTTATGAATGAGCACAAAGAATTAAAAAAGGAACTCGGCGTTGCGGCAGCCATCTCCATCGTGGTGGGCTGCGTCATCGGCGCGGGCGTTTTCTTTAAGCCCTATGCAATCTATCAGGCTACCGGCGGCGCACCCGGCATGGGTATGCTGGCGTGGATCTTCGGCGGCACGGCCAGCATCCTCGCTGCGCTCACCTTTGCGGAGGTGGCTGTGCTCATCCCAAAGACCGGCGGCATGGTGGCTTACCTCGGCGAGGCCTACGGTGAAAAGATCGGCTTCCTTGCGGGCTGGATGCAGACCGTGATCTTCTACCCCGCCTTTCTTGCGGGCTACGGCGTCACCGTGGGCCGGGAGCTGGGCGAATATGTGGGACAGGAATTCGCGCTGCCCATCGGCATTGCGGTAATATTGCTGCTTGTTGCGCTCAACACCCTTGGCACAAAAGCTGCAGGCAGGATGCAGATCATCTCCACGGTATGCAAGCTCATTCCCCTTCTGCTGCTGACGGTATTCGGTTTCATCCTCGGCAAGGGCGAAAACCCGGTGCTCACCCCCATGGTCGCGGAAGGCAAAAACGCGGGCGCGGTGCTTGGCTCCACGCTACTTGCCGTTCTTTTCGCCTTTGAAGGATGGACGAACGTGGGCGCTATCGCCGGCGAAATGAAAAACCCCGGGCGCGATATGCCCCTTGCCATCGTGGGCGGCGTATCCATCATCATGGCAGTATACTTTGTGATCAACATGGCGTACCTTTGGGTGCTGCCGGCAGAGGAACTGATGCTGCTTGAATCCCCCGCCTCCGCGGTGGCCATGAAGATCTTCGGACCCACGGGCGGCCTTCTCATCAAGGCCGGCATCATCATTTCCGTGATCGGCGCGGCAAACGGGTTCCTCATGTCCGGCTCCCGCGTAGCCTATCAGCTGGCGGCGGAAAACACGCTGCCCATGAGCGGCGCGCTCAAAAAGCTCAACACCAACAGCGTGCCCACAAATTCCATTCTTTTGATCGGCATCCTTGCCTGCATCTATTCCCTGAGCGGCCGCTTCGACATGCTGACGAACCTTGCCGTATTCTCCTGCTGGCTCTTCTACACGCTGACCTTCGCCTCCGTCATCAAATTCCGAAAGAGCCGCCCGGATGCGGAACGCAAATACAAAGTGCCCCTTTATCCCATCATCCCCATCCTCGCCATCGTGAGCGGCCTTTATGTGGTGGTAAGCCAGCTGTTCCTTTCCGGAAAGGAGGCAACGCTTCTTTCCCTTGGCAGCATTGTACTGACGCTCGTCGGCCTGCCGGTTTACATGGCAGTCAAAAAGAAACAGGGGAAATAAGGAAACCGTAAAAGCGCCTGCAAAGGGCGCTTTTTTACTTGACTTTTCCCGGTTTCGGGGCTATAATGACGGCAATATCGTTAACATGGGTTGATGCGGGTCTCAGTACCGAAAAAGCCCCTCCGCAAAGAGAGATACGTCCCCGGCTGCAAGCGTATCCGGATGCTTTTTACAGGGAATACCACCCCGCGTACCATGACCGTTTTCGGCGCGTTAAGCCGTTCAGAGTGGGTTTTACCAATCGGGGTGGAACCGCGGACTACGTTAGAATTGTGTCCGTCCCCGGCCTTTGTGCCGGAGGCGGGCGCTTTTTTGTTACAGCTGCACAAAACAGTATTTCAACATCAGCATCACATACAGGAGGATTTACCATGAAGATCACCTTCCCGGACGGCTCCGTCCGCGAATACGAACAGGGCATCAGCGCCTTTGGCGTTGCGGAATCCATCGGTTCCCGTCTGCGCAAGGCCACCATCGCCTGCGAGATCAACGGCGAGCTGGCGGATGCCTTCCGCCCCATCAATGAGGATTCCGCCCTCAAGCTCCTCACCTTCCAGGATGAAGGCGGCCGCTGGGCATACCGCCACACCGCTTCCCACATGCTGGCACAGGCAGTCAAGCGCCTTTACCCGGAAGTAAAGCTTGCCATCGGCCCCGCCATCGATAACGGCTTCTATTACGATTTCGATGCCCCCAATGCTTTCACCCCCGCCGATCTTGAGGCCATCGAAAAGGAGCTTGTGAAGATCGAAAAGGAAAACCTGAAGCTGGAGCGCTTTGAGCTGCCCCGCCAGGAAGCCATCGAATACATGGAAAAGCTGGGCGAACCCTACAAGGTGGAGCTCATCAACGACCTGCCCGCGGATGCCGTCATCAGCTTCTACCGCCAGGGTGAATTCGTTGACCTTTGTGCCGGCCCCCATGCGGAATCCACCGGCAAGGTAAAGAACATCAAGCTCACCAGCGTTGCGGGCGCTTACTGGCGCGGCAGCGAAAAGAACAAGATGCTCCAGCGTATCTACGGCACCGCCTTTGAAAAGAAGGCCGACCTTGACGAATACCTCGTACAGATGGAAGAAGCCAAGAAGCGCGACCACAACAAGCTTGGCCGCGAGCTTGAATACTTCACCACCGTGGATGTCATCGGCCAGGGCCTGCCGATCCTGCTCCCCAAGGGTGCAAGGACCATCCAGCTGCTGCAGCGCTGGGTCGAGGATGAAGAGCAGAAGCGCGGCTACATGCTCACCAAGACCCCCCTTATGGCAAAGAGCGATCTTTACAAGATTTCCGGCCACTGGGATCATTACCGCGACGGCATGTTCGTTCTCGGCGACCCCGAGGATGAGACCAGGGAATGCTTCGCCCTTCGTCCCATGACCTGCCCCTTCCAGTATCAGGTATTTCTGAACCGCGGCCGCAGCTACCGCGACCTGCCCATGCGCCTCGGCGAGACCTCCACGCTCTTCCGCAACGAGGAATCCGGCGAAATGCACGGCCTCATTCGCGTGCGCCAGTTCACCATTTCCGAAGGCCACCTGATCCTTCGCCCCGATCAGCTGGAAGAGGAATTCCGCGGCTGCCTTGAGCTTGCCAAATACCTGCTCGATACCGTCGGCATGCTCGAAAAATGCTCCTTCCGCTTCAGCCAGTGGGATCCCAACAACACGGAAAAATATATCGGCACGCCGGAGCAGTGGGAAGAAGCGCAGAGCATCATGGGCAAGATCCTCGACGATCTCAACGTAAACTACACCGTCGGCATCGACGAGGCCGCCTTCTACGGCCCGAAGCTGGACATTCAGTACAAGAACGTGTTCGGCAAGGAGGATACCATCGTCACCATTCAGGTGGACCAGCTTCTTGCGGAACAGTTCGACATGGAATATGTGGACCAGGAAGGCAAGAAGGTTCGTCCCTACATCATCCACCGCACCAGCCTCGGCTGCTACGAGCGCACCCTTGCATACCTTATCGAGCACTATGCGGGCGCACTGCCTACCTGGATGGCACCGGAGCAGGTTCGCTTCCTGCCCGTCACCGACCGCGCTGCCGATTACTGCGCGGAGCAGGCGAAGAAGCTTGAAAGCCTCGGCTGCCGTGTGACGGTCGATTACCGCAACGAAAAGACCGGCAAGAAGATCCGCGATGCGCAGCTTGAAAAGGTGCCCTACATGGTCATCGTGGGCGACAGGGATATCGAAAACAACACCGTATCCCCCCGTCACCGCGCAGAGGGCGATCTTGGCGCCATGAGCATGGAAGCCTTCACCGAAATGCTGATGGAAGTCATCGCCACAAAGGCCAAAAAGTAAGAGAAAACCTGGTTTTTTCCACCCGCCGCAGGCAATTCCGTCCGCGGCGGGCTTTTTTGCCGCCAAAACGCCCCGGAAAAAAGTCGGAAAAAATAAAAAATAATGATTGACAAGCGAATGTCCGGTGGATATAATAGGTCTTGCGATTGAAAAATTGCTTCTTGTGCGGCCGTGGCGGAATAGGCAGACGCGTACGTTTGAGGGGCGTATGGGAGACCGTATGAGTTCAAGTCTCATCGGCCGCACCAAATAAAACAACCACCCAAAGGGTGGTTGTTTTATTTGGTTTTGGTAATAAAAGAGACTTGAAGCCGCGTCCGAGCGCATGCGAGGAAAAAACGCTGCAGTGCAGCGTTTTTAGCGGCCGACTT
>SVGX01000045.1 GCA_015056105.1 Clostridiales bacterium | reverse complement strand
AGCGTTCCACCTCCTTTGTCAGGGATTCATAGGCGGCTGCCGCCTTGCCGTCGGGGTCATGGGAAAATATGCTTCTGCCCGCCGCCGATGCTTCCGCTGTGCGGATGGAAAAGGGGATTTCCGTCTCGAAGATTCGCACTTTCCCCGCATAGCTGCTGCGTAGCGCCTGCGCCACATCCCGTGACAGCAGCGTGCGGTGGTCGGTCATGGTGAGCAGGACGCCGTCCACGCGAAGATGGGGATTGAGCCCGCGCCGCACGCGGTTGATGGTCTGCATCAGCTGCGTCATGCCCTTGGTAGGCAGGTAGTGCGACTGCACGGGGATGATAACGCTGTCGGCGGCAGTTAGCGCATTGATGGTGATCATGCCGAGGGATGGTGAGCAGTCAATGAGTACATAGTCGTAGTCCTGTTTGACGGTTTTGAGCCAGTCGGCAAGCACATATTCCCTGCGCATGGTCTGAAAGAGCGTCAGTTCGAGAGCGGACAGCTCGATGTTCGATGGTATCAGATCGACGCCTTCTCCGTGATGAAGGATAGCTTCCTTTGGTTCGATCGGTTCGTCGTTGATGATCTTGTGCAGTACCGACGGCAGTGCATGTTCGAGTGTGTCGGGATTATTCCAGCCGAGGGCGTCTGTGAGATTACCCTGACTGTCCGCATCGACGAGCAGCACTTTCTTTCCCTGCCTTGCGAGTCCGATGCCGAAATTGACGGCGGTTGTGGTCTTGCCCATGCCGCCTTTTTGGTTGGCAAGGGCGATAACGGTTGGTTTCATGTTTCTACCTCCTTGTGTATTTCGCGCAGCAAAAAAGCACCGACGGGGTGTCGGTGCTTGGATGGTGCGGTATGTATTTTCGACAGAATCGTTTTCCATGATGTCCACACATTCCACCAATATACGAACCGTTATTTTAAAAATGTAGTAAAATGTAGTAAATCGGGATGAATGTGCGAGATTTGCGGCGGCAGAATTGTCCGAAAATAAGGGGCAAAATCATCCTCAAAACTGCCGTTCTGTAGTAAAAATTGCATTTGTGTAGTAAAGCGATTGAAAAGCAAAAACCCCGAAAAGTTCCTGTTTTCGGGGTTTTTCTGGCGCACCTAAGGGGATTCGAACCTCTGGCCTACCGCTTAGGAGGCGGTCGCTCTATCCTGCTGAGCTATAGGTGCTTGGTGTATGAAGTTTTGTGCCGCCCGATGGGTTTAGGAGGCGGACGCTCTATCCTGCTGAGCTACGGGTGCAGATATGGAATTTGTGAAGCAATATTCGCATCAACTATGTTATTATACGAAACCGGGGCGGGATTGTCAACGCTGCCCCGGTTGTTTTTTGCCGTTATACATCGCCGTGACCGATGCGGGAAAGCCCTGCATTGGTGCCGATCATCACAAGGATGTCGCCGCTTTCAAGGGGCGCTTTCGGATCAAGGGTCACAAGGATCTCCTCGCCGCGACGGATGGCGATAACGGAAACATCGTAATTGCGGCGCACGTTGAGCTCGATGAGGGTTTTGCCCGCCCACTTTTCCGGGATACGGGTCTCTGTGATGCTGTATTTGTCGGAAAGGTCAAGGTAATCGATGATGCTGCCGGAAACGAGGGAACGGGCAAGGCGTACGCCGGCTTCGTATTCGGGAAGCACCACCTTGTCGGCGCCGGTTTTTTCAAGAAGCCGGGCATGAAGCGCATCGGAAGCCTTGGCGATCACATATTGGGCGCCCTGTTCCTTCATCAGCACTGTCGAGAGGATGGAGGCGCGGATGTCATCACCTACACTCAAAATGACACAGTCGAAATTGCGGATGCCGAGACGCTTGAGCGCACGCTCATCGGTGGTGTCCGCCACAATGGCATGGGTCACGCTGTCCGCAATGGCGGCAACGCGGCTTTCGCTGCGGTCCACCGCAAGCACCTCATGGCCGAGGGCGCAGAGGGTCTCCGCTACGCTGGTGCCGAAACGGCCAAGGCCGATGACCGCAAAGGTCTTTGCTTTTTTGGACATGGGTTCATCCTTTCCCGGCTGCAGCTCAGCCGATCAAAATATTGCCTTCCGGGTAGCGGGTGGGGGACTCCTCGCCGGTGCCGCCGATGGCAAGGGCAACGGTCATAATGCCGGCCCTGCCAAGGTACATCATCAGACAAAGGAGCGCTCTTGTGAAGGTAGATGCGCCTGCCGTCACACCCACGGAAAGGCCCGCGGTGCCAAGGGCGGAGGCGGCTTCATACAGGATATCGATAAAAGAGAAGGCCGCGCCGCAAAGCTGCTCCGCGTGAAGCATGGCGGCAACGAAGGAAAGAAGGACCGCCATAGCGATAAGCACGACACAAAGGGCTTTTCGGACCGTAAGCGCATCGAGCCGCCTGCCGAAGACCTCCGTATCCCGAAGGCTGCGCACACAGGCCACGCCCGTCAGGATCAAAACCGCAACGGTGGTCAGCTTTACGCCGCCGGCGGTGCCTGCCGGGCTGCCGCCGATGAGCATCAGGATGCAGGAAGTGAGCTTGCCCGCATCGGTCAGCGCATCCTGCGGCACGGTGTTGAAGCCCGCCGTGCGGCAGGTGACGGACTGGAACAGCGCCGCCGTCAACTTGTCCCCGGCGGAAAGACTGCCAAGGGTGTGGGGGTTCGCGGATTCAAAAAGAAGAAACAGCGCCGTGCCGCCGAAAATAAGGACGGCAGTGCCGGTCAGCGCTACTTTTGCATGCATGGAAAGCTTTTTGAAGCTGCGCTGCGAAAGGATCTCCGTGATCACCGCAAAGCCGATGCCGCCGAGCACCACCAGCGCCATGATGACAAGATTAACAAAGGTATCACCCACATAGCCCGTTAAGGAGGCATAATTGCCCATCAGATCAAAACCGGCGTTGCAGAAGGCGGAAACGCTGTGGAAAAGGGCATACCAGATACCCCTTGCCCCGAATTCGGGCACGAAGCGGACCGCGAGCAAAAGCGCGCCCGTCCCTTCGATCACAAAGGTATAGGTCACAGCGCGCATGCAGAGGGCGATAACGCCCTGCAGCCTGTCCTCGCCGTAGGCTTCCGCAAGGGTCATGCGGCTCCTTAAGGAGATGCGCCGCTTTGTTGCCCTGAAAAGGAGCGTGGCGGCGGTCATGAAGCCAAGACCGCCCAGCTGGATGAGAAAAAGCAGCACCGCCTGTCCGAAGAAAGTAAAATGGGTGCCCGTATCCACCACGATAAGCCCTGTTACGCAGGAGGCGGAGGTGGCGGTAAAAAGCGCATCAAAAAAGCCGAGCGGCGCGCCGTGGGAGGCGGTGGGCAGCATCAGCAGCAGCGTGCCCAGCAGCGTTACCGAAAGGTAGCCGATCGGAAGGATGCGGATGGGGCTGATCCCCTTATGGAACACCTTCTTGTTTTTGCGTTTCATATTGGGCATATTATAGTATATGACAGGACAAAACACAAGAAACAAGCCCGGATGCAAAGGAAAAACTTGCGGAAAGCGGGGCTTTGGTGTTAGCATAAAAAAAGAAAGTTCCCCGGCGGGAAACCACCTCACAAAGCGCATATCATTTCAAACGGCAACACTATAAAAGCGAAAGGTAAAAAAGAACATGTACGATCTTCTTATCAAAAATGCCCGCATTATCGATGGCACCGGTGCGCCCTGGTTCCGTGCGGATGTGGCAGTGAAGGACGGCAGGATCGCCGCCATGGGCAAGCTTTCCGGCGAAGCGAAGGAAGTGGTGGATGCTGCCGACCGCTATCTTGCCCCCGGCTTTATCGACATCCATTCCCACAGCGATGACGATGTGCTTTCAAAGGGCGGCGTATTCAGCGCGCCGGAATGCGAAAGCCGCGTCCTGCAGGGCGTGACCACGGATATTTCCGGCAACTGCGGCACCTCCGTATCCCCCAGCGCCGCCTATCCGCGTATGCGGGATTATTTCGCCGTGCTGGAGGAGCTCAAACCCTCCGTCAATATGGGTATGCTGGTAGGCCACGGCAACGTGCGCGCCGAGGCGATGGGCTACGATAACCGCAAACCCACCGAAGAAGAATTGGAAACCATGCGCCGGCTTGTCCGCGAGGCCATGGAGGATGGCTGCTTCGGCGTCAGCAGCGGCCTGATCTATCCGCCCAGCAGCTATGCCGATACCGATGAACTCATCGAGGTCGCCAGGGCGGCAGCACCCTACGGCGGCTATTATGCCACCCATATGCGCAGCGAATCCCTGCGGCTGATCGAAGCCACCAAGGAAGCGCTCCGCACCGCATACGAAGCAGGTGTGCCGCTGCAGATCTCCCACCATAAGTGCACCAGAAGCGACGGCTGGCAGGTCAAGGTGCTGACCACTACCGCCATGATCGAGCGGGCAAGGCGCGAGGGCCTTGAGGTGCTTTGCGATCAGTATCCCTACCGCGCCAGCGCCACCACCCTTTCCGTCAACTTCCGCGATTGGGCCTTTGAGGGCGGTACGGAAGCCATGCTGCAGCGCCTCAGGGATCCCGAGACCCGCGCGCGCATCAAAAAAGAGCTTGATGAGGACTGGACGGGACGTTGGCAGAATCTGGTAGTCTCCTACACCCTCTGCGAAAAGGATACCTGGATGAGCGGCATGAGCCTTCCCGATATCGCGGAAAAGCTTGGCAAGGATTGTTCCGAGACGCTGATCGATATCGTGCTGGATGCGGAGGATAAAGTGGGTGAGCTTGCCTTCGGCATGTGCGAAGAGGATATCGAATACATCATGAAAAAGCCCTATGTGATGACCGGTTCCGACGGCGGCGCCATGAACCTGAGCGTGGGCGGCAAACCCCATCCGCGCAACTTCGGCACCTTTGTGCGCGTGCTTTCCCACTATTGCCGCGACAGGCAGCTGTTCCCCATCGAGACTGCTGTGCACAAGATGACGGGCCTGCCCGCATCGCGCCTGAAGCTCGAAGGCCGCGGTGTGCTCAAGGCGGGCATGTGGGCCGATCTCGTGCTCTTCGATCTTGATACGCTGAAGGATGATCCTTCCTATCTTGAACCGCAGCAGCCCTGCAGCGGCATCCTTCGGGTATATGTGAACGGCGTTCTGACCGCTTTGAACGGCAAGCATACCGGCGCCCGTGCCGGTGTGGTGGTGCGCCGTACCAACGGTTAAAAAGGAGAAAGGGATGCGGATCTTTCGTGAAGGGCTTTCAGGGGCTGCCGCTGTCGCCCGCGCTTCAATGCGGGCGAATAAGGTGCCGGGCCTTGCCATGACCTTTCTTTCAAAGGGAGCGTGCCTTCTGACGGAGACGGTGGGCCTGCAGGATGCGGAAAAGGGCATCCCCGTAACGGAAAACACCTGTTTTGAGGCGGCCTCCCTTACAAAACCGGTATTTGCCTTCCTTGTCAAAAAGCTGCAGGAAAGCGGCGTGATCGACTTGAATATGCCCCTTGCGGCGTACAACAAAGCTGCGCCCGGCAATGATCCCCGCCTTGTCCGTGCAACCGCAAAGCATGTGCTTTCCCACAGCACGGGTCTGCCGAACTGGGGCAGGCTGCCCCTGCCGCTTTCCTTTGCGCCGGGGCAGGGCTTTTCCTATTCCGGCAGCGGATACCAGTATCTGCAGCAGACGGTGGAAAAGCTTACCGGCACCCGCCTTGACGATCTTCTGCAGCGGGAGGTCTTCGACCCCCTTCAAATGGAGTCCGCCTGCATGATCTGGACCCCCGCCCTGCGGCATACCCTTGCCCGCACATGGGATGAAGCGGGGCGGCAGGAGCCGCCCCGCACCACCGCCCGCCACACGAGCGGCATGGAGCCCAACGCCGCCTATTCCCTGTATGTAACGGTAGGGGATTACCCGAAATTCCTTCAGGGCTGCCTTTCTGACGGCACGCTGCCTGACTGGATTGCGCAGGTAAAAAATCCTGCCGCGCCGGGCGTTGACTGGGGCCTTGGCTGGGGCATGACGGATGGCGCTTTCTGGCATTGGGGCGACAACGGCGGCTTCAAATCCTTCGCCGCTTTCGATCCCCTTTCCGGGGATGCCTTTGCGATCCATACCAACGGCGCGAACGGCCTTCGGGTCTGCTTCGATGTGATCGCCGCCGTAACGGATCTTGACTTCGCCCCCATCGACCGAATGATCAAAACCGTGGATTAAAAAAGCCGCCTTTCGGGAGAAAGGCGGCTTTTTTTCGAAGAAATACCCTGTACAGACAAAACATGATATCCTATAATAATTGATGAAATATATGCATTTTTTATATGCATTCAAGCAGGAAGGAACTTTTTTAAGATGAAAAAGGACGTCTCCACCGCAAAAAAGGAAGGGCGCTTCACAAAACGGGAGCGTTCCTGGATTCTGTATGACTGGGCAAATTCCATCTATGCCACCAACATCATGGCGGCGATATTCCCCATCTATTTCCCCATGATGGCGACCGATGCCGGCGATAAGCTCTACGGCTTCGCGGTATCCGCAGCGAACCTTGTGATCGCCCTTCTTGCGCCTATGCTCGGCGCCATCGGCGATTTCCGCGGCATGAAGAAAAAGCTCTTTACCGCCTTCCTTGTGATCGGCCTTGTGTTCACTGCCGTGATGGCGATCTTCGATTCCTGGGAGCTGATGCTCATCGGCTATGTGATCTCCCATATCGGCTTCTCCGGCTCCTGCCTGTTCTATGATTCTTTCCTGACGGATGTTACCACTCCGGAAAGGATGGATAAGGTCTCCGCCTACGGCTACGCCATGGGCTATATCGGCGGCAGCACCATCCCCTTCATTATCTCCATCGCGATCCTGCTTCTCATGGGGCAGAGCGTGCTTTCCTATAAGATCTCTATTCTGATCGTGGTCATTTGGTGGGCGGTCTTCAGCCTGCCTTTCCTGAAAAACGTGGAACAGGTCTACAGCGTGGATGATCCGCCGGCGGAGCTTGCGAAGGCGGCCTTCTCCAACATGATCAAGACCTTCCGCTCCATCATTGCCGATAAGCGGCTGCTGTTCTTCATCATCGCCTATTTCTTCTATATCGATGGCGTCAGCACCATCATCAGCATGGCCACCAACTACGGCGAAACGCTGGGCCTTGGCACCATCGGCATGATCCTTGCGCTGCTTGTGACACAGGTGGTGGCGGTGCCCTTCTCCATCCTGTTCTCCAACCTTGCGAAAAAGGTGGGCGCCATCCGCATGATCACCGTGGCGGTGTGCGTATACTTTGTTATCACCATCATGGGCTTCATCATGGGCTTCAACATTGAGCTTGCGGAGATGAACGGCGGCGATGTGGCTGCCGCCACCGCCACGAGCACGGTGCTCTTCTGGATCCTTGCCACCCTTGTGGGCACGGTGCAAGGCGGCATCCAGGCCCTTTCCCGTTCCTATTTCGGTCAGATCATCCCGCCGGAACGTTCCAACGAGTATTTCGGCTTCCTCGACATCTTCGGCAAATTCTCCTGCGTCATCGGCCCGGCGCTTTATTCCCTCGTATACAGCCTGACGGACAGGCCTTCCCTCGGTATCCTTTCCATCATTCTCCTGTTCCTTGCGGGCGCCGTGGCGCTTGCCCTCGGCAGGAAATATTTCACCCTGCCCGATAAGGCGGGGGAGGCCGCATAATGCACGAAGGACACCGGGAACGTCTCAGAAAAAGTTTCCTTTCCGCCGGTGCATATGCGCTGCATGACCACCAGCTGCTGGAACTGATTTTGACCTATGCGATCCCGCGGAAGGATACCAACCCCCTTGCGCATCAGCTGCTGAAAGCCTATGGCTCCCTTGAAAAGGTGCTTGCGGCGGATCCCCGTGAGCTGATGCTGCAGCCGGGCATCGGCGAAAACACGGCGGTGCTCCTTTCCCTTGCGGGGACGATGGCGGGCCGCCTGATCACGCCGAAGGGCGATAGAACCGTTTCCCTCGGCCAGCCTGCCGCAGCGGCGGAATATTGCAGGGGGCTTTTCTTCGGCGCCAGGTATGAGGAGATCTATCTGCTTTCCCTTGATGCAAAGCACAACCTCATCCATGCGGATAAGATCGCATCCGGCACGCTGAACGAAACGGTGCTGTACCCGCGCCTCGTTCTTGAGTGCGCGCTTCGCCACGGGGCTGCCAGCGTTATCCTTGCCCACAACCATCCCTCCGGTAATCCCACCCCTTCCGGGGAGGATGTCTCCGCTACCCGTAAGGTCTATGAGGCCTTGCATACCGTCGGCATCGCGCTGTTCGATCATATCATCGTCGGCCGGGGCAGTGTTTTCAGCATGGTGCGCAACGCCAGGGTATCCGCTTCAACGGTGGAAAGCGGGCGCCCATAAAACAGTTATTATTTGAAAGAAGGAACAAGATATGAACCGATCCGAGACACTTTACCGCCACTGGCTGCAGGTGCAGCAGCTTGCGCCGGAGCTTCGCAGGGAACTTCTTTCCATCGAAGGCAATGAAAAAGAGATCGAAGAGCGCTTTTATACGGAGCTTGCCTTCGGCACGGCGGGCCTTCGCGGCATCATCGGCGCAGGCACCAACCGCATGAATGTGCATGTGGTGCGGCGCGCCACCGCAGGCCTTGCGAAATTCGTTGCTTCCGTGCCCGGCGCGGCAGAACGGGGCATCGCCATCGCCTACGATTCCCGGCTGATGAGCGATGTGTTCGCAAGGGAAACGGCCCTTGTGCTTGCGGCAAACGGCATAAAGGCCTATCTTTACAAAACGCTTCATTCCGTGCCGCAGCTTTCCTTTACCGTGCGTCACCTCGGCTGCATCGCCGGCGTGGTGATCACCGCCAGCCACAATCCCCCAGCCTACAACGGCTACAAGGTATACTGGGAGGATGGCGGCCAGGCGGGGCCGGAACAGGCTTCCGCCATCTATGAGGAGATCAAAAAAGCGGATTATTTCGATGTACCCTTCATGCCCTACGAGGAAGCCGTCGCTTCCGGCAAGGTGGTGCTCATCGGTGAGCAGATCGACGAAGCCTACTATAAAGAGGGCGAAAAGCTGCTGCAGTATCCTTCGCTGATGAAGGAAAAGGGAGGGGATTGCCGCATCGTCTACACGCCCCTTCACGGCAGCGGAATGGTGCCGGTCAAAACGCTCCTTTCCCGGGTAGGCGTGCAGGTATCGGTGGTAGAGGAGCAGAAAGAACCCGATCCCGCCTTCCCCACGGTCAAAGCGCCGAACCCGGAAGATCCCAATGCCTTTACCCTTGCTTTCCGGCTGGCGGAAAAGGAAGGCGCGAATCTGATCCTTGCCACCGACCCGGATTCCGACCGCCTCGGTGTTGCGGTCAGAAAGCCCGGAGAACCCTTCCGTGTGCTGACGGGCAACCAGATCGGCAGTCTGCTGCTTCACTACATTCTGACCGCGAAAAAGGAAAAGGGCACGCTGCCCCAGAAGGGCGTTGCGGCAAAGAGCCTTGTCTCCACCCGCATGGCGGATGCCATCGCCGCCCATTTCGGCATCAGGATGGAGGATGTGCCCACGGGCTTCCGCTTTATCGCGGCGGTCATCGAACGCTGTGAGCGCAGCGCACAGGAACAGTTCCTTTTCGGCTTTGAAGAATCCTTCGGCTTCCTTGCGGGCCCCTTTGTGCGGGATAAGGATGCCATCACCTCCGCGATGCTGGTGGCGGAAGCTTCCGTCTATTATGCCGAGCGGGGCATGACCCTTTACGATGCGCTGCAGGAAATGTACGGCATCTACGGCTATTACAAGGAATCCGTCAAGTCCTATACCCTGGAAGGGAAAGAGGGCATCGCCCGTATCAAGAATGCCATGGCGTCCCTACGCCTTGTGCCGCCGGAACATTTTGCACCCTTCGCGGTGGAAGCCTTTGAGGATATGCAGCCCGGCACCCTCGTGCGCCCGGGGCAGAGCGGCTTTGCCCATGCTGTCATCAAGGGCATCGATGTGCTCCGCTTCTCGCTGGAAGGCGGCGCGTGGATCTGCATCCGTCCTTCCGGTACGGAGCCGAAGCTGAAGCTTTACATCGGCGCCAACGCCCCCACGGAAGCAGAGGTGGATGCGCTTCTTGCGCAGCTGATGGAATCTGCGGATGATATCATTTCCCGCAGGCTCGGCATCCGGGCATAAAAGAAAAAGGAAAACAAACAAAAAAGCCCCCCCGCACATTGGGTACAGCCCATATATGTGCGGAGGGGCTTTGTGCGCTTTTGCCGTTTGGAAGGGATGCGCTTAGCGAAGACCGAGCGCCGCCTCGATCAGGGACAGCGTTTCTTCGATGCTGCGGCTGTCATCCCGTGTGATGACACGGAAGCCGGAGTGAAGGAACCTGTTGTACCGATCCGGGGAATTGATCCTTGCAAGGCATTGGCGGAAGTTCTCCATTGCCGCTTCAGGGTCCGCTTCCTCCATCAGCAGGCGGTAAAGGAACTGCTTTTCCCTGTCCGGACGCTGAAAGAAGCGGTTGATGCTGATCATGGGATCTGCCAGCATGATCATGACATGGTCCCGATCGGAGATCTCCCGCAGCGTTTCGATGGAGATGTTGGTATCCACAAAAACGGGCTTGTTCTGTCCTGCAAGGTCTTTGAGGATCAGAAGCTCCAGCTTTTCGCATTCTTTTGATGTGCGGTCTATCCACGCTTCGTATTCATCCGGCGTGCGGCGAACGAAATCATGCCAATCCTCAAGATCGCGGGTGTAGGTGAGACCGGGGAATTCATCCTTGTCAAGGCCGTCCTGCAGGGCATTGTGGTAGTTTTCCTCACAGGCGATGCCGCCGTGCTTTTCCGCCAGCAGCTTCACCATGGTGGATTTTCCCGCGTATGCCGTTCCGTTGAAGAAATAGACATTTTCAAACTTCATTTAGCGCCGTCCCTTTCCGCCGCTGTTTTATTCGGGCAGGTTCACGCCGACAAGGGGCGCAGCGCCGTTTTCGCCGAGAACGACGCTCGGCAGCTTGCCGTCCCAGTTGACAACGGTCTCATAATCGATCAGTTCCGGCGTGACGGATTCCGCCAGGATGCGGTTTGCTTCCGCCTGGGCTTCCGCTTCGATCTTGATGCGCTCCGCCTCCGCCTCCGCGGTGATCAGCGCGCTCTTCGCTTCCGCTTCCGCGGCGATGATCTGCTTTTCGGCTTCCGCTTCGGCGATGACGATCTGCTGTTCCTGTTCGGTCCTGGTCTTGATAAGGGTCTGTTCCGCTACCTGCTTGGCTTCCACGGCAGCGATGTATTCCGGCGAGAAATCCCAGTCGATGATGTTCAGGTCTTCCACATAGATGCCGCGCGTGTTCAGCTTTTCGTTGAGCTCGTTGTCAAGCTGCACGCTGACCTCGCTGCGGGAAGCGACGAGATCGCTGGCGGTGTATTTGGCGACGACAGCCTTGAGCGCTTCGTTGACGGCGGGGGTCACGAGCACCTCTTCAAAGGCTGCGCCCACTTCCTTGTAGATGGAATAGCTCATGTTTTTGGCGATGCGGTAGTTTACCGCAAGCACGGTGGAAACGGTCTGCAGGTCCTTGCTGAAGGCTTCCGTGCTGACTTCAAGCTTTACGATGCGGTTGTCGATCTGTACGATCTCCTGGGCAAAGGGGATCTTGAAATGGATGCCCTCCTGCAGCACCTGATCGCTCACCTTGCCGAAAGTGACGGTAACGCCGGTGTGACCGGCGGGGATCACCACAAAGCTGCTGAGCGCTGCGGATACGATGAGAATGAACACGATCACAAAGGCGATGATCTTGCCCACCGCTACATTGCCTTCTTTATTGCGAAACACGGTATGATTACCTCCCAATGTTTTTTCGCGCCTATTATACCATGTTTTTACCTGCAAATAATTAAATTTCCGTGTGAAAACCGTGCATTTTTGGTGAAATCATGGAAAATACCCTTGTTTACCGAATATTCAAAAGAAATTCGGGAAGTGTTATGGTATAATAACAGCACAAATGTCTTGCCCGTGTGCCCTTTGCGCATGCGGAGAAAAACAGGATGATCGCAATCTATGAAATTTGATACAAAAAAACTGAATGAGATAAAGACCGGCGCTCTTCGCGCCGCCGGCCGGGCTGTGCTGAAAGGACGGGCTGCCATAAGGCGGTTTCGGAAAAGGGGCGGCGTTTCCGGCATGTACAAAAGGACAAAGCAGGGCGTCCTTCGCCGTGATCCCAACACCCTTGCTGCCCTTGCGGTGGTGCTGCTGGTACTTGTTGCGGTGCCGGTGATCACCGTGGCCGCTTCCAATAAAGCTCCCGCAGCGGATGCAAAAGCGGGAACGCCGGAAACGCTTGATATGGGTACAGCATTCCCCGAAGGTACGCCCGGCGGCTTTATTGACCTTGCGGCGGATACGACGCCAACGCCTGCGCCGACGCCGGCGCCCACGCCGACGCCCGTTCCCACGCCCACCCCGGTGCTTCTTGGAAAAGGTACCACCGGCGAGATCGTCATGGCGGTGCAGGAGCGGCTGATGGAGCTTGGCTATATGGATTACGATGAGCCGACGGACTACTATGGCAGCGTCACCAAGGATGCGGTGGAGATCTTTCAGCGCCGTCACGGTTTGACGGTGGATGGCACCATCGGCGAAGAAACATACGACCGGCTGATGCGTGAGGATGCCATGACCTATATGGTCACCGTGGGCGATGAAGGCACGGATGTGGAAGAGCTTCAGAAACGCCTTGTGGAGCTTGACTATATGACAAAGGCCACCGGCTACTTTGGCGATGAGACCGCCGCCGCCGTCAAGGAGTTCCAGGACAGGAACGACCTTTCCAGGGACGGCATGATCGGCATGGCCACCCGCGAAATGCTCTACAGCGAGGAAGCGGTGGCAAAATCCCTCGGCTACGGCGAGCAGGGCGATGATGTTTTGAAATTCCAGAAGCGGCTTTACAAGCTCGCCTATCTGACCACGGAGCCGGACGGCAGCTTTGGCCGGGATACGCTGGCGGCGGTAAAGCTGTTCCAGGAACTCAACGGTCTGATTGCGGATGGTCACATCGGTCCGCAGACCAAGGAAATGCTCATGTCATCCGATGCGCAGGCCAACGCCCTGATGATCGGCATGAGCGGCGATACGGTCAGAAACGTGCAGAAACTTCTCAGAAGCCTTGGCTATCTTGACTCTGCGGACGGCTATTTCGGCTCCGGTACGGAAGCGGCGGTGCGCTCCTTCCAGAAACAGAACGGCCTCAGCGTTGACGGCAAGGTGGGCAGACAGACTTTGAACGCCCTCCGCAGCGATGATGCCAGGAAAGCCCCGGCGGATCAGCCTGCGGCAACGCCCGGCAGCAGCGGCAGTTCCTCCTCGGGCAGTTCTTCCTCCGGCAGCAGCTCCTCTTCGGGCAGCTCTTCCTCCAGCGCAACGGCGGATAAGCTCATCAAGATCGCCCTGACGAAGCTCGGCAAGCCCTACCGCACCGGCGGCAAGGGTCCCGACAAGTTCGATTGCTCCGGCTTCGTTTACTGGTGCCTTAACCAGGCGGGCGTAAAGCAGGGCTATATGACCAGTAAGACCTGGCGCAGCGTCACCAAGTACCAGAAGATCTCTTCCATGAGCGATATCCGCAAGGGCGATATCATCGTCTACAAGATGTCCTCCTCGAAGGGCCATGTGGGTATCGCATCAAGCGACAGCATGATGATCGACGCTTCCTCCGGCAACGGCGAAGTGGTACACCGCACCTTTAAGACGGATTACTGGCGTAAGTATTTCTACTGTGCCTACAGGATCTTTTAAAAAAGCCCCTTCCCAAGGCGCACATGCTGCCGAAGCCGGGATCAGCTTTCTGCTTCTCGGACAGTGTTTTTCCAAAAATAACCGGTATAAGAACTTTTGCGGCGGCACAAGCTAACGGCGACCAATGAAAAGGGAGGAAGAAAACAATGTCCGAATCCAAAGCCGGATGCCAGACCATTGGCTGCCGTGTCACCAGCTGCCGCTATAACCAGCGCGGCATGGCCTGTGAACTTTCCCGCATCGAAGTGGAACCGCAGAGTCGCTGCCACACGGGCGAAGCCTGTGATGAAAGCCTTTGCGGCAGCTACAAGGCAAAGTAAACACACGGCAAAAGGGTCCCGGTGCGCCGGGATGCAAAAAAGAAGGGCCAAATGCGGCTCTTCTTTTTTTAAACCAAAATACGGCATTCTTTTTCCGAAACGGTTGAAACGACTCCTGTTCTGTGCGAAAATGGTGGAAGAAACACATCTTTTACGGTCACGAAAGGGGATCAAGATGAATTTTGAAAAGATCGCATCCATCGCACAGCGGTATCAGGAAAACACAACGGCGCCCCTTGGCTTTGTGTTCAAGGATCTCAAAACAGGCAAACTGATCGCCCATCGGGGCGAAGAAGCCTTCCCCACTGCAAGCGCATACAAGCTTTATATTCTGGCAGAACTGTTTCGCAAGGTATATGCGGGCGAATGCAGTCTTGATGACCGCATCCCCATGACGGAAGAGGTCAAATCTCCGGGCAGCGGCGTGCTGCAATGCCTCGGCGCGGGGCTGAACCCCACGCTGCGGGATTACGCCACGCTGATGATGATCATTTCCGACAACACCGCGACGGATGTGCTTTTTAACTTCCTTGGCAGGGATAATATCAAAAAGAATGTCATTGACGCCCTTGGCCTTGAAAAAACCAAGTGTGACTGGGGCTGCAGGGATCTTCTTGACCGCTATTACAGCATGAACGGCCGCAGCTTTGCTGAGATCTGGGCGGAAAACGGCAACAAGCGCCCCAGCTACCGCAACGTGAAGTGGTACAAGTGCATCACGGAAGAAAACAACCAGACAGCGCCCATTGAAGCCATGAAGATGCTGGAACTTGTTTATCGGGGCGAGTGGGTCAGCCCGGAAGCCAGCGAAGGCATGCTCGGCATCATGAAGGAATGCCAGACCAATACCCGCATTCCCCGGTATCTGCCCATTGGCGTATCCGTGGCGCACAAAACGGGTACCCTTGATAAGCTTAACGTGGATATCGGCATCGTGTATACCGCCGTGGGCGATTATATCCTCTGCCTGTTCTACAACGGCAACCTGGCGAATGAAGCGGATTATGATGCCAATGCGGGCGATGATTACCTTGCGGATCTTTCCAAAGAGATCTACGGGGCGTATATGGAAGAATAACATATTGTGCGAAATAAAAAAGAAGGACATTCGTCCTTCTTTTTTATTTTTCGATATTTACTCCTCTTCCGGTGCGGGAATGCCTTCATATTCCCGCATAAAGGGCGCGCCCACCATGTCGGAGGGCATGGTGAATACATCCGGCGCGATGGAAGCCACCACAAGGGGCGCTTCCGGTGCGCTGTTGCGCTTGAACTGGGATGCAAAGAAGCGGCGCAGGAATACGCCGAGCACCCGGTGTATCTCCTTCTTCGGGAAGGGAAGTTCCTTCACCGCCATGTCGTAAAGCTCCCGGGGGCCTTTGCCCTTGAGGAAATGCCAGATAAAGAAATCGTGAAGCTCATAGGAACCCACCACCTCTTCCGTTTTCTGGGCGATCTCGCCGGCGCTGTCCGTGGGCAGCAGTTCCGGACTTACGGGGGTGTCAAGGATATCCTGCAGGATATCCGCCGCGGCGGGGAATTGCTCCTTCGCAGCGCTCACCACCATACGGATGACGGTCTTGGGGATGGAGCTGTTGATGCCGTATTGGGCCATATGGTCACCGCCGAAGGTACACCAGCCGAGGGCGAGCTCCGAAAGGTCGCCGGTGCCCACTTCAAGCAGCCCCTCCGCATTGGCAACAGAAAGAAGGATCTTTGTCCGCTCCCTTGCCTGGGCGTTTTCGTAGACCACGCTGCGGTTATTCTCATCGTGGCC
>SVGX01000044.1 GCA_015056105.1 Clostridiales bacterium | reverse complement strand
CTTCCTTGAAAACGTCATCGACTGGGGCCTTTCCCGTGAGCGTTACTGGGGCACCCCCCTGCCGGTATGGGTCTGCGAAGACTGCGGCGAGGTGCATGTTGTGGGCAGCAGGCAGGAGCTTTGCGAGCTGAACCCCTCCGTTCCCAAGGATATCGAGCTTCACAAGCCCTTCCTTGATCCCATCACCTTCCCCTGCAAAGCCTGCGGCGGCAAGATGAAGCGCGAGCCCGTTGTGATTGACTGCTGGTTCGATTCCGGCTCCATGCCCTTTGCCCAGTGGCACTATCCCTTTGAAAACAAGGAGCTCTTTGAGCGCCGTTACCCGGCCAACTTCATCAGCGAAGCGCTGGACCAGACCCGCGGCTGGTTCTACACCCTGCTTGCCATCTCCACCTGCCTGTTCGATGAGCCCAGCTTCAAAAACTGCGTGGTTCTCGGCCTTGTCTGCGATAAGGATGGCCTGAAGATGTCCAAGCACAAGGGCAACGTGGTGGATCCCTGGACGGTTCTCAACAACCAGGGCGCCGATGCCGTCCGCTGGTATTTCTACACCGGCTCCATGCCCTGGCTGCCCAGCCGCTTCTCCGCGGAAGCCGTCAGCGAAGCGCAGCGCAAGTTCATGGGTACCCTGTGGAACACCTATGCCTTCTACATCCTCTATGCGGAGATCGACGGCTTCGATCCCACCAAGCATGCCCTCAGGCCCGAAAACCTGACCGCCATGGATAAGTGGGTCCTCTCCCGCCTGAACACCCTTGTGAAGACCGTGGATGAAGATCTTGCCGCCATCAAGATCACCGAGGCAGGCCGTTCCCTTTCCGCCTTCACGGATGAGCTTTCCAACTGGTATGTACGCCGCTGCCGCGAGCGCTACTGGGGCAAGGAAATGACTGCCGATAAGGAAGCCGCCTACATGACTCTTTACACCGTGCTCAAGACCCTCACCCTGCTGAGCGCGCCCTTCATCCCCTTCATGGCGGAAGAGATCTACCAGAACCTCATCCGCAGCGTGGATGCTGCCGCCCCCGAAAGCGTACACCTTTGCGATTTCCCGGCGGTGGAAGAATCCTTCATCGATCCCGCCCTCGAAGAGCACATGGCAGCCGTTCTCAACATCGTCGTCCTCGGCCGTGCAGCCCGTAACGCAGCGAATGTGAAGAACCGCCAGCCTCTCGGCAGGATGTATGTGCAGGGCAGCGCGCTTCCCGAAATGTATGTGAACATTATCGCCGATGAGCTGAACGTGAAGGAAGTGAACTTCGTTTCCGACGCCAGCGCCTTCATCAGCTACAAGGTAAAGCCCCAGCTCAAAACCCTTGGTCCCCGCTACGGCAAGGTACTGCCCAAGATCAACGCCTACCTGCAGGGCGAAGGCATCGGCGATCTCGTTGTTGCCGCCCACAAGGCCGGAAAGAACTACGAGTTCGACCTTGAAGGCGTGGCCGTTTCCCTGGCGGAAGCGGATGTTCTCACCGAACCCATGCAGAAGGCAGGCTTCGTGAGCCAGACCGAGCGCGATCTTTCCGTGGTGCTCGATACCAACCTGACCGCAGAGCTTATCGAAGAGGGCTTCGTGCGCGAGCTCGTATCCAAGCTGCAGACCATGCGTAAGGAAGCCGGCTTTGAGGTCACCGATCACATCGCCGTCACCTATGCAGGCAGCGAGCGCATTGCCGCCATCTTCGCTGCCCACGGTGAAGAGATCGCCGCCGATACCCTCGCGGACAGCGTTGCCGCCGGTGAAGCCGCCGGTTACGTCAAGGAATGGGACGTCAACGGCGAAAAGGTCACCCTCGGCGTGGAAAAGAAATAAGATCCGACTGAAACAAAACAAAGCCAAGCTGCAAAATGCAGCTTGGCTTTGTTGTTGCCGCTGTGTGCTCACTCTTTGGTAAGTTTCTTTTTCTGCCAGGATCTTTGACCGCACTCGGGGCAGCACATATAGCGTGTTCTGCCCACATGCATCGCCAGATTGACCGCCTTATAGGTGGGCACATAGCGGTGCCCGCATTTCCCGCACTCGTAATAACCTGCCATCTGCTCGATCCGCACGGCATAGAAGGCTCCCACAAAAAACAGGATGAAGCCAAGCACGATAAGCGCGATCCGCAGCCCGGTCTCCATCTGCACATAGGCAGCAACACCGATCAATGAAAACAGAATGACCAGTGCCATGATGCCGATCACCCACTCCAAAGCCAGCAGGTGTTTATCCGCCAGCTCCTTTTGGCGGATCATATCCATCAGATTTTTTTCAAGTTCCTTGTTATAGTTTTCCACGGTTACGACCTCCCCACATAACAAATCATTGACGCTGATGTTGAGCACATCACACAGCGCAAGCATGATCGAGGAATCCGGCATCGCTTTGCCCCTTTCCCATTTCGACACGGCCCTGTCGGTGATGTTCAGTTTTTCAGCCAGCTGCATTTGCGTCAGGTTTTCCTTTTTTCTGCATGCAGCTATGAATTTTCCGATCTTGATCTGGTCCATTCCTTTTCTCCTTTCGTTTTCAGCATAGTGGATTTGGGAGAAAAAATACACATACTGTTGGTTGAGTGGGGAAAATTCAACCGCCGTGAGCGTAAAAAAAGCTGTTTTTTCTGCAGCAGCCGGATCGGGTGCATACGCGAACTGCTCTCAGCTTTGACGAAACCCCCGGCTATGTAGCCGGGGGTCGTTTTTTCGTTTTACTTCAAATGCGTATTCACATATTCCTGCCGCATCTCTTCCGGCACAAGGCGTCCGCCTGTGGCCCAAAGGACATGCACGGCATTTTCCATATGGGGTGCAAGGCCCTTTTCCGCGATGTATGCCTGCATATCTGCGCTGCCGCCCAGCATAGCCGGGGCGATGATGCCCGCGCAGGCGGAAGGTTCAATGAAGATGCTTTCCGTGTCAAGAAGGGCACGCATCAGGTCATACAGTCTGTAGTCTTCCACCGTGTATTCGCCGGCAAGCAGTTCCTTTACCACACTGCCCACAAAGCCGGAGGGACGCCCCACCGCAAGACCGTCCGCATGGGTACGGCCGTGAAGGCCGATATCCTGCACGCTGATGTCGCTGTTTTTGCCGCTGGCAAGGCCAAGGAGCATGCAGGGGCACTGAGTAGGCTCCGCGTAGAATACGTGCACATTGTCCCCATACAGCAGTTTCAGACCGAAGGTGATGCCGCCGGGTGCACCGCCCACGCCGCAGGGAATGGTCACAAACAGGGGGTGCTCTGCATCCACAACAATGCCCTGGGCGGCAAACTGAGCATCAAGCCGCTCTGCCGCCACCGCATAGCCCATGAAAAGATCCACGGAGTTTTCATCATCCACAAAATAGCTCATGGGGTCCGCATCGGAAATGGCACGGCCCTGCCGCACGGCCTCGGAATAATCGCCGGCGTATTCCATGACAGTAACACCCTTGCTGCGAAGGAGATCCTTCTTCCACTGCTTTGCATCCGCACTCATGTGCACCGTGACGCGGAAGCCCAGGGCCGCACTCATGATGCCGATGGAAAGGCCGAGGTTGCCGGTGGAGCCCACCGCCACCTCGTGCTGTTTGAAGAAGGCTTTGCATTCGGGGGAAAGCAGTTTTGTATAGTTTTCCTCTCTGCTGAGAAGCCCCTCTTCCATGGCAAGGGTCTCCGCATGCTTCAAAACTTCATAAATGCCGCCGCGGGCCTTTACGGAGCCCGCCGCCTGCAGATCGCTGTCCCGCTTCAGAAACAGCCTGCCGGGCAGGGTCTCGGGCATTTCTCCGCGCAGCCATGCCGCAAAATTCGAGATCTCCGTCAGCGGGGATTCGATCAGACCGCCGTTTTCCTCCGTTTCCGGAAACACTTCCCGAATATAAGGCGCAAAGCGCAGCAGCCGGTCCGCCGCATCCTTCACATCCGCTTTGCCGTAAGGGATCGCCGCAAGGGCGGTCTTTGCATCCGCAAGGGCAGGATTGATCCATACGCATTCCTCCGCCGCGGCGAGTTTTTTGACGATGGGCTGTTCAAGCAGTTTTTCCATAGTTCCTCCAGACAGTATCTGTTATCGGCTGCGGTAAACGCGCCCAAGCCATTTCCAACAGGCGGCGAGGGTCACCATTGCGATCACAAGCAGCACGATGCTGGCGGGCAGGTATTCGATCAGATAGCCGCCCACAAGGTTAAAGGCCACATGCATGATGATGGTGGACCAGACCGTTCCCGTCCGTTCCATCACAGTGGCAAATATCACACCCAGCACAAAGGCATAGGCGATCCAAAGGATCTGCCCGTGCAGCAGGGCAAAAATCAGGCTTGAGAGTAAGCAGGCCGCCCACACGGGCATGCCACGGCGAAGCCTTGTATAAACAAGGCCGCGGAACACCACTTCCTCCGCAATGGGTGCGATAAGCACCGTGGAAACGGCATCAAGAAAGGTGGGGGTACCAAGGGAAGCTGCCGCCTCCGCATATTCAAGCATCACATCTTCCGGAATGGGAAGCAGCGAAAGAAGCAGCGTGACCGTCAGCGCCGCGCTGATCCCAAGCCCCGTCAGCGGCCAGACAGCGCCCTGTTCAAGGGGATACAGGAATATTTCGTTAAAATAGCTTTTCTTCTGCGCCGCAAACACGGGCCACAGCAAAAGGAGCGTCAGAATACCGGAAATAAGCGTCAGGATCCCTGTTTTCTCCAGCAGTTTTTCCGCAAGGGCCGTTTCAATGGCCGCAAGGTCGGGCATTGTGCCGGACATGCCTGCCTCGATGCCCATTTCCATTCCGAACACGAGCATCATGCCGAAGCTGACAACAAGCTGCACGCCCACAAACAGCAGCGTATAGGCAAATGCTTTCAAAAGGGATGAAAATACGCGTTTCATATCGGTATATGCCCTCCCCGTTCTCAGAATTTGTTTCGCAAGTCATTTTATCACATCCGCATCTATTGTGGAATACCTTTCAATTCGGTATAATATGGGCAGAATGGATGATTTTTTGTTTTGTATTCCATTCTTTACTGTGCATACATTATCATTAACAGGAGTATATACCATGCTGAAAGACCACCTTCTTATCTCACCCGAAGTGCAGGATGCCCTTGCCACCGGCAAGCCAATCATCGCCCTTGAATCCACCATCATTTCCCACGGCATGCCTTATCCGCAGAATCTTGAGACTGCCCGCGGCTGCGAAGCGGTAGCCCGCGCCCACGGCGCCGTACCCGCCACCTGCGCAATCCTCGGCGGCAAACTCTGCGTTGGCCTGACGGATGAACAGCTCGACTACCTTGCCCGCACCGGCACCAATGTCATCAAGGCCAGCCGTCGCGATATCCCCTTGCTGGTTGCACGCAAGCTTGACGGCGCCACCACCGTTACCGGCACCATGATCCTCGCCTCCATGGCCGGCATCCGTATCCATGCCACCGGCGGCATCGGCGGCGTACATCGCGGCGCGCAGGAGACCATGGACATCTCCGCAGACCTTGAAGAGCTTGGCAAGACCCCTGTTGTGGTGGTCTGCGCCGGCGCAAAGAGCCTTCTCGATCTGCCTCTTACCATGGAATACCTTGAGACCCGCGGTGTGCCGATCATCGGCTACGGCACGGATGAGCTGCCCGGTTTCTATACCCGCAACACCGGTCTCCCCGTAGATGCCCGCATGGATGATGTGAAGGAAATCGCTGCTGCCATCCGCGCTCAGTATGAACTGGACTATAAGGGCGGCATGGTAGTTGCGAACCCCATCCCCGAAGAGGATGCACTTGATTCCGAATACATTGAGAAGGTCATTCAGGATGCCGTTGACGAAGCAAAGGAAAAGGGTATCCGCGGCAAAGCTACCACCCCCTTCCTCCTCCAGCGCATCCATGAGATCACCGGAGGCAACAGCCTTGCTTCCAACATCAAGCTCGTATACAACAACGTAGCCGTAGCCTCCGAAATCGCAAAATATCTCTAATCAACAAGCGCAGTCGCGCCGCGTAGCCACCCACGCGGCGCCTTTTTGTGTAAAGTTCACATTTTCTCCCCATCTTTTTTGTCCGAAATACTTTCGTTTCATTCCCTTTTCTAATACAATATAGTTATACGATTCATAATAAGGATTATACTTTTTCATGGAACAAGCAAAAAACAACTCCACCCATACCACTCAGACCGCGTCCGGACAGGAAGCGCCTGGCGTTGTATGCCCCAACTGCGGCCATGTGCATGAGCACCATGGTCTGTTTCACTTTGGCCATAAACATGAAAAGCAGGAACATGCGCAGCATGGACACCACAAGCACGATGAAGAGCCTGAGCACCGTAAATCCCTCAGTGATCTGAGTCCCCGTTCCCTGTTCCTTCGCAATGCCCTTGCGGTGATCGCCGCGTGGCTCTTTTTCCTTTCCGTGATTTTTGATTACGGTCACATGACACTGAAAGCCCTTGCCTACATCATCGGCGCTCTTGCCTATCTGGGCGAGATCCTGCTTCTGACGGATTGCTTCCGCCACAAACCCCAAAAGGGCGAGATGTTCATGCCCTATCTTTTCGGCGCCATGTACATCGTGTTGGGGCTGAGCTACGCGTTTACGAAGCATTAACACCAAAAAAACAGCAAAGACAAGGCAGTTTGCCTTGTCTTTTTTATGATTTTGTTATTTTATTATTCCTTCACCCTCACACCGGCAAACTTAAGTGCCGCTTCCGCCAGCACGCGGGTAGGATCCACCACCGGGTAGGGCAGCTTATAATCCTGAAACGCGATGGGCAGCTCCGTGCAGCCAAGCACAAAGCTCTCTACGCCCGCTTCCAGCATGCTGTCAAGCAGCGCACGGAAGGGCACGGTATCAAAGTCCATGTTGCCGGCCTTGACGCCATCGTAAATCACGCCCATCACAAGCTTCTGGTGTTCGGCATCGGGCTTGATGACCTTCACGCCGTGCTCTTCAAAGAGCTTTTCATAGATGCCCGTATTGATGGTACCATCCGTAGCAAGAAGGCCCACGGTCTTGATGCCGCGGCGGTCGATCTCCTCCGCCGTCAGCTGCAGCATGTGCAGGATTGGCAGGCTCGTTGCGGCCTTAACACCATCGTAGAAATAATGTGCCGTATTGCAGGGCATCATCAGCACATCCGCCCCGGCACGTTCCAGCGTTCTTGCGGAAGTAGCAAGCGCAGGAATGGGGTTCTCGCCGCCGGAAAGGATGGCGGCAGTACGGTCGGGTATTTCGGTGTTGCTGTCAATAAGCACTCTGGGATGTCCCTGATCGGAAGAAACATCCGCAAGAAGCACGATCTTGCGGAACAAATCCGCTGTGGCAAGCGGTCCCATGCCGCCGATGATACCGATTGTTTTTTTCATACTGTTTCCCTTCCTGTTGAAGGGCCGGGGCGCAAAGCGCCCCGGCCTTTTTCTGTTTGATGCTGCCTTATGCTTCTACCACGTCTTCAGGATCAATGGCAAAGAGGCTGGCTGCGCCGCCGCTGTGCAGGAACACAACATTTTCACCCTCTTTGATCTCACCCTTTGCACACATATCGAGCAGGCCGGCAAAAGTCTTACCGGTGTAAACGGGATCTACCATGATGCCTTCCTTCTGTGCCATCAGCTGAATGGCGGCAAGGCCTTCCCTGGAGGGCAGCGCATAGCCCGCACCGTAATAGCGGCGGACATCCACATCCTCTTTGGTGATGGAAACATCCACGCCAAGGATCTTGGCGCACTCGTTCACAAGCTCTTCGGTAATCTCTTCAAAGGGATCGTCGCAAACGGCAATGCCGGTGACCTTTGCACCTTCGCCGTAAAGCATGGTGCCAAGCAGAATGCCGCCAAGGGTACCGCCGCTGCCCGCGGTGCAGATCACGCGGTCGATCTTCACGTTTGCGGCTTTCGCCTGCTCGAAGATCTCACGGGCGCAATCCACATAGCCAACGGTGCCGAGGGGGACACTGCCGCCAACGGGAATGAGGTAAGGCTTTTTGCCCTGAGCGCGGAGTTCTTCCGCCAGCTTATCCATTTCCTTATAGACCACATCGTAGGAAGGGGTATCCACAAAGCGGACATCCACATCCATGAGCGCCTCAAGAAGCAGATTGCCCTTGCGGCCCATCACGCCGCGCTTTTTGAGCATGAGGATGGGTTCCATGCCGAGCATGCGGCAGCAGGCCGCGGTGAGCATGGCGTGGTTGGACTGGGCACCGCCGGTGGTGATGACCACATCGCAGCCCTGTTCCTTTGCCTCTGCCAGCAGATACTCAAGCTTTCTGACCTTGTTGCCGCCAAGGCTGACACCGGTCATATCATCGCGTTTGATGAATACATTGCGGCCGATAACAGCGCTGACGTTGTTGAGCTTATAGAAGGGAGTTGGAAGCTGGGCAAGCGGGATACGAGAAACCTGATTCATTATTTCACCTCATCAAGACGGGGCAAGCCAAGGAAATCGAAAGTAGCAAAGTAATCCTTAGTAGTTTCCGCACGGCGGATGAGCTTTACGCTGCCATCCTCGCGGAGAAGGAGTTCTGCGCTGCGGAGCTTGCCGTTGTAGTTGTAGCCCATGGAAAAGCCGTGGGCGCCGGTATCGTGGATAGCGATGATATCGCCGATCTCGATCTCGGGCAGCATGCGGTCGATGGCAAAGCGGTCGTTGCTCTCGCAGAGGGAGCCGGTAATGTCATAAAGATGATCGCAGGGAGCATCTTCCTTGCCAAGGACAGTAACATGGTGATAAGCGCCGTACATGGCGGGGCGCATCAGGTTCGCGGCGCAGGCATCACAGCCGATAAAGTCCTTGTGGGTCTTCTTCTCATGAAGAACAGTGGTCACAAGGGTGCCTACGGGACCTGTTACATAGCGGCCAAGCTCGGTAAAGATGCGGGGCTTGATGTTGGTGCCGGCGAAGGCCTTTTCATAGGCTTCCTTCACCTTATCTCCCACAAACTGGATGTCGGTCTCGGCATCTTCGGGACGGTAGGGGATGCCAACGCCGCCGGAGAGGTTGACAAAGCCGATCTTGATATCGAGCTCTTCACTCAGTTCCTTAACGACCTCAAAGAGCAGCGCCGCAAGGGTAGGATAGTACATGTTGTCGATGTTGTTGGAGGAAAGGAAGGAATGGATACCGAATTCCTTGACACCCATTTCCTTCAGCTTGCGGAAGCCCTCGGTGAGCTGGGGGCGGGTCCAGCCATATTTCGCTTCTGCCGGGTTGCCCATGATCTGGGTGCCGATCTTGAATTCGCCACCGGGGTTGAAGCGGGCAGAGATGACCTCCGGAATGCCGCCATGCTTGGCGAGGAAGTCGATATGGGAGATATCGTCAAGGTTGATGGTAGCGTTGAGCCTGCGGGCATATTCGAAGTCCTCAGCAGGGGTGGCATTGGAGGAAAACATGATGCCATCGCCGGTGATGCCCACGGATTCGCTGAGCATGAGCTCCGCATAGCTGGAGCAATCCATACCGCAGCCTTCTTCCTTCATGATCTGCATAAGGACGGGATTGGGACAGGCCTTTACAGCATAATACTCACGGTAGCCTTCATTCCAGGAGAAGGCCTTCTGCAGCGCACGGATGCGGGAGCGGAGGGCTTTTTCATCGTAAATATGGAAGGGAGTGGGATACTCTTTGATGATCTCGCGGATCTGCGCCTCGGTGTAGGGAAGGGTCTTTTTCATTGTGTTTTCTCTCCGTTCTATGCAAAATTAAATTTCTTCGTGGGAAAGCACCTTAAAGATGCGCCTGTATTCGGGACCTGTGAGGCCGCGATCCTCGTATTCGATCTCACCTGCCTGGTTGTCGTAAGGATCCTTGCGCCAGTGGGTCTTCGGCGGATCGAAGGCAGCTTGGAATTCACGGTTTGCCACCATGCGGTAAGGCTCAAGGTTGCCAAAATAATGCTGCCTGCGTTTCTCGTTGTGGTTGCGGTAAGCACTTCCGCCAAAGGAGGGATCCGCGTACATCCAGCCGTGAGGCGCGATATAGATCTGCACCCAGTCATGCATGCCTGCATCTCCGGGTTCTACATAAAGGCCGCTCTGCCAGCGGGCGGGGATGCCTGCGCAGCGGCAAAGAGTAATAAGCAGCAATGCCTGCACGCCGCAATCGCCGCGGAAGTTCCGGGCACAGTTTTCGGCAATGTTCTCAAGGCCGAAGTATTCGCGCATAAAGGAGTACTTCACCTTCGTGGTCACGAAATCGTAGAAGATGCGGGCCTTTTCAACAGGGCTCACTACGCCTTCGGTCAGCGTTTCCACAAGGGAGCGGATATAGGGCGTAAAGACGATGTGGGGCGCGATCTCCTCCGTATGGAAGGTGGGCTGCACCGCATTGGGCACGATCTTGGCAGGATCCACATAAGGCGCCTTGTGCACATAGGAATATTCCACCCAGAACTCGTGGTTCTCCTCCGTCACCTCTTCCCAGTAAACGGTGCGCTGCAGCGCATCCTCGGGGGCGATATAGGTGGGCTCGGAAGAGAAAGCTTCAAAGCGGATCTCGCTCTGCTGATCACAGGCAGCAGGAATGGGCACATGCACGCGCACCAGCTTGCCTTTCTCAAAGTATTCATCCTTAATCCGGACGCCGGCATGCATCCGAATGCGGCAGGTCATCTGCCCGTTTTCACGCATCAGCCTTGCACTGCGGTCAAGGATGCCTTCTTCGCCTTCTTTGGCATTGTCTTCGCCGTCCACATGGCCCTTGTCAACAATGCCCGCACGCTTTGCAAATTCCGCATTGGTCTTGATGAGCGTACCGTAGAAAGAGTTGAAATAACGGGGTTCGCCGCCAATGTAGATCCAATCGATCTTGTTGTCATCCACCATTTCACGGAATTCTTCCACGGTGAAATCCGGGATAGCTTCACGGATCTTCTTAAGAGCCGTTTCCTCCGTATAGGAATAGTCATTCTCAAGACGAAGGATCATTTCCCTTTCGCAGATCAGACAGGCACGGAGTGCATCCGGAATGTCAGTTGCAAGGCGCTTATCGATCAGGCGTACGGCGCCCTCAAAATCGCCCCAAGTCTTGCGGCGAAGGATATCCTCCGGCAGACCCACGTTGAGGTACTTGAGATTATCATTGATATTCATCGTTCAGTTCCCCCCGTTATGGTTTATTTGCTTATATTGTATCAGAAGATGGAGCCGACGGAAAGGATTCCTTTCGCAAGATCGTCACGGTAAAGGGGATGGCCGGGAACAAGGCTGTTGAGCACAACGCCGTCGCTGCCGGGGCGGCTGGTGGAATGGATATACATGCCGTCGCCAAGGTACATCGCCACATGGCCCTTGAAGAAGAGAAGATCGCCTTTCTTCATGTGAGCGCGGTCGATTTCGTGTACCGGGAAGCCTTCACGGACATCCGCATTGCGGTAGATCTTTACGCCGTTAAGAAGGTAAGCGGTGCCCACAAGGCCGGAGCAATCGATGCCGCAGGGGGTCTTGCCGCCCCAGCGATACTGCACGCCCATATACATTTTGGCAGCTTCGCAGACGCTGTTGCGGAATTCTTCTTCGCCGGCAGACGCTTCTTTATAATAGTTGCCCAGCTGATTCTGGCGCACGAAACCCTCACGGCCGTCCGCAAGGCGCACCTTTGCCCAACCAAGAGGCTTTTCGGGATCCGCCACATATTCCACGATGCCACCGCGGCAAAGGGTGATATGCTTGGAGAACTGCACCTTTTCGCCCATCTGCACATCCGCAAAGGGAGCCCATACGCGGCGAAGGTCGGCCTGCTCCCAGCGATCACAGACCTCGTCATCCATCAGGATATGGCAGCCTTCCACATAGGTCACATAGTTGTAGGGGGTGCGGATCTTATAAAAACCGTTTTCCGCCTCTTCGAGGATCTCCACGATCTGGCCGTACCAGCCTTCGTCATCGGGTTCGCAGAGGGGCTTGGGCTCGCAAAAATAAGGGGCGATCATAGAGATGATAACAGCGCGTTTTGACATGGTAATTACTCCTTTTCAGTCTGATTTTTCTTGCCAAAGCGACAAAAAGACCGTGACCCGCCCTTACACAGCTGCAAAAAGTTTTTTGCGCTGCGCAAGGGCGAGCATCAGTCTTTTATTGTTTTGGTTTTTTCCCTTTGGGGTTCATTCGTTTAGTCCTTCAGGCGCTCGCGGTATTCCGCAAGTTCCTTTTCGTTGCCCATGATGAAGTGGCCTTCTTCGATCTCCGTCCAGACGGGCTTATCCACGGAATAATCGTGCATGGAGGGATCGTAGGTCTCAAGCTTTTTCTGCTTTTCGGAAATGGGATCCGGCATGGGGATGGCGGAAAGCAGAGCGCGGGTGTAGGGATGCAGCGGGTGTGCAAAGAGCTTTTCGGTCTCCGCAAGCTCCACGATCACGCCCTTATGGATAACGGCGATACGGTCCGTGATGAAGCGCATAACGGAAAGATCGTGGGCGATGAAGAGGTAAGTCAGGCCGCGCTCCTTCTGCAGGGCAGAAAGGAGATTCAGAACCTGCGCGCGGATGGAAACGTCAAGAGCGGAGATGGGTTCATCCGCGATGATGAATTCCGGTTCCATAATAAGGCTGCGGGCGATGCCGATACGCTGACGCTGACCGCCGGAGAACTCATGCGGGAAGCGGCTGGCGAACTCAGGAAGCAGGCCGACCTCTGAAAGGGCCTTGGAGACCTTCGCCTCGCGTTCTTCCTTGGAAAGATCCTTCTGCACATTCATGAGGCCTTCGGAGACGATGTAGTCTACTTTGGCACGCTCGTTGAGGGAAGCCATAGGATCCTGGAAGATCATCTGGATCTGCTGGGTGACCCTCTTGTCGAGTTCACGGGAGATCTTGCCGTTGATCTTTTCGCCCTTGAAGATAACTTCGCCGGCGCTGGTGGGGTTGATGCGGATGATGGCACGGCCGATGGTGGTCTTGCCGGAGCCGGATTCGCCTACAAGGCCGAAGGTCTCGCCCTTGTAGATATCGAAGCTGACGCCTTTTACCGCCTTGAAGGGCTTGCGCTTGCTGCCGAAGGTCACTTCAAGGTCTTTGACCGAAAGGAGGACTTCACGGTTGTTGTTTTCCATTATTCTTCGCCTCCGTCTTCAACCAGTTTTGCACCGCGGATCTTGCGGATGTTCTTCAGGGATGCAGGGGGTTCCACCTTGGGGGAGCGGGGATCGAGCAGCCAGGTGCGCGCCTTATGGGTGGGGCTCACCTCAAAATACGGCGGGCGGTGCAGGAAGTCGATCTTGAGCGCCTTCGGGTTGCGGGGCGCAAAGGCGTCGCCGCGGATCTTGTTGAACAGGTTCGGAGGAGTACCTTTGATGGAATAAAGGTCTTCGCCCTTGATGCCCAGCTGCGGCAGGGAGGAAAGCAGCGCCCAGGTGTAGGGATGCTGCGGCTGATAGAACACCTCATCACAGGTGCCGATCTCCACGATGTCGCCGGCATACATGACCGCGATGCGGTCCGCAACGTTGGCAACCACGCCAAGGTCGTGGGTGATGTAGATGGTGGTCAGCTGATACTTCTTCTGCAGCTCGCGGATGAGGTCCAGGATCTGCGCCTGAATGGTTACGTCAAGCGCGGTGGTGGGTTCATCGCAGATGAGGATTTTCGGGTTGCAGGCCATGGCGATGGCAATAACCACGCGCTGGCGCATACCGCCGGAGAACTCGTGCGGATACTGCTTATAGCGGCGCTCGGGCTCCTGGATACCGACGTCGGAAAGGATCTCGATGGCCTTCTTTCTGGCTGCCTCGCCGGAAAGATCCTGATGAAGCTTCAGCGCTTCTTCGATCTGCCAGCCGACGGTCTTGAGGGGGTTGAGGCTCGTCATGGGATCCTGCATGACCATGGCGACTTCCTTACCGCGGATCTTGACCCATTCCTTTTCGGTCTTGAACTTGGCAAGGTCCATGCCGTTGTAGATGATCTCACCGCTGTCCACCCAGCCGTTCTTGTCAAGAAGGCCGATGAAGTTCTTGGTGAAAACAGACTTGCCGGAACCGGATTCGCCCACGATGGCAAGGCTTTCGCCCTTGTAAAGATCAAGGGAGATGCCGCGGATGGCATGGAGCACCTGGCCACGGAGGCTGAACTTGACGTTAAGGTCTTTTACGGACAAAATGACTTCGCGTTCCATAATGCTAAGACCTCCTTATACGTGGTTCTTCGGATCGGCAGCATCGGAGAAGGCGTTACCGACCAGATAGAAGCAGATGGTGATGACGGACAGAATGACCGCCGGGATGATAAGCTGATAACGAAGGGTGGGCGCCATCATGAGTGCGCGGCCCTTGTTAACGAGGTTGCCGAGGCTGGGGATGTTGATCGGCAGACCAAGGCCGATGTAAGCCATGAAGACTTCGCTGCCGATGGCACCCGGGATAGCAAGGGCCATGCGCAGCATGACGACGGATACCATGTGGGGCAGCAGGTTCTTCATGATCACGCGGCGGGTAGGGGTACCGAGGCAGCGGGATGCCAGGTTGAAGTCGCGGTCACGGATGATGATGACCTGGTTGCGGATAAAGCGGGCAAGGCCGATCCAGCCGGTGATGCACATGGCGATGATCAGCGTGATCACGCTCGGGCGCATGATATAGGTGGCAAGGATCAGGATGATGGTGCTCGGGATGTTGTTGATGATGTTGTAGATCTCGGTGAAGATGAAGTCCAGCTTGCGGACATAACCCCAAAGAAGACCTGCAAGGATACCGACAACGGCTTCCACAAGCGCGACCACGATGCCGATGAGCAGAGAGGTACGGGTACCGCTCCACATACGGGACCACAGGTCCTGACCGATATCGTTGGTGCCGAACCAGAAGATCTCATTGGGCCGCTGGTTCTCAACAAAGCCGACCTGCGGCACGATCTCCATGGGATCGCCCACCTTGGCAATACCGTCGTTCTTGGTCTTCAGAGAGCCATCCTCAGAGGTGATCACAAGCCTCATCTGCTCCACGGGAACAAAGGCATAATACCAGCCGGCGTTCTCGGGATCGGCAATGAGTTCAAGCTCGCTCTCAGCGCTGCCGCGGAGCATGCCGGCGGCAACAACATTGGGCTTGCCCCAGCTTTCGGGCAGGAAGAAATAGGTAAGAATGTGGTTTTCGGGCACATCACTGACGATGGCGCCGACCGTCTGCTTCACGCTGCGGGAATAAACACCGCCGGTGGGCTCATCGAAGGTCACCCAAACCGCCTGGTGATAAGTAGTCTCCTTGCCATCCTCACTGGTGATGTACATGAAGGGCTGCTCTTCGGAAACGGGGGTATAGTACCATTCGGTATTGGCGGGGTCCTGCGTTGCAGCGACCTCAACAGCTTCGCCGCCGGATTCCTGCACATAGAACTTGGGAGCACCCCAGGTTTCGGGAACCTTTACGTAGGCAAGGGTCTCGCCATCCTTGAGTTCAACGGCATAGTCACCCTTGGTGTACTTTACGCCGGAAAGGTTGGCGGTGCCGTCCTCGGTCACATCGATCCAGACAGCCTTGGCGTCATAGTAGTTGACCTGGTTGGCATCAAACTGGTTGGGGAGCAGGGGCTGAATGAAGGTAAAGACAAGCAGTACCATCATGATGGTGAGCATCGCAACCGCCATCTTGTTCTTGAAGAACATGCGGAAGGTGCTGCGCCAATAGGAATAGTTGGAATAACCGATTCGCTCGGCTTCGGTCTCGTCATATTCCACAAATTCGAACATCTCGCTGCCGAGGGATTCGATCTCCTCCTGGCTGAGGTCGTCCTTCTCGTCGACGGCCAGCGAAACAAGCTGCTGCTCAACGCTTTCTTCCAGCTTGCGGCTGAGTTTTTCGGTCGGGGAGTATTTGCTGCTCATCTGGAGCCCTCCTTCTTTGCGAAGCTGATGCGCGGGTCAACAATGCCCATGAGGATGTCGCCCAGCAGCAGGCCGAGGATACTCATAGCCGCAAACAATACGACCAGCGCAAGCACCATGCTGTTGTCCTGGCGCTTGATAACGTCTACAAGGAGGCCGCCCATGCCGGGGATGGAATAGAGAGACTCGGTGTAGATGGAACCGGAGATCGTCATAAGAACGCTGCCGGGGATCAGATTCACCATCGGCACA
>SVGX01000043.1 GCA_015056105.1 Clostridiales bacterium | reverse complement strand
TGGATACCATCCTCATCTGCACGCTGACCGCGCTGATGGTGCTTTCCTCCGGCATTATGATCCCGTATGGGGATGAAAGTGCGAGCGGTATGGGTATTGCCCTCAGTGCCCTTTCCACGGTGATGCAGCCGAAGACCGCGGGCGTGTTTCTGGCGGTTTCCACCGCGCTTTTTGCCTTTTCCTCCATGCTGGGCTGGGCTCTTTACGGCATCCGCGCGGCGGAGTTTTTGTTCGGCAGCAAGGGAAATCTTTGCTACCGCATCCTTTTTGCTGCGGCGGCGGTATTCGGTGCGGTGACGGATGCGGCGGCCATATGGAAGGCGGGGGAGACCTTCAATTCCCTGATGGCACTGCCCAACCTTTTCATGCTGCTTTTTCTTGCGCCGTGGGTCAGAAAGGATACGCTGGAATATCTTTCCCTACCAAATAAAAGACGTTTGTGATAAAATAATCTATTATGGAAAAAACGGCAGAAAACTGCCTTGCTCAGCGAAAAAGGAGATCTTTCCCCTATGAAAAAGCAGGTGAACGGCAACACGGAGGGCATCCGCAAAACGGTGCTTGAGCGCATTGCCGCTTTGTATGACATCAAAATGGAAGCCACCACCTTTGCTTCCTATGAGCTTGTGAACGAGCTTGCCGCCCTCACTGGCATCATCCGCCGGGAGATCTCCGTCTACATTGCCCGCGACGGCGCGGTGGAGGATGTTTCCGTAGGCGATTCCTCCAAGGTCAGCATGCCCAATATGCGCCTTGTGCGCAATGCGGACAGGCTTTGCGGCGTCAGGTGCCTGCATACCCACCCCAGCGGCGACGGGCGGCTGAGCGGCGTTGACCTTGGCACCCTGCGCAGCATGCGCCTTGATTCCATGGCGGCCCTCGGCGTGAACGAGGCGGGCGAAGCCACGAGCCTTTACGCTTCCTTCCTCGGCGAGCAGGTGGGGGAGGAGCGGCAGGTGCTCATCGCCGGCCCCTTGCGCCCCTACAGACTGCCCCAGCAGATGCTGATGGACGAGATCCGCTATGCGGATGCGCGGCTCAAGAGCAGCACCAAGGAAACCGACGAAGCGCGGCCGGAACGTGCCATCCTTGTGGGCATTGAAAACACGGAGGGTTACGATACCCTTGCGGAATTGGCGGAGCTTGCCAAGACCGCCGGTGCCAACGTGGTGGCAAAGGAACAGCAGCGCCGCCGCCCGGTGGATAACGCCACTTACATCGGCAGCGGTAAGGCGGAGGAGCTTTCCCTGCTCGGCAGCGCCCTTGAAGCGGATCTTTTCATCTTTGATGATGAGCTTTCCCCCATGCAGCAGCGCAATCTCGAGCAGATCCTCAACGTGCGCGTCATTGACCGCACGGCGCTCATCCTTGATATCTTTGCTCAGCGGGCGCAGTCCCGGGAAGGCAAGCTGCAGGTGGAACTTGCCCAGCTCAAATACGGCATGACACGGCTGACGGGTCAGGGCACTGCCCTTTCCCAGCAGGGCGGCGGCATCGGCACCCGGGGCCCCGGCGAAAAGAAGCTGGAGGTGGACAAGCGCCGCATCCGCAGGCGCATCTATGAACTCGGCGAAGAACTGAAGGATGTGGAAAAGCAGCGCACCCTTCGCCGCGACAGGCGGGAAAGGAATCCCTTGCCTCTTATTGCTCTTGTGGGCTACACCAACGCGGGCAAATCCACGCTGCTCAATGCTGTCAGCGGCGCGGGCGTATTGGCGGAGGATAAGCTTTTTGCCACCCTTGATCCTGTTGTCAGGCAGGTGGAACTGCTCGGCGGCACGCAGGTCCTTGTATCGGATACCGTCGGCTTTATCAACAAGCTCCCCCATGATCTGGTGGAAGCCTTCAAATCCACGCTGGATGAAGTGGCCCTTGCGGATGTGATACTGCACGTGGTGGATTGCGCGAGTCCCTATTATGAAAGCCAGATGCGCGTTGTGGAAGATGTCATTGCCAGTCTTGGTGCGGCGGAAACACCCCGTATCAACGTTTACAATAAGATAGACAAGCTCCCGGAGATCCCTGCCGCAAAGCAGGATACCTCCTTCATTTCTGCCGCAAAGGGGAAGGGCATCGAAGCCCTGCTTGCAAAGGCGGAAAAGCTGCTCGGCAAGGGAAGGCTCACAGCGGAGCTTCTCATTCCCTACAGCAAATACGAAGCTGTATCCTTCATCCGCGCGGAGGGGCGCATCCTCAGCGAGGAGCACGAGGCGGAAGGCACAAGGCTGAAGATCGAGATGCCGGAAAGCGCCATGCGCAGACTCAAACACATGCTGGGCATTGTGGACAAGCATGAGGAAGAGGAAGAATAAAAACAGCCGCAAAATTGTGGGAACGTTTTCAAAGCCGCCGCTATGGCTGGCGTTCCATCAATAAGAAATTGATAATGTAGCATCATAAAGTTTCATGCTATAATAATCATCGGAAAAATGTCGAGGTGTACCATGGAAACAAGAAAAACGAAGATCATTGCTATTGAAGGCATTGATGGCAGCGGCAAGGGCGTGCAGTACCGCCGTTTGAAGGATGCCCTCATAAACATGGGCTACAGCGTGGCTTCCATGGATTTTCCCGTATATGACAGCTTTTTCGGGAAGGAGATCGGCGGCTTTCTTTCGGGTGCTGCCGGCGTCCGCGCAGACGAGGTAGACGGCAAGAGCATGGCCCTTTGGTTTGCCCTTGACCGCTTTGACCGCTTCAAAAACTATCAGGACGGCGAGGCGGATATCCTCATATTGAACCGCTATGTGCTGTCAAACGCCGTGTATCAGTCCATTCGGGATATCGACCTTTACAAGCCCGATATTGCCGAGTGGGTGTTTGAAGTGGAATACGAACACCTTGGTCTGCCCCGGCCGGATGTGAACCTTGTTTTCTCTATCGCCCCGAAGGCGGCGGAAGAGAACGTAGGCAAAAAAGGGTTCCGCGACTATGTGGGTGCAGGGAAGGATGTTTACGAATCTTCCCACGATATCCAGACCCGTGCGATGGCACAGTACCTTGCCTATGCAGCGCGGTACGATGATATCGCCGTTATCCCCTGCATGGAGGATGGCAGGCTTCTTCCCATCGATACCATCGGCGAGGCGGTTCTCGAAGCACTCCGCGAGCGGGGTATTATCGTATAAGACGGATAAAAGAGAAATCCGGTTTCTTTTATAAATATTTTAACTGTTTTAACGGAGGAAAAAGATCATGAGAAAGATCGGTATCCTGACGGGCGGCGGAGACTGCCCCGGTTTGAACGCGGTGATCCGCGGTGTTGTGACCCGCTGCATGAAAGACGGCATCGAAGTGTTCGGCTTCCACGCCGGCTGGCGCGGTGTCATTGAGTGCGACGGCCACTGGATGACCCTTAAGGAAGTGGAAAGCATCCAGACCCAGGGCGGCACCATCCTCGGCAGCTCCCGCACCAATGTCATGAAGATCGAAAACGGCCCGGAGATCGTCCGCACCACCATGGAAGCCCTTGGCCTTGAAGGCCTTGTTGCCATCGGCGGCGACGACACCCTTGGCGTTGCGAACCAGCTGCGCAAGCTCGGCATGAATATGATCGGCGTGCCCAAGACCATCGACAACGACCTTTCCTGTACCGACTGGACCTTCGGTTTTGATACCGCGTCCAACATTGCTACCGAGGAGATCGACCGTCTTCACACCACCGCCGCTTCCCATGCCCGCTGCTTCGTGGTGGAATGCATGGGCCGTCATACCGGCTGGATCGCCCTGCAGGCGGGCATCGCGGCGGATGCACACCTTGTGCTTGTGCCCGAATTCCCCATGAGTTTCAAGGAGATCTACGAGCTTGTCCGCAACCGCTATGTGCGCGGTGAGCGTTACACCATTATCGCCGTGGCGGAAGGCTTCGAGTTTAAGGATGAAGCCATGGAAGAGCTTGAGACCGATATGTTCGGCAATGCGCTGCTGCTTCACCGTGAGCTGGCCCGCGGCCTTGCGGAGCGCATCGAGAAGGCTATCCGTACCGATGAGACCCTTGACAAGCGCCGCGAGCATTTCGAAGCCCGCAGCGTGGTTCTCGGCCATCTGCAGCGCGGCGGTGCGCCCAGCGCCTTTGACCGCGTGCTTGGTACCCGTATGGGCGTCAAGGCCGGTGAGCTCGTTGTGAACAACGAGTATGGCAACATGGTCTCCCTGCGCGGTACCAATATCGCCGTGGCGGACCTTGAGCGTGCCGTGACCGAGCGCAAGAAGGTCGACAAGGAATTCTACGACGTGGCTGCTCTCTTCTTCTGAGAAAAGCAGGCGTTTTCAGGCGGAAAGGATAAAGATGAAAGCATTTGATGCGCTGCGCGAAGCGGTATTCAGCGCCGCAAAGGCCGCGAAAGAGGCGGGGCTTTGCACCGGCGGCACGGGAAACTGCAGCATGCTTGACCGCGCGGCAGGCGTGATGGCTGTTACGCCCCATGATTTTGACCGGGTGGCAAAAAGCGCGGCGGATATCGTGCTGATGGATCTTTCCGGCAATGTAGTCGATGCCCCCAAAGGCATCACGCCCACGTCGGAAGCCGCCTTCCATGCAGCTGTTTACCGGGCAAGGAAGGATGTCGTGGGCATCTGCCATACCCATGCGCCCTATGCAACGGTGTTTGCCTGCCTTGGCAGAGAGATCCCGCCTGTGACCACAGAAGCGCTCCTTTACGGCAAAAACTGTCCCCTTGCGCCCTATGCGCCGGCGGGCAGCGAACAGTTGGCGGAAAACATCGTGGCAACACTTCGCGAAGGCATCTTTGCGGCGGTGCTTGAGCGCCATGGCATGATCACCGTTTCAGGGCGGGATGTGGACGACGCCTTCCGCATGGCGGTACATGTGGAGGAGACTGCAAAGGTCTGCTACCGCATGGCGTCCCTCGTGGGGCTTGAAAACGTAAAACCGAATATCTGAGACAACAAAAAAGGCTGCGGAAGCAGCCTTTTTTGTTGCTCTCTTTTTGTTGTTCTCTCAATACCTTTCCCGCTTCAGCGGCATGGACATGCATCGCGGACCGCCGCGGCCGCGGCAAAGCTCACTGCCGGGCACGGTATCCACCCGGATGCCTGCCTTTGCGAGGTGTTCGTTTGTTGCATCGTTGCGGTCATAGGCAATGATATGCCCCGGCGCAAGGGCAAGGGAATTGCTGCCCATGTTCCAGTGCTCCCGGGCAGCCGTGATGGGATCGCCGCCGCCCATTTCGATGAAACGCACCGCCGGAAGCCGGAGCGCCTTTGAAAAGATCTTGCTGACCGGGTCTGTGGAAAGGCTGATGCGGAGTTTTCCCGGACTGCCGGTGAGCTCATAGACATCAAACTGCTTTTCGTAAACGCAGGGATGGGTGAGGAACGTATCGTGATCCACCATCGTGCAGAGCACATCAAGGTGCATGAACTTTCTTGCCCGGGGATTGTTGAAGATGATGATGCGCTCATAGCCGTGGGCAAACACCCGGTTTGCAAGGCATTCCACCGCCGCGATGTTGGTGCGCTCGCCGCAGCCCACCGCCAGCACCTTATCGGAAAGGATCAGCACATCGCCGCCTTCGATGCCGTATTCGCTTCCGGGCTCGTGCCAAAGGGGGCTTTTCTCTGCGGCGAAAAGCGGATGGTGATCGTGGATATAGCGGATGAAAAGGGTCTCCCGGTCCCGGGACTGCATACGCATGGTGCTGATCAGAAGTCCGCTGCCGATGCTGATGCATACATCCCGCGTAAAATACATGTTGGGCATGGGATCCACCACAAATGGGTAGGGATCCTTTACCCGGAGCGGGATGGGCAGGGGATCGAAAAACGCAAGATCCCGCCGGAGTATGCCCCGGGATACGGCATGAAACAGCGCCTTCGGTGTAAGCGGGGAAAGATAGGCGCGCACGGCATCCTTTACCGTTTCGCCCATGATATGGCTTGCCGCGATGTAATCTTCGATATAGGCAAGGCGCACGCTTTCCTTTTCGACGGCTTCCGCAAAAAGATCCGCAAGGTAAAGCACCTCTGCGCCGCTTTTGCGGATGGTATCCGCGAAAATATCGTGATCGCGCACGGCGTGGGGCGGGTGCGGCATATCGTCAAGCAGCATCGTATCAAAAAAGTCGGGCATGATCATGGAAAGCTCTTCGCCGGGCCTGTGAAGCAATACGGTCTGAAGTGTGCCGATCTCGGAATACTGTTCCACCGTGTGCGCCATATATACCTCCGTGTGCATAAAATTCTGCATATGCAATATGCATATACAATTTGATTATACATATTGCACTGTGGCTTGTCCATACTTTTCCCCATATTATGAACGGTTTTTTGAATGAACAACCGTTTTGATAGGGAAAATAAATCTGCTTTCCATGAAGTTGATTTTTTACCACGGAGTGGTATAATGATGGTAAGAATGGGAGAACCTGCGTGATTACGGCGGCACGCCCGTGCTGCGTGATTTACCGGGTATAACAAATATCAATTCAGACAGGAGAATGTGCAATGCTTTACGACAGGATTTACAATTTTTCCGCCGGCCCTTCTATCCTTCCCGAACCCGTGCTTGAAAGCGTAAGGGATAACCTTCTGAACTATGAAGGCTCCGGCATGTGCGTGATGGAAATGAGCCATCGCTCCAAGGTGTTCCAGAAGATCGTTGATGAGGCTGAGCAGGATCTCCGCGATCTGATGAATATTCCTGACAATTACAAGGTCCTCTTTATTCAGGGCGGCGCAACGCTGGCTTTCGCCTCCATCCCCATGAACCTGATGAAGAACGGCGTTGCCTGCTATGTAGAGACCGGTGCATGGAGCAAGAAAGCGATCGCGGAAGCCAAGAAGTACGGCGAAGTTAAAATCGTAGCCTCCAGCAAGGATAAGAACTTCTCCTACATCCCCGACTGCAGCGATCTCGACATCCCCGACAACGCAGATTACGTATACATCTGCGAAAACGAGACCATCCACGGCACCACCTGGCAGAAGCTGCCCAATACCAAGGGCAAGATCCTGGTTTCCGACCAGTCTTCCATGTTCCTTTCCAAGCCCTGCAATGTGTCCGACTACGGCCTCATCTACGGCGGCGTACAGAAGAACATCGGCCCTGCCGGCATGATCATCGCCATCATCCGCGAGGACCTCATCCGTCCCGCTTCCGAGCTGCCCACCTGGGTTCCCACCTATTGCGCTTTCAGCACCCATGCGGATGCCGGCTCCATGTACAACACCCCCAACTGCTGGTCCATCTACGTCTGCGGTCAGGTATTCAAGTACCTCAAGAGCATCGGCGGCCTTGAGGCCATGGAAAAGCGCAACATCGACAAGGCCCAGGTCATGTACGATTTCCTGGATCAGTCCAAGATGTTCAAGGGCACTGTAGAGAAGGAGCACCGCTCCCTGATGAACATCCCCTTCGTTACCGAGAGCGCCGAGCTGGATGCCGAAGTTGTCGCCGCCACCAAGAAGGCCGGTTTCGATAACCTCAAGGGCCACAAGAGCGTTGGCGGTCTGCGTGCCTCCGTTTACAACGCCATGCCCAAGGAGGGCGTGGAAGCTTTGGTCAAGTTCCTGACCGAGTTCGAAGCCAACTACAAGAAATAACCAACCTTTTAAATACACTCAATAAAGGAGATATACCATGCGTATTCTTGCATCCGACGGAATGGATAAATCCGCCATCGCGGCGCTTCAGGCAGAAGGCCATGAGGTCGTTGAACAGTTCTATGAGCCCGCTGAGCTTGCGGAGCAGGTCAAGCAGTATGACGTTCTCGTCGTACGCAGTGCCACCAAGGTGCGCCAGCCCATCATCGATGCGGCGAAGGAAGCCGGCAAGCTGAAGCTCGTCATCCGCGGCGGTGTCGGTGTTGACAACATCGATGTCAAGTATGCGGAAGAGAACGGCATCGCCGTGCGCAACACCCCCCGCGCCTCCAGCAACACCGTTGCGGAGCTTGCTCTTGCCCACATGTTCTCCGTTGCCCGCTACATTTCCGCTGCCGGGCACACCATGCGTGAAGGCAAGTGGGAAAAGAAGGCCTACAAGGGCATCGAGCTCGCGGGCCGCACCCTCGGCGTCATCGGCTATGGCCGCATCGGCCAGGCTCTCGGCCAGAAAGCCCAGGCTCTCGGCATGAAGGTCCTTGCTTATGATATCTTCAAGGTGGAAGGCCTTGAGAACGAGAACATGAAGTATGTGGAAATGGAAGAGCTTCTTGCCAACTCCGACTTCATCTCCCTGCACACCCCCAGCATCGACGGCAAGCCCCTTGTGAACGAGGAGACCATCGCCAGGATGAAGGACGGTGCGGTGCTCATCAACACTTCCCGCGGCAACAACGTGGATGAGGCTGCTCTTCTTGCGGCCCTCAAGTCCGGCAAGCTCCGCGGCGCAGGTCTTGATGTGTTCGCCGAAGAGCCCGCCAAGAACGAAGAACTTATCAACTTCCCCACCGTGTCCTGCACTCCCCATATCGGCGCGCAGACTTCCGAAGCCCAGAAGCGCGTCGGTGCGGAGATCGTGGATATCATTAAGAATTTCCAGTTCTAAGCTGAACGAAAAAAGAAGCACGGCAGCTGCCGTGCTTCTTTTTTATGGATCATTTGATGTAGTCGCTGTTCTTTTTGGAATAGGGGTTTTTGTTTTGCTTTGGGGGTGTTTTTTCGCTGCCTGCTGTGGCAAGGGCGGAAAACAGCACCGTTGAGAGGAGCGTGGCCAGCGCCCAAAGGCCCAGCGCGCCCCAAAACCACCGAATGGAGATGCCGAGAAAATGATGCAGCGCAAGGGCGATCCATGCGGGGATCGTCCACTCCAAATTCAGCAGCAGGTTGATGAGATAACAAAGAAAAACGCTCCCCCCATGGGCCGTACGTCGCATGGCATGCTCCCTTCTGACTTTTTTGTCATCATATCACTTCGACACTGTCCTGACAACCGCATAGCGCCAAAGCACGGCGCATAGGCTTAAGATATGAAACGGGAAAAATACGCAAAACAAGGGCCGGCGGAGCGGCTTCCGAAAGCCGGGGCGATCATGCTGGCGCTTCTGATACTCTTCGCGGTACTGCTTGGCGGCAGGGAAGGGACGGTTGCCGCAGTGGATGCTGCCGCAGTGGATGCTGCCGCAGTGGATGCTGCCGCAGCGGATGCTGCCGCAGCGGAAGCTGTTGATACTGCATGTATCGCGCTTACTTTTGATGATGGCCCCTATCCGAAGGTGACGGAGCATATACTGGATGTGCTGGAAAAGCACAGCGTTTCCGCCACGTTTTTTGTGCTGGGCAGCCGTGTTGCCGGGCGGGAAGCGCTGCTTCTTCGCATGGAGGAAATGGGCTGTGAGATCGGCAACCACACATTCAGCCATGCGGATCTTACCAAGCTTTCACGGGAACAGATCGAAAAGGAGATCGCCGACACCAATGCGGAATTCGAGCGGGTGCTTGGACACGGCGCGGCGGTGGTGCGCCCGCCCTATGGGTATTACAACGAAAGCGTCCGCAATGTGATCGCTTACCCTCTCATCCTTTGGACGGTGGATACCAACGATTGGCGGCCCCGCAATGCGGATGAGCTTGCATCCGCCGTGGTAAAGGAAGCGCAGGCCGGCAGCGTGATCCTGATGCATGACCAGCAGGAATCCACTGCCGCTGCAATGGATGCGATCATCCCTGCGCTTCTTGCAAGGGGATTTCGCTTTGTGACGGTTTCGGAGCTTCTTACTATAAAGGGGGAAGCCTGCAGCGCCATAAAGATCCCCGAAGGTGGTTGAGCGAAAGAGCGGTTCGAAGTATAATAATAAATAAGCAAATACTTCGAAACGAGGAACACACAATGGCACTTCTTACTCTTGATCAGGCAAAGGCGATCCTCAGCAAGCATGTAAAAGAACCTCACCTTCTGACCCATGCCCTTGCGGTCTCCGCAGCCATGGGCGCCATGGCGGAGCATTTCGGTGCGGATAAAGCCCATTGGGAAGCGGTGGGATACCTGCACGATGTGGATTATGAAATGTATCCGGAAGAGCACCTGCAGCATACCCGCGAGCTGTTGGAGCCGGAGGGCGTGGAGGAAGCGGATATCCGCGCCATCCTTTCCCACGGCTATGGCCTTTGCAGCGATGTGAAGCCGGAGACGGAGCTTGAAAAGAGCCTTTTCACCGTGGACGAGCTGACGGGCATCGTGCAGGCAGCATCCCTCATGCGCCCCACAGGCATCAGCGACCTTGAGGTGAAGAGTCTGAAGAAAAAATATAAGGATAAAAAGTTTGCCGCAAAGTGCAGCCGCGAGGTTATTAATAGCGGCTGTGAAATGCTCGGCATGGAAAACACCGCCGTAATGGAGCTTGTCATCCGCGGCATGCAGCAGCAAATGGAGGCGCTCGGCATCGGCCCAAAGGCGGAATAAACGTCTTTTCGATGGGTGTGGTGTTTACTTTCCCGCTGTGTTACAATGAATAAAATACTTTCCCGATTTTTGATACGATAGAAAAAGGAGCGGTACAAATGGCAAAAAATAAGAAAAACCAGGCGATCGAAACAGCACAGGATCCCGTGCTGTGGCATGACAGAAAGCGCGTTCTCGGCATGCCGCTGAGCTTTACCGTTTATGAGATCACCGATGACAGGCTTACCCTCAGGAAGGGCTTTTTCCGCACGGAGACCGATGAGATCCTGCTTTACCGCATCCTCGACATCAAAATGGTGCGCACCTTCGGACAGAAGCTCTGCGGCGTCGGTACGGTGACCCTTTACAGTGCGGATCAGAGCCACCATACGCTGGAACTCAAGAACATCAAGAGCCCGGATAAGGTACGAAAGTTCATCTCCTCCATCGTGGAGCGGGAGCGGGCCAAGCGTGGTCTTGTAGGTAGGGAAATGTACGGCAGTGCCACCGTTGGCATGGATCATGACGGCTGCGCCCACGGCGCGGATCAGGTCTTTGTGGATACGGATGGCGACGGCATCCCGGATTGATATGCAGGCAAAACGGTTTGTTGGCGGCGTGGATGGCGGCGGCACCAAAACGGAACTGGTGCTGATGGGTGAGGATGGCAGCATCCTTTCCGTATCCCGATTCGGTGCATTGAATCTCAACAGCCGCTCCGAAGAGGAAGCGGACGAAGCTCTTTGCGGCGTAGTGGAGACAATCCGCAATACGGCGGGTGAATGCAGTATGCTCTGTATCGGCGCAGCAGGTGCGAGCAACGAAACGCTGCGCCAAAAGATCACGGATAAGATCCGGCGTTTTGGCTACGCGGGCCCTGCCTCCTTTGTGGGAGACCAGGAAACCGCTCTTTTTGCAGCGCACGGGGAAGCACCCGGGGCTGTGCTCATCGCCGGAACAGGTTCCATTTGCTTCGGCAGGGGCAAAAACGGAGAAACTGCCCGCGCAGGCGGCCGCGGCTACCGCATCGATGATGAGGGCAGCGGCTATGCTATCGGCCGGGATATTCTCAGCGCTGTTGTGCGGGAATATGACGGCAGGGGAGAGCAAACGGCGCTTTCGCCTCTTGTGTGGCAGCAGCTCGGCAGCGACAGGCCGGAAGAGCTAATCCGCCGCCTGTATGCAAAGGAAGATGCTTTGAGCCCCGCCGTCTTTGCACCGCTGCTGCCGATAGCCCATGCGCAGGGCGATCACGCGGCAGCAGAGATCCTCGACAAGGTGGTCAGAGAGCTTTTTATCCTTGCAAAGGCGCTTGTTGACAGGCTTTCCCTTGCAAACGGCGCACTGGCCCTTGCGGGCGGTATCCTGCTCCATATGGATGCGGTGCGGGAAAGGCTTGTGCAAAAGCTGCATGCGGAATACCCGGGCTTGACAGTTTTTTCCCTTGAAACGCCCGCATCCGTGGGCGCAGCAAGGATGGCGCTCAAAGAAGCAAAATAAAACAGCATAAGAAAAAGAACCGGTTCGCTGAACCGGTTCTTTTGTTGTGCTTTTCTTATTTGCAGCAGCACTTGCAGGCGGCCTTCTTGGCCTTCATCATGGCGAGAACGCGCTGCATTTCGTTGTAAACGATCATGTAGCCTTCGTCAACGCCCATGCCGGGCTTGGCAAGGATCTGGTCGGGGCAGGTCGCCATAGCGGCCTGTACGCAAACCTGCGCGCTGCGGTCGGTCTCGTTGCAGGTACCGCCCTGGTAAGCGCCGATGCCGAGCTTCTTGCAGTAGAGAACGGCTTCCACGGTGTTGTTGATGCCGCCGAGGTCGGGGGTCTTGATCTGGACCATGTGGCCGGCCTTGTTGTCAGCGAAGTACTTGATGTCTTCGAGGGTGTTGCACCATTCGTCGGCAACGATCTCAACGTTCACGCCGCGCTCGTCAAGCATTGCGGTGAGGGTCTTGAGGGCGATCATCTGCTTTTCGCGATCTTCAACATCCATGGGGCCTTCAATGCGGAGATGGAAGGGTGCGGCGATCTTTTCGAGCTCGGCGATATAGTTGGCCATAGCCTCGTAGTTTTCGTTGCCGAAAGCAAGGCCGATGGTGCCGTATACGTCGATGTGGAACACGGGGTTGTAGCTTTCATCGCGGCGGAGCTTGAGCACGCGGTCACGGAGCCATGCAACATACTCGGCAAGGAGCTCGCCCTTTTCGCCCAGCTTGGTCTTGACGTTGTTGATGAGGGCATGGGGCAGCACCTGTGCACCCTTGATGATCATCTTGTCCGCGTTGTTGTATCGGTCGTCACCGGACTGGGTGAAGATGTTGAGGGGCTTCTCGCTGACGGTGCAGCCGTATTCGTCGGCAACAACTTCGCACATCATGCGGCCGGTGGCGCGGGCAACGGCGTCAAGGATAGCCTGGGTCACGCCGTAGCGGATGGCGGTGTGAAGGCGCTTGCCGTCAACGGTGATGGCTTCCACCATCTCGGAAAGGTTCTTGAAGCTGTCCGCTTCGCGGCCTACGAGCTGGGGCTTGATGTGGTTTTCAATGACGGGGATGAAGTCTTCGGCGAGGAAGAGGGGGTCGCGTCCGCCGGCACCGCTGTACTGAACAGCCGCGCAGTCGCCGTAAGCGATCTGGCCGTTCTCAAGAACGAGCATGACGCTGATGGATTCGCCGGCCTGACGCACGGCGCTGAAGCCGGGGGTCGCGGGGGCGCCGACATAGGTGAAACCGTCGTGATCGGCGCCGCCCTTGATGGCGCGCTGATCGTCAAAATAGAAACCGGTACGGCCGGCGGAGCATACGACATCGATGATCTTCATAATGAATAACCGTTCCTTTCTGAATTTGAAAATGATTGTATTGGTTACATGGGAAACCGCAGAAAGGCGGCTGCCTTTTCTGCGGCGGGAAAACGGGAACTTTTACCGCATGCCCTGCGGACGGCCTACGAGGCGGCCCTTGGAGATGGCGTAAACGTCATCGATGACCATCTGGAAGGAAGCCTTGCGCTTTTCAAACTTCGCACGCTCTTCGATCTTGGCGCGGTTGAAGTCGAGCATATCCTGCGGGAGGGGCATGTTGCCGGCGTTGAGGATGCGGATGGCGCCGTTGTTGTCACGGGCGGGGAGCATCTTGCCCGCATTGTAGCGGGAGGGAGCGAAGGGGATATCGATCACGCCGGCCTGCACAGCGCGGACAACGCCCTGGGCGATGTCACCGTTGCCAAGCTCGAAGGTCTTATCAACGAGGGCGCGGGTCTCGCGGCGGATGACTTCCTTTTCTTCTTCAAGGTTCGCGGCGGTGCAAACCTGGTCAGCAAGCATGCTGATGACCTGCTTGGTGCAGCGGAGACCCTGGGCGTTGGCTTCCATGGTGGGGATGCCGGCAGCCTCGTGAGGGGTCTTGACGATGACCTTGGTGGCCTTGGAGAGAGCGGTGGTGGCGCTGCCCCAGCTGATGACGCCGAAGGCCTTGGCTTCATCCTGCGGGAAGCCGCCCATCCACTGGTGGAGAACGGTGGTCACGATCACATCGTTATAGCCGTATTTCTGGAGGTATTCGTCGGTAAGCTCCTCAAGGGTGCGGATGGCCGCAACGTCCTGCACCAGGTTGCCGCACTGGCCGTAACCGACGGTAATGTTCTTTACGCCCTGCTCAGCGGCAAGCAGCGCCTCGATGATGGCGACAGCGTGGGATACGCAGGGGGGAACCAGGGTGCCGGTAAGGGGGCCGAAGGGCTCGCGGTTGATGGAAACGCCGGCTTCCTCATAGATACCGGTCAGACGGTCCACATACTGCCAGTCGCGGATGGTCTTTTCCATGGGAACGTTCTTCGCATAGGGCAGGTTGTAGGAGATACCGCCGCCTTCATAGCTGGTGAAGCCGCCCGCATAGGTGATCTCGGTGAGAAGACGGGCATCGGGGGTGCCGTGACGGACCTGAAGAGGCGTGTCAAGGGCTTCGATGACCTTGCGGCAGCCTTCTACGCCGTGGTTGACGGCCGGGAAACCGTTGAGCATGGAACGGCCTTCCTTGAAGGATTCGCGGATGCCGGTCTCAGCTTCCTGATAGCGGTTCTGGCGGGTGTAGCTGTCAATGGTGGTGGGGAGAAGGTCCGCTTCGCCCTTATCCTGCAGGTAGGTCAGCAGCTCGATGTGTTCCTTGATAAGGGCAACACCGGCGCGGGGCTGGATGAGGGTCGTGCTTTTTTCCTTGGCATCCACAAGCTTCTTGCTGAAGAGCTTGTGCTGGGGAAGGGACTTATGGTAAGCAACGGCTTCGTCAAAGTTTACGCTTTTGGCGGTGGGCCACTGCTGCAGCACTTCTTCACGAATGCTGTAAAATTCCTGATCGGAAATACGCTTATTCTGCAGTTCCATCTTTTTCGAGTTCCTCCTTCATAATTTTGAGCGCGATTTCGGGGTAGTGTTCGCTCAGAAGGCCCATGGCTGCAAGGATATACTTGCGGTCCACAAGGAATTCTGCCTTTTGGGGCTTGAGCGACATGGGGTCATTCTGGTCGTAAAGGGCAAAGGATGCGATCCTGCCCGTGTTGCGGGTGTGGATGAGCGAACCGCCGGTAACAACGATCCGGTTCACGCCCTTGAGGTTTTTGCCGGTCTGTGCATAGGCAAGGCCCATCATGGTGTAGGTCTCTTCAAGACGGCCTGCGTGGCGGGTAACGGCGGTGTGGATGGCGTGGCTTGCAAGGGCCGCGTCAAGGGCTTCAAGTTCCGGCGTGGTGGGAAGCGTATCGGTGTGGGAGCCAAGGTAGTCCACAAGCTCATTCACCCGTTCCGGGGCGATGCCGCTTGTCAGCGCAATGGCATCGATGCCTGCCGCTTCCACGATGCCGTGGATGCTGTAGCGCATGCCGATGTCGCCTTCGACGGTGCGCTTCACATAAGGTTCGGGCAGACCCTTGAGGATGGTGCCCGGGTGCTCCGGCATGCCGGAGGCGATGGAATAGATATCGGTAGTGGCACCGCCCACATCCACAGCGATCAACTCGCCGATGCCGCTTTCGGTCTTGGTGCCGTCCGCAAGAAGCTTCATGGCTGCAAGGAAAGCGGAGGGGGTGGGCATCATGATGCCGGAAATGAGCTCGCTTGCCTTGGTGAGCCCCTTTGCTTGCACGATGCGGCCAAGGAAGATATCCCGGATGCACTGCTGCGTGGGCTCGATGTTCAGCACGCCGAACTTGGGCATCACGTTTTCGCAGACATAGACCTGCCGACCGGCAAGGATGCGTTCGCATTCCCGCGCTGCGTTGCGGTTGCCTGCGATGACGATGGGGAAGTTTCCGCCGGCTGCAGCAAGAGCCTTTGCATTGTTGATGATACAAGCTTTGTTGCCGCCGTCGGTACCGCCGACGAGAAGGAAGATATCCGGCTTTTCCGCAAGGATCTCTTCAATGTCATCCTCGTTCAGCTCGAAGGAATAGGTTTTGATGACCTTTGCACCCGCGCCGAGGCTTGCACATTTTGCCGCTTCCGCGGTCAGCTCCGGCACAAGGCCGCTTGCGATCATCCTGAGGCCGCCGGCAGCGCTCGAACAGGCGTAGCGCTCTTCATATTCGAGCTTGCCCGTCTGCTTTTCGAGCAGCGCAACGGCGTTTGCGAGACCTTCGTTTACGTCGGTTTCAACGGTGGTGTAGGAAGCTGCGGAACCGAGAAGTTTGCCCGCATCCGCGTCCACGGCGGTCACCTTGGTATAGGTGCTGCCGAAATCGATCAACAGGATGGGTTTCATAGGTTTTGGCCTGCTTATTCCGCTACGTGAAGATCTTCCTTGAGGGCTTCGATGGTCACTTCGGGAGCGGTACCCGGCGCAAAGGCACGGTTGAAGCCCATGGCGAGGAAGCGCTTTTCCACCTCATCGAAGGGCTGCTTGCCGATGACGATGTTGCCGCCGACGTAGAGCAGGATGCCTTCAAGGCCGGCTTCGTTGCACTTTTCGCGCATGCCGCGGCAGTCGAGCTCGCCCTGGCCGTAGAGGGAGGAGATGACGATGGCATCCGCATCGGATTCGATGGCGGCAGCAATGTACTCTTCCTGGGAGACCATAACGCCGAGGTTGATGACTTCAAAACCGGCGTCGGTGAACGCGTGGTAGAGGATCTTGTTGCCGACAGCGTGTACATCCGCGCCGATCACGCCG
>SVGX01000042.1 GCA_015056105.1 Clostridiales bacterium | reverse complement strand
CGGTCTTCGGCTGCATCACCGTGGAAAGGGCACTGAGGGCAATACCCATACCGCTCGCACTTTCATCCCCATACGGGATCATAATGCCGGAGGAAAGCACCATCAGCGCGGTCAGCGTGCAGATGACGATGGTATCCACAAACACCTCGAAGATGCCCATCATGGCCTGCAGCGCATTTTCTTCGCTTCGGGCGGAGGCGTAAGCCATGGGCGCGGCTCCGATGCCGGCCTCGTTAGAAAAGACGCCTCGCACCATACCTACGCGCAGCGCGTGCACAAGGGTAAAACCCGCCGCGCCGCCCAACATGGGGCGAAAGCCGAAGGCACCTTTGAGGATATCCGCAAACACGGAAAAAAGCCTTTCACGGAAAGCAAAGATCACCGCGAGAGATGCGGCAATATACAGCACGCTCATCAACGGCACAAGGTATGCACTTGCCCGGCAGATGCGCTTTGCCCCGCCGAATAACACCGCCGCAAGAGCCGCTGCGGTAAGAATCCCCACAAGGGCATTGATCCATTCCACGGAAGGGAAAAACAGTGCTGCAGCCTCCGATGCCGCAGCGGCAATGGTATTCGCCTGTACCGTGTTGCCGCAGCCAAGGGAAGCGAGCAGCGTAAACAGGGAAAAAGCCGCCGCAAGGGGCATAGCGCCCTTTCCCATGCCTTTAAGGATGCAGTACATGGTGCCGCCCACCGGCGTACCCTCCGCACCGCGGCTGCGAAAACGCATGGCGATGAGGATCTCTGCGTATTTCGTAGCCATACCGAGAATGCCGCTCACCCACATCCAGAATACCGCCCCCGGCCCGCCGATGGCAATGGCAGAGGCAACGCCGGCGATGTTGCCCGTACCAACGCTGCCGCCGAGAGCGGCGGCAAAAGCCTCAAAGGGGCTGATCTCCCCTTTCTTGCCTTCCTTTTTGGGGCGAAACAGCCGAAACAGTCCCCGCAGCACAGAAGCAAAGCGAAAGGGCATGAAACGGCAAAGGCACATCATATAAACGCCCATTATGATCATCAAAAACGCCGTAAACAGGTTGAAGGTATCGGCCACGGTATCCTCCCACGCATCGAACAGGATGTTTCCATCTTATGAAGGAAGGCAGGAGAATAGATAAAAAAATCCGCAGCCAAAAAGCTGCGGACTTTTGCATGCTGATGCAGCGTCTCTTACTGTTTTGCCCAGTATTCGTTTACAATGGCGAGCACTGCCCCGATATCGCCCCGAAGAATCACCCTGTTGGCACCTTTGACACCGTCATAGGAAAAGCGGATGTTTTTCTCCGTTCCCGTGCTGATACGCCGGCAGAAGAATTCCGCAGCTGCGCTGCCTTTGCCTTTTTCGATATCAAGGATGATGCACGCTTCCGGAGCGGACTTTTTATCCTGCAGCATAAAATCATAAACCAGTGCATTTTTTCTCGCAAGAATGCCCGGCCGCACTGCGCTGTGCGTAACAAAAGACTCGATCTCTTCCCGGGTAAAGCGCCATGCGCCATTGTGCTTTTCTCCTTGCAGAAAACCTGCGGCAATATGGCTTCTTACCGTGCGCTCGCTGAGCCCTGTGATCAGAACAACATCTGCGATGGAATATGTTTGCTGCATTTCCTGTTCCATATTATCTCCTTTTTCCCTGTCGGTTATGGTATCAGTATAGCCGCAGCGGAGACTATGTTTCAATTTGCAATATCGCCGGTTTTGCATAACGCAAAGATCCCCGGGCGCATCCGCGCCCGGGGATCTTTCTTTTTCTGTTATTTCAGCTTAATGCCGTAGATGCGCTGGCCGCGTGTGCCGACTACGATCATGTTGTCAAAGGCCGCCGGGGAAGCTTCGATGTTGCTTTCGATGTTGATCATATCAAGCACTTCGCCGGTTTTGCCATTGAGAAGGTAGACATTGCCCTTGCGGTTGCACTGCACAAGGTAGCCGTTGCCCGCTTCGTCATACAGCATAACGGGACTGCTCCAGGCGTAGTTGCCCATATCATACTCCCAAAGGGTGTTTCCGGTCTTGGTATCAAGGGCATAAATGATGCCCCTGTCATCGCCGCCGTAGCTTGCCACGGTGGTGAAGACCATGCCTGCAAGATTGCCCTGACCGAGTACGGGACTCGACATCAGGCCGCCCGTCACGTTCTTGGTGGTATAGATCTGGAACTCGCGCTGCCAGACGATCTCGCCGGTGGTGGCATCGATCTTGAAGAAGGCGATGGGGCCGTGGCCGTTGCTGTCCGCCTTGTTGTCAAGGGTGTTGCCCACGTAAAGGTAAGCGGCGGTATTTTCGACATCCTCTTCAAAGGCGGCTGTGGCGTTGGTATCATCCCAGATATCCTGCACCCACACAGTCTCCATGGTGTTAAGGTTCACGCAGTGCATGAGGCCGGAATTTTCCGTGAAGAAGCCGTATTCACGCCAACCCACGGCGCTGCCTTCATAGCCCACCCAGTAATCGTTTTCGCCGGTGCGGTCTGCGCCGTAACGGAACTTGACGGGCTTGCCGGGGTTCATGGTCAGGGTACCCGCCGCTTCATCATACTGGGTATTGAGCTTCACACGATAGATGATGCCGTTTTCGCCGGGGTAGATGAGGGTATCGCTCTTGGCATCCACAAGGGCAGAGCTGTCGTAGGCGTGCCATGCGCGGTCAGAGAAGCTGTCATCCTTGTTGCCGAAGGAGAAAAGCACCTTACCCGTCACAAGGCTCAGCGCCATGGCCCGGGATTCGCGGCCGGATTCATCGTAGTGGTCGCCGCTGCCGAGGTACAGCACCGGGATGCCGCGGGGATCGAGGGAGCCCGCGCCCTTAAAGGGTACGCCGATGTTGACGGGATCGCGGGTCTTGTCGCCGGTCTGCGCATCGAGGAAGTAGACCTTGCCGTCCATGGTGGCATAGATGACTTCCACAAGGCCGGCCTTGGCCTTTGCGGAATCATACATGTTCATAATCTTCTTGGTGGATTCGGGCCACTGCACGATAATGGGCTGACCTGACCAGCCACTGCCGGTCCAGGAGCCGCTGTAGCTGCCGCCGCTGCCCTTACCGAGACTGCCGGTGCCCACATACCATACGGCTTCAAGTTTCTTTTCCACCACGTTTTTCGCGGTGCCGTAGTAGGGGTTGCGGCGGTAATTGTCGCCGCGGAAGGATACGACGCCTGCAAGGTCGGTGTAATCATCACCGGGACCGAAGTAAACGGAATCCTGCGGCGCGGCCTGATAGCTCTCCACCTCAACGCCATCCACCTGAATTTCGCTGTGGAAGCCCCACTGGGAACCTGTGGTATCGGCAGTGCCGTTTGATACGGGCGCAGGATCAGGGATAGGCGTCGGGGTCGGCTCGGGCGTGGGCTCGGGCGTAGGCTCGGGTGTAGGTTCGGGTGTGGGGGACCCAAAGAGACCTTCCAGCAGGCCCGGCTTTTCGGAGGTTTCCGGCTTGCTGCTCGTCTCAGGCGAAACATTGCCGCCGCCAAGGGAGGTCAACGCAAGAATGCCCATCAAAACCGCGATGATAAACAGAATCAGAATAATGATAAATTTCGGCGTGATGCGCCTGCGGCGTATCCTGCGCCTTCTGCGGCGTCTTACCATGGTTTGCACCTCTTAGAAAATCAAAGTTGGTTTTATTATTATACCCGCTTTGTTCGTTTCGGACAAGCAGTGTTGTCGCTCCCCGGGCCTTACAATCCTCCCTTCCCGTGTAAACACTGCGTAAACATTTGGCTTTACGCCAAAAACAGGAAGGCTGCCGAAACGGCAGCCTTCCTGCGGCGCATATTGATTTTGTATTTTACCCGCCCTTTCGGGCGCGATAAACAAAGGTTTTTCTTAGGCAGCGGCGTTCATATCATGAACGTAAAGCTTTGTCCTGTCACTGAGGGGCTGCATTTTGCGCTGTGCGGGAACAGCTGCGCGGCGAACGCGCTGCTTGCCCTTTGCACGGCGCTGCGCTTCCTGATGAAGGGCAATGGCGCCCATGCCGCCGAGGATGATGCCGGGCATCATGAAAGAGAAAAACAGACCAAAGTAATTCATCGTCACCCTCCTGTGCAGCAGTATATTTCCAAAGTTTCCCATTCGGAAGAAAAATTGCTTTTTCGGAAATTTCCACTTGGTTTCTGTGCTGTAATTGCATTATAGTATCTTGTCAGGATACTGTCAAGGATATTTTTCGACATTTTTAAGAAATTTTCCCTTGCCTTTCATTTCTCCGGAAGATACAATATAAACAAGAAACAAAGGCGGAGGCATGTATGAACCGTTTGAAACAGCTGCGCAAAAGCCACGGTATCACACAGGATGAACTGGGCGAGATCCTCGGCGTACAGAAAGCAGCGATCTGCAAATATGAAACCGGCCGCGTACCCCTGCCCCAGGAAGCCATCAAAAAGCTTTCCGACCATTTCGGCGTTTCCGCGGATTACCTTCTCGGCCTTGATGATGCTGCTGAAACACTTCACCGTCAGGTAACGCCCCTTTTCAAACAGAAAACCGCCGCAAGCCTGCCCGGGCTCATGCCTATCGGCGAAACGGTCGGCGTGCCGCTTGTGGGCCGGGTCCATGCGGGTCTTCCCATCCTTGCGGATGAAAATATTACCGATTATATCGGCGTGCCTGCAAACGATGTCACCGCCGGCGAATATTTCTATATGGAAGTGGAAGGCGACTGCATGGTGGGTGAGTTCATCCCGGAAGGGGCCCTCGTCCTTGTCCGGCTGCAGCACCGGGTGGAAAACGGTCAGATCGCCGTTGTCCGCGTGGAGGATGAAGTGCTGCTTCGCAAGGTGAAATACATGAACTCCGCGCTGATGCTGATCCCCGCCAACACCAAGTACGAACCCATGATCGTGCCCGGCGAGCTGGCGGAAGTGGTCGGCCGGGTGGTTGAAGTCCGCATCCGCGATCTTTAAAAACGTATAAAGCACGCTTCTTGCAGGAAGGTGTTTAATAAAAGGAGGAATCTATTATGGCGCAGTGTGTAAATTGTGGAACCGAGCTTAATGCCGGTATCAAGTTCTGCCCTGCCTGCGGCACGATGCAGCCCGTTCAGCAGCCCGTTGAACAGCCGGTGCAGCAGCCCGTTCAGCAGCCCGTTCAGCAGCCCCAGTACGGTCAGCAGACCTACCAGCAGCCGAACTATCAGCAGCAGGCTTATCAGCAGCAGGCTTATCAGCAGCCGGTGCAGCAGCCCCAGCAGCCCGCGGGCCCCCGCAGCGATGAGGACAAATACCGCTATCTTGCGGCGCTTTCCTATGTCAATATCCTCTTCATGCTTGCAGGCCTTCTTGTGGGCAAGGATTCCAACTATCTGCGCCACCACGCAAACCAGGTAGTCTGCCTGATGATTTGGAACCTCGCTTGTGCCATCGTCTGCATCATCCCCATCCTGGGCTGGATCGTGGGCGGCGTAGGCATCATCGCGGGTACTGTCATCATGATCATCGCCATTGTGAAAGCCCTCAAGCGTGAGTATTATGAGATCCCGATCTTCGGCAAGATCAGGATCATCCCCGAAGCATAAGCTTTTCAGAATTTCGAATCGGTGCCCGGGCGGCCTTTGCCCGGGCATTTTTCTTATGCCGTCCTTTCCCTTTGTTGCGGCGGCAGCAAAAAACCGCTATACTGATTAAAAAGCACAGCGGTCCCGGGAACCCTTTTTCCCCCGGACACTTTGGAGAAAAGCGATGATCTACCTTCTTGAAGACGACCGGAGCATCCGGGAGCTTGTGGTCTATACCCTCAGCGCCCAGGGCTTTGAAGCGCAGGGCTTTGAACGCCCCTCCGCTTTTTATCAGGCCCTGTCCGCGCGCACGCCTTCCCTGGTTCTGCTCGACATCATGCTGCCGGAAGAAGACGGCCTGGCCGTCCTCAAAAAGCTGCGCAGCGATGCCGTTACCTGCCGCCTGCCGGTGATGATGCTCACCGCAAAGGGAACGGAATACGACCGGGTAGTGGGCCTTGACAGCGGTGCGGACGATTATCTGCAGAAGCCTTTCGGCATGATGGAGCTTCTTGCCCGGGTCAGGGCACTTCTTCGCCGCGCGGGCGATGCTGCGCAATCCCCCGCCGTTTACAGCGTGGGGGGGCTTTGTGTCTGCCCTTCAAGGCATACCGTAACGGCGAATGGGGAAAGCGTTTCACTGACGGCAAAGGAGTTTTCGCTCCTCTGCCTGCTCCTTGAAAACAGGGAAATCGTGTTCACCCGCACGCAGCTGCTCGAAAAGATCTGGGGCTACAGCTTCGAAGGCGAAAGCCGCACCGTGGATGTGCACATCCGCACCCTCAGGCAGAAGCTTGGCGCATGCGGCGCACGCATCGAAACGGTGCGGGGCATCGGCTATAAGATCGGGGGGTGAGCAAACGTGACAGTCAGAATATTCCGCGCGGTATTTCTCGTGGCTACAGTAACGTTGCTTGCTTCCCTCGTATTCCTGTTTGCCATCCTGTATGGGCAGCTTGGCAGCGGCGTGGAAGATGAGCTGAAGTCCACCGCTGTCTACATCGCCCGGGGCATCGCCCTTGAAGGGGAGGATTACCTTTCCGGCCTTTCCGGAAAAAACCGTATCACATGGCTGGCAGCAGACGGCACAGTGCTTTTCGACAGCGGCGTTTCCGCTTCCGATATGGAAAACCACGGCGACCGGGAAGAGGTGATCGAAGCCCTTACCGGCGGCGCCGGCAGCAGCATCCGCCACAGCGCCACGCTGAACGAACACCACATTTACTATGCGCAAAGGCTTGATGACGGCACAGTGCTGCGCATCAGCGGCGCACAGCATTCCTTCTTTACGCTCCTCAAACAGATGCTGACACCCACCGTTGTCCTTTTCTTTTTTGCGGCGCTGCTTTCGGGCATTCTTGCCTCCGCTATCGCAAAAAGGATCGTTAAGCCCATCAATGCCATCGATCTTGAAAAACCCGGGGAAAGCAAAGTGTATGCGGAGCTTTCCCCGCTTCTTGACCGCATCCGGAGACAGAACAGACTCATCGAAACACAGATGGAAGAGCTTCGCCGCAGGCAGGCAGAATTTTCCGCCATCACGGAAAACATGGGCGAAGGTCTGCTTGTTGCGGATAAGCGGGCGGAGCTTCTTTCCTGCAATTCCGCCGCACTCAGCCTTCTCGGCGCGGCAAAGCCCGAGGGAAGGCGGAACATACTGGTGCTTGACCGGAGCGAAGAATTCCGCAGCGCCGTGCGCCGCGCCCTTTCGGGCAAACATGCGGAGATCTTTCTGCAGCGCAGCGGCCACCATCTTGAAATCATCGCCAACCCGGTGTTTCACGAAAACGAGGTCGCCGGCGCGGTGCTCCTGATCCTTGATACCACAGAGCAGCACGAGCGGGAAGCGCTGCGCCGGGAATTCAGCGCAAATGTTTCCCATGAGCTGAAAACACCCCTTACCGCTATTTCCGGCACGGCGGAGATCCTGAAAAACGGTCTTGTCCGCAGCGATGATGTACCGCATTTTGCCGACAATATTTTCAAAGAAGCCCAACGGCTTATCAGCCTTGTGGAGGATATCATGCGCCTTTCGCGGCTTGATGAGGAATCCATTCCCTTTGAAATAACACAGGTGGATCTTTTGGATGCCGCATCATCCGTACTGGATCGGTTGAAGCCTTCCGCAAAGGAAAAAGGCATTTCCCTTTCCCTTTCCGGGGAATCTTCCACCGTCTCCGGCTCCGCCCAGGTGCTTGATGAGATGCTTTTCAACCTCTGCGAAAACGCCGTCAAGTACAACAAAGAAAGCGGTCACGTTTCGGTAACCGTCGGAGCGGAAAACGGTGCACCGTTCATTACGGTAAAGGATGACGGCATCGGCATCCCCAAGGAAGACCAGGCGCGCATCTTCGAGCGCTTCTTCCGGGTGGATAAAAGCCATTCCAGGGAGATCGGCGGTACCGGTCTCGGCCTTTCCATCGTGAAGCATGCGGCAGCCTTCCACGGCGCTTCCCTTTCCCTGAAAAGCGAGCTTGGCGAGGGTACGGCCATCACCGTCACCTTTCCAAAGGAAACAGCATAACACACCTACAAACGAAACAGGCAGGTGTTTCCACCTGCCTGTTTCGTTTTTTATTCCGCCCGCTCAAGGCGGTAGATGCTCCAGCAATACGGTTCGCCGGCATGGGTACCGCCATGCCGGCCCAGTTTGACAAACCATGTTTCCTCATCCATGCGAAGAAGCAGATGGCTGTCATCAAGCACCGTATATGATCTGTTTTCATAGCGGGAAATATCCGGCCCTGCAAACATGGAACCACCGCTTTCGCCATACTCCGCAAAAAAGGTGCTGCGGTACCATTCCTCGTCAAAGCGGATGAATTCCCAGGAAATGTCCTCAAACTCCGCCTTCGTTTCCATAGTCGCCGCATCGGCAATGAGGAATGCATCTCCGGCACGGATATACAGCTCCCCCGTGCCCTCCTCCGGTACAAGATAGGAAGAAAGCGGCGTCATATACAAACATTCCTTAAAGGCATACGCCGTTCTGCCGCCGGGCACGGCGAGCGGTTGTTGCTCTACGCCGCTCCCCGGCGTTTTTCCTGCAGCGTTGGTGGAAAGTGCGATCAGCAGCACCGCCGCAAGGATGACCGCCAGCTCCGAAAGCCACTTTGCGGGCTTTTTGAAAGAAAGGGCGTTTTTAATGCGCCGTGCGATGCTGCTTTCCCCGAAGCCGAGGGTCGAAAGCGCCGCACGGCGGGGTGCTGCCAAGGAAAGAAGCGTCATGCCGTACTCCGCCCGTTCATGCTCCGACATGTCGGCAAGCACCCGCTCATCGGCTCTCAGCTCCATATCCCGGCAAAGGCAGAAGTAAGCCGCCCACACAAGGGGGTTGAACCAATGCACCGCAAGAAGCAGGAACGCAAAGGGTTTTATCGCAGTATCGCCGCCCCGGATGTGCGCCCGCTCATGGGCAAGCACATGCCGCCGTTCTTTTTCGCCCATACGGAAGGGGATAAAGATGCGATGGCGAAGGATGCCCCACGCGAAGGGCGACGGGATACCGTCACATTCAAAAACATCCGGCTCCCCGGCAACGGGAACGGCACAGGCGATCCGTTTCCTGATCTTCACGAAGGAAATGACCGCGTAGCCGCAAAAAGCCAGAAGACCGAAAAGCCAAAGGAGCGTCAGAAGCAGCTCCCAAACCTGCAGCGGATTCACGCTGGCGGATGGATCCGGCACAGGCAGGCTGCCGCTCAGAACATCGTTCACGGCAGCAATGCCGGTGTACACCTTCGGCTCTCGCATCATGGCCACATCATAGGGGATAAACGCCATGGCGTTTCCCCGGGCAATGGGTGTCATATCAAAAAAGCCGAGGTTGAACAGGCTGAAAACGCTTTTGATGCTGACGGGACACAGCAGGCGAAAGCCCACCGCCATCCACGCAAAAAAGGTATATTTTCTCGGCAGCCGCCCGAACGCAAGGCGCAGCAGCAGTACGGACACGATCGCATAGCATGCCGCCGCGGACAGATTCAGCACGGTGAGAAACACATGGGACATGCGGTCTGCAAGCTGCTCGAGAAGCGAGAGCACCGCCATGCTATCCCTCCTTCCTGTGGGCGTCAATGAGTTTTTTCAGTTCCTCCGCCTCTTTGTCGGAAAGGGTGCGCCCGGAAAGAAATGCATTGAGAAAGCCGGGCAGAGAGCCCGAAAACGTGCGTTCAATAAAGGCATCCGATTCCTCCCGCTGCACCTGCTCACGGGGCACAAGCACCCTCACGGTGGCGTTTTCGTTTTCGATGAGCCCTTTTTCGCACATTTTGCGAATAGCATTATAAACGGTGGATTTTTTCCACCCGAGTGTCTTGAAGCAAAGGGCGCAAAGCGCCCCGGAACCGATGGGTGCATGCTCCCAAACCACATTCATAAAGCGGTATTCACTGTCCCAGATCGCATATGTTTCCATAGTTCCCTCCGAAGGTTTGTTATTATAAACCTATTGGGGAGTTTATCACAACAAACCTTTTTTGTCAAGAAAACACCGTCCGGGGATCCCGGGCGGTGTTTTGCAAAAAGACTGTTTTTTACTTGATGATCTTGATGCCGCCGATGAGAGGCAGGGGCTTCATTTCGCCCTTTACGGCATTGATGATGCCGATAATGGCAAGCACGAGGGTAGCGACGTTCACGATCCAGCCAATGATTTTGATGACCGTGCCGACCACGGGAATGAAGCCGAGAACGATGCCGATAATTCCCATTACAACGCTCACGATCCACAGTAGCAGGCCCTGATTCGCATGGAAACGGGCAAACTGAGAATCCTTCGCCGCAAAGAGGGGTACGATCCAAAGGATCCAGATGTAGGAAAGGATGCCCATGACCTTGTTGGTGCCGTTATTTTCTGCCATTTTGATGATTCCTCCTGTGTATATGATTTTTAAAAAACGATCATGCTTTTGCGCCGCATTCGCTGCAGAAGACGCTGCCCGCCTGCAGTTCTGCACCGCATTTGGGGCAAAGACGGATCTCAGGCTTAAGCGCACTGCCGCAGCTCATGCAGAAAGCCGCGCCAGGTTCCGAAACGGTGCCGCAGACAGGGCAGAACGTACTTCCGGTGGGCAATTGTGCCTGCTGAGGACCTGCAGGCTGCTCTTGCTTCTTTTCGTTTTCCTTTTTAATGGCGGCAATCTCTGCCTCAAAGCCGGCAATGGCATCAAAAGAAGCTTTGATCTCGCCGCAGATCTCCGCAGCATCCGCATCAAGCTGCGCGCCCGCTGCGAATTTTTCCCAATAGAGCCCGCCAAGGCGCAGCTTCTTTTCTTCGATCGAAGCCTTTTCCTTTGTAATTTTGCCGTTGAGCTTTGTGGTCTCGATCATATCGTTGGTCTTATCGCCCACATTTTTTGTGATCGCATTCAGTTTTTCAAAAAAAGCCATATTTTCCTTTCCGCGCAGGTGCGCCTTTGCTCCGTGCCGATGTGATAAGATCAATTACTATCATTATAGCAGTTCTCATTTTGCATGTATAGCGTTTTTTGCCGCGCCTTTTTCCGTCCTCCCTCCATTTTGTAAATAATCCTTGGCAAAAAACGCTTTCCATTGAATTTTACGGCAATACCGCTTAAAATAGTAGCATACGCGGGACATGCCCGACGCCAACGATATCCCCATCCCCCCAAAGGAGAGATACATGCAGGAATTCCTGAAAAACCTGAACCGAAGCGCACAGCGCCTGTATAAGAGGCTGCGGCGCACCACCTTCCGCGCCGCTAAAAAATTCAAAAGGCTTTCGCAGCAGCAAAAGATCATTGCGATCGGCGCGGCGGGGCTTTGCTTTGCGCTGCTTGTAACGGGCGGCATCCTTCTTTCCCGCGGCGGCAAGGCGCCTGAAGAAAGCGCTGCGCCGAATTCCCCCGCCACGCTGAACCTTGCTTCCGGCGATAGCGCTGCCGCCGCAAACGCGGCTTCCATTGACATTACGCCTGTTCCCACACCGGTTCCTACCCCTTCGCCCACGCCGGTTCCCACGCCCACGCCCACGCCTGACCCGACCCTCAAGCGGGGCGATGAATCGGAGGAAGTGCAGAAGCTGCAGGAACGGCTCATGCACCTTGGCTATCTGCAGCTTGACGAAAGCACCCAGAAATACGGCCCCGCCACGGAGGATGCGGTCATTCTTTTCCAGCGGCAGGTGAATTATACCGAATCCCTTGGCGCGACCCTTGATCAGGACGGCATCGCGGGCCTTCAGACCCTTGCGCTCGTCTACAGCGACGATGCGCCCAAATACTGCGTGAAGTTCGGCATGGAGGGCGAAGATATCGAAGATATGCAGCTGCAGCTGAAGGACCTTGGCTATATGAGCGCCGTGACCGGCTATTACGGCGAAACCACCGTGGCCGCCATCGAAGCGTTTCAGGACCGCAACGGTCTCAGCGCAGACGGCCTCGCCGGAGAAGCCACCTTTGAACTGCTTTATTCCCCCGAGGCTAAGGAAAGCGCCAGCAAGGCAAAAGCTGCACGCACCAAGGCCAACATTTCCAAGATGATCGAGGTTGCCAAGAAGCAGCTTGGCGACCGCTATGTGCTCGGTGCCCGCGGCCCGGAAAAATTTGACTGCTCCGGCCTCGTATACTACTGCCTCAACCAGGCGGGCAGCAACCGCAACAGGCTCAACGCGGCAGGCTATTCCCGCGTGGATGACTGGGAAAAGATCACCGATATCGATGACCTCAAGAAGGGCGACCTTGTTTGCTTCTACAGCGATGATTTCAGCAAGGTGGGCCATATTGGCATCGTCATCAATTCAAGCGGCGAAATGATCGACGCCTCCTCCAGAAACGGCAAGGTCGTGCGCCGTACTTACCTTTCTTCCTACTGGCGCAAACATTTCTACTGCGGCAGACGCCCCTGGTAATACGAGATCCGCAAAAAAGTGCTCTGTGCACTTTTTTGTCTTTTCCGCCGAATATGCAAAAAGAAAGGAGCAAAACCGTGAAATCCGTTCTTTTCAAAAACATACTCTCTCTTGTTACCTGCGATGACAGCGACCGCATGCTTACCCATGCGGATATGCTGGTAAAGAACGGCGTTATTGCCGCCATCGGCGAAAACATAAGCGCAGAGGGTGCGGAGGTGTTTGACGCTTCCCACATGCTTTGCTACCCCGGTCTTGTAAACACCCACCACCATCTGTACCAGATCTTTTCCCGCAACCTCAGCGCGGTGCAGAGCTTTGAGCTTTTCGACTGGCTGCGGGCGCTTTATGAGATATGGAAAAACCTTGACAGCGATGTGGTGCGCCTTTCCTCCCTCACGGGTATGGGCGAGCTTCTCAAAAACGGCTGCACCACCTGCTTTGACCACCACTATGTGTTCCCCGCCGCCGCGGGCGATATGCTGATCGATACCCAGTTCGAAGCGGCGGATACACTCGGCATCCGCATGCACGCCTCCCGCGGCAGCATGGATCTTTCCAAAAAGGACGGCGGTCTGCCGCCGGACAGCGTGGTACAGCCCATCGATGCCATCATGCGGGACAGCGCCCGGCTCATCGAAACATGGCATGATCCTTCTTTCGGTGCCATGCATCAGGTGGCCCTTGCGCCCTGCTCCCCCTTCTCCGTTTCTGCGGATCTTCTGAAGGAATCCGCCGTTCTTGCCCGGCAATACGGCGTTCGCCTTCATACCCACCTTTGCGAAACCAAGGATGAAGAGCGCTATACCCTTGAAAAGTTCAACATGCGCCCCTTTGCCTATATGGAGACCCTGGGCTGGTCCGGCCCGGATGTGTGGTATGCCCACGGCATCCACTTCAACAATGAAGAGCTCAAAGCCCTTGCCGCTACCGGCACCGGCGTAGCCCACTGCCCCATTTCCAACATGAAGCTTTCCTCCGGCGTGGCCCGCATTCCGGAAATGCTCAAGCTGGGCGTGCCCGTTGGCCTTGCGGTGGATGGCAGCGCCAGCAACGATGGCAGCAACCTGCTTGAAGAGCTTCGCGTGTGCTATCTGCTGCACCGGCTCACCTCCGGCAATGCCGCCCCCACGGGCTACGATGTGCTCAAGCTTGCCACAAGGGGCAGCGCACGGCTTCTCGGCCGCAATGACATCGGCTGTCTGAAGGAAGGCATGTGCGCCGACTTCTTCCTTATTGACAGCCGCCGCACAGAGCTCATCGGCGCAGCGGAAGATCCTGCCGCCATGCTTGCCACCGTGGGTCTCAAAGCGCCCGTGGACTACACCTTCGTCCACGGCAAAATGGCAGTCAAGGAAGGTCGCCTTGTGGGTGTGGATGAGGAAAAGCTGTTCCGTGAAGCGAGCGAAAAGGTGAAGAAGTATTTGGGGTAAGAAAATTATATTCACCATCGAAGCAAAAACGCCGGCTGTTAAGCCGGCGTTCTGCTATTTATACAATTCACCTATACTTCTCCATCTTGTAAAGCTGCTCCTCATCGGGCGCATCGCAGCCCGGTTTGCAGCGGTAGCCCATCTTTTCGTAAAAGCCCCGGGCGGTGATGGAAGCCGGGATCTCGACCCTTTTGGCACGGAGGAAATATTCATCTTCCTCAAGGGTCTTGATGATGCGTCTGCCCACGCCCTGCCCGTGGTATTCGGGCAAAACGAATACGGTGAACAGGCTGCTTTCATCCACCCTTCCCCAATAGGGGCCGATGGCGCCGCAGCCGATGACGGTATCGCCCTCAACCGCCACATAAAAGTGCGTCCATGAAGCCCGCTCAAGGATGTGCTGCGGCGTCAACAGCGCAACATCGTTTTCAATGTATTCCGCGGAATAATCACGGATGTTCACGGTGCGAAGCGTCTTTGCAATAAGCGCTGACACCGCTTGTGCATCCTTCGGTTCAAACCGACGTATGACCATGCCTTCCCCCCCTTTCTTTTCGATTATATCCTTGCCCGTTTTGCGTTTTCCGTATGGTACCACAGCTTTTCGCACATGTCAACGCAAATGCCTGCTTTGTCCTATTGGCCTTGCTGCCGTTTCCGTGTTACAATCATTTTACATCCCACCGCAGGAGGTCATCATGCCCGATTTCACTTTGACAGACAAACGCATCAAAGAGCTTTGCGATAAAAACTGCTACCCTTCGGCCCAGCTTTGCGTGATGATCGGCGGCGAGGTCGTCCACGAATACTGCGTGGGACGCCCCGACCCCAACAACGCACGCCCCTGCGACAGCAATACTCGCTATGACATCGCATCCCTGACGAAGATCTTTGCCGGTTCCGCTTTTTTCAAGCTGTGCGAGGAGGGCGTATTCTCCCTGGATGAGCCCATCGCAAAGAGTTTCCCCAATTTTTCCGGCATGCGGGAGATCCGCGCCAGCGCCAACCGGCTGACGCCCAACGTGAGCGATGACCTTCTCGGCTATGCGGATGCGGGAAAGGTCACCTGGCGCCATGTGCTCATCCACAATGCGGGCCTTGGCTGGGCACACCTGTTCAAAAGCTGCGCATCGCCCGATGAAGTAGCGGACTGCCTTTGCGCCATGCCCCTTGCCTATGAGCCGGGCAGCACCGTCATCTATACGGATATCGGCCTTATCCTCATGGGTATCGCCATGGAACAGCGCACCGGCAAAAAGCTGGACGAGCTGGTGCAGGAATACGTTTCCCGCCCTCTCGGCCTTTCCTCCACCCGTTTCAACCGGGTGAGCGAGGGTGCCATCACGGAAAACACCGCTCCTACGGAATTCTGCGAATGGCGGAAAGAACGTGTGCACGGTCTTGTGCACGATGAAAACAGCTATTTTCTTGACGGCGTGGCAGGCCACGCGGGCGTGTTCAGCACCGCGCGGGATGTGGCTGCCCTCGGCGAAGGATACCTTGCGGCACTCAAGGGGCGAAAGGGCGCCTTTCTGCCGAAGGAATGCGTACAGGAATACACCCGTTTTCAGCAGATGAACAGCTGGGACCGCCGCGGCATCCTTTTCCAGATGCGCCTTCTCATCAGCGATGCCCACTCCCTGCCCCTTGGCCGCAGCGCCTTCGGTCACACCGGCTTCACCGGCTGCTGCATGTGGGCCGACCCGGAGCGCGACATGGTATTCGCCCTTCTTACCAACGATGTTTATGCCGGCCGCGCCAACCGCACCCTCGGCAATCTCCGCAAGAGCATTGTGGAGGAGATCGTCTGTGCGGTGGATCTGGAGCAGGTGAAATAAAGAGTAAAAAGCAAAAAACTCCCTTCGGGGAGTTTTTACTATATTTCTACGTACAATTAGCAGATGCCACAGCTCTTTCCTATGCATCCTCCATCACCGAAAAATACTCCGGTAGAACAGCCTCTGCCTGCCACACGCCGTTGGCGGAAAGAAGGAGCCTGTGCCCGTCCGCAGCAAAGTCGGCAGCACGAATGAGCAGCACAACGGGTTTGCCGTGCCGTTTGCCTACGGTATGGGCAGTCTCGTATTGGGCGGAAAGGTGTACGAACTGCCGTGTCATGGGTTTGAGCCCTTCCTGCAAAATGGAAGGCAGGAACCGCTCTGCGGTGCCGTGATAAAGGAATTCCGGCGGTTCGGGGGATGTCATTTCCACCGTCACGCCCTCGATGGAGTGCCCTTGGTTCGCGCGGATCTTTGTCCCCGTTTCATCGTAAGCATAGCGGCCCTTTCTGTCGCCGGCCACGATCTCATCAAGCGTTTCCCGATCCATTTCGGGATAGCGCAGGCGCAGCACGGAAAGGATATCTTCCACATTCGCCCATCCGCCGTTGATGTCGATATAAAGCGGCTCCGTGCTGTGGCGGAGCATATAGGACAGCTGTACGCTGCACTTCTGCAGATTCATCAAGGTTCCCCTCCTTTCGGGTAAAACAAGACCGTCCTCCAAATGCGGAGAACACTTTCATCATAGTTGCTTCCGCGGAAAAATGCAATGGTGCGGCGGCGGAAGTGACACTCGTTTTGCGCATCGGCTGGCTTTGCTTGCGCTCCGCGCGGCGCAAATCTCGCCTGTGCCGCAAAACCCGGCCGCTAAAATCAATACACCGTATCGATTTTGCCCTTTGCGCCGCGGCTTCGAGTCCCTTTATCTGGAAGCACCGCAAAAAAGGCACCCACAAGGGGTGCCTTTTTTGTGAAAGTAGAGACCTATTTTGATACGAAATGCACACCCCTCGGATAAATCGTTAAATTGTGCACACCCCTTGCTTGATTTCGGGAGTGCTGCTGAGTATAATCATATTAAGAAAATTTTTCTTTTAGAAAATCGCAATTAGCAGTTACAAGAAGATACTTTTCGCACAGGGGG